>JABDJO010000136.1 GCA_013002465.1 Silicimonas sp. | reverse complement strand
CCCCCCCCCCCCCCCCCCCCCCCCCCCCCCCCCCCCCCCCTCGGTCGCCGCCAAAGGCGGCGAAACGCTCAAAGAATATGTCCCGACTTTCTGGCCTTCACATCCAGGTAATCCGCGTTCTGAGCTGTCTTGCCGACCTTCAAGGGCACCCTATCGACAACTTCGATCCCCTGAGCCTGCATCATCTCGATCTTGGCCGGATTGTTGGTCATCAGGCGAACCGAAGAAAACCCAAGCCGTTTCAAAAGATCGGCTCCGGTACGAAAATCGCGCTCGTCATCCTCGAACCCCAGGCGGTGATTGGCTTCGACCGTGTCAAATCCCTGGTCCTGAAGGCTATAGGCCCTGAGCTTGTTGGCCAGCCCGATGCCGCGGCCTTCCTGGCTGAGGTACAAGAGAACTCCGGCGCCCTCTGATCCCATCTGTGCCAGAGCGGCCTGCAGCTGAGCCCCGCAGTCGCATTTCAGCGACCCAAGAACATCGCCGGTGAAACAGGCCGAATGCAACCTCGCCAAAACCGGCTCACTTCGCGATGGTTGGCCGATTTCGCAGACAACGTGGTCTTCTTCGCCGTCGTTCGGGCGAAACACGTGGACACGACCGGCCGAGGAAACCTGCATCGGCACCCGTCCTGCCACCACTTCGTGGTGCGCCACTGGCGCGGCCAGGGCGGTATCCAGTTCGGCCACATTCAAGTGCGTCAAACCCTCGGGGGTCTCGCCGTCGATCCTCACCACGAAAACCGCTGGCAACAGTCGGGCCGATTTCACCAGTCGAAGGGCGCTACGATGCAGCACGGCGGACCCTTCGCGCTCCGAAGTGAACGGCCCTTTCATGGGGTGGGTCAGATCGTCGGCGGGGTCGGCCACCGCGGCAAGCCAACCAGCCGTGGCATCACCTGGCATAACCAGCCGCGCCAAATCCCCGTCATAGGCACGGGCGTTTAGCGTCCTTGCCCGCCGCGCTGTCACCACAAGAACCGCCGACCCCAACTCCCGCGCCGTGGAAAATCGTGCCGAATCCAGCCCGTCGACCGCCAACGCGACCGCCCGCTTGTCGCCTTCGGACAGCACAACGGGCAAGCCAAGCCGCAGATCGCTGCGGGCCCGAGCGATGCGCTCCAATAAGGTCGGGCTTAGGGACATGATAGGTCTTTGGACTCCTTGAACCTGTCGATATTCGATGTTTCAGCGAATTTGAAACAATTCCAGCGCCACTGACACGTCCGTGTGAAGAATTGCAGCAATTCTTGCAAGTTGGGCGCTCTCTACGCATCTCTCAAGTATCACAGCGCGGAGGGTACAATGGCGCAGAACGTAAAAAAGATACTGTTGGTCGATGACGACGACGATTTGCGCGAGGCGCTAGGCGAACAGTTGATCATCACCGAAGACTTCGATGTTTTCGAGGCCGGTAACGGTTCGGAAGCGATGGAGAAGGTCAAACAAGGCATTTACGATCTGGTGATTCTCGACGTGGGCTTGCCCGATACCGATGGCCGTGAATTGTGCCGCGTATTGCGCAAGAATGGTGTGAAATGCCCGATTCTGATGCTGACTGGACACGATACCGACGCAGATACGATTTTGGGCCTGGATGCAGGCGCAAATGACTATGTATCCAAGCCCTTCAAGTTTCCCGTCCTTTTAGCCCGTATTCGCGCTCAGTTGCGCCAGCATGAACAGTCGGAAGATGCCATTTTCCAGCTTGGGCCGTATACCTTCCAGCCCGCACAGAAGATGTTGATAACAGAAGAAGAAAAGAAGATTCGCTTGACCGAGAAAGAAACGAATATCCTCAAGTTCCTCTATCGTGCTTCAGAAGGCGTGGTGGCGCGCGATGTGCTCTTGCACGAGGTCTGGGGGTATAACGCGGGTGTCACAACGCACACACTTGAGACTCATATTTACCGTTTGCGTCAAAAAATTGAACCAGATCCCTCAAATGCGCGTTTACTGGTAACCGAGTCGGGCGGATACAGATTGATCGCCTGAAACTATACTTGACCAGGATCAATTATTTCGAACCGCGGTCAGGATAGAAAACCAAGGATCCCGTTTCCGTGTCCGGGTAATGGCATGGTACCTCCCTGTTGGACTGGCCGGGCCTTGTGCCCGGTCCTTTTTTGTCCGCGGGATGGCGTCGGATCACGCACTCGAAATTGGCACGCACCAGCATTCAGCTTTTAGACTGCTGTGCTGAAAACCTCTTCACGGTCTGTGACAAGCTTCGAATAACGGTTTTCGAGAGCTTCGTCTGCAAGACTGTCTTCGCAGGCCTCGGATTGGCTGGCCTTGTTCTTATGCCGGAGTTTCCCGGCCAGGGCGAAAGCGGATCCCAACAAGGAACTGACCAAAACGAATGCGACGACATAAAGAGACATTGCCATAAAGCACCTATTCTACTCAAAACTGCCCAAAAACGCGGGCGATAAACTCAATACACAGACCCTTTCAGTGCCATGAACGCTGGCAAAAGGGGGAACTCGTTAAGCACAGTGACAATTAGCCACACTAATGCGACATAAGTTTGGCTAAAAATGCGTAATTTCTGTGCAGTTTTTGTCTGAGGGCACTCATTCAAGTACCAGTAATACGAAAAAAACCCGTAAGCCCCTCAATGAAATCAGCAGATTAATCCCGGGATCTGGCCAGCGCGAAGACGCCTAATCTCCATGAACCGCAAAAGTTTCCAGCGAAGCGCCTTGCGGCGGAATCAGACGAAACCGGTCTGTGACGCCTGCAGTGGTCAAAGACCGTTCAAGGACAATCAATGTGTTGTCGGGTTGGTCTTCGCACAGGGTGGTCATCTGCGCGATCTCCTCTTCGGCGACTGGTCGCGCAGCCTCCATGTGCGGCGCGCCCCAGGCCTCGGTGAAGTGGAAGGCAAGAATTTCCACAAGGGCATCGCGTTCGGCGTCGGTGATCGACGCAACGGCAACAACCGTCGCCCGACCAAAGCCTTCAAGCCCCAGCCAGCCATGCGTGAAAGCCTCGCGCGTGTCACTGGTGATGTCTCCGTCCGCCCAGTTTGAAAAGGCAAACGTGCCGGGAATGGCCCATTCGCCGGGCTCGGCGGGGTGGGAATAGACCTCGGCATCACTGCCGTCCAATCGAATGACTCGAGCAAGTTTCATGGGGTGCTCACCATATCAGTCAGGGGCAGGATCCGCGTATCAGCGTCGTCCTTCAGGATCAGACCGCCGTTTTCATCCAGCCCGACGAATGTGCCCGCGGCGGGATAAGTGATCTGGCCGCCAAAGCCATCGCCCTTCGCGCTCCATTCGCGATGCAACGGGTGAAAACCGTCGGTAAGATAGATGTGAAGCCAGTTCATCATGTGCCGCCCCCAGGCCTCGATCAGCGCTGGTGCGGTCACGTCGCCACAACCTTCATCGTGAAGGCTGGTCTGATCCGGGGTGCCGCCCGGATCGGTGTCTTGCCCCAAAACCGGAACTTTCAGCCCGATGACCATCCAGTCAGGCTCGGCCAGCGGATCCGAAGTATCCGACACCACCCGAAGCTGGCCGCAGAGCGCGCCATTCACCTTGATCCCATCCGGCCAGACCAGATGCACCGCGACCTCTGGCGGGGCCAACGCGCCCAGGGCATCGTTCAGACCAAGCGTGATCGCGAAACTGGCGCGCACCGCCATGGCCAGGGGCTCTTCGGGTGCCAGAATGATCGCCGTGTCGAACGAAGTGTCGTCCAGGCCATAAAACACATGTCCCGGGTTCACGTCGCTTGCCACCGAGGCAAGAGCTGCCGCAAAAGGGTCACCCGCCACGGCCACACCGGTCAGAAGCGGCGGAAAGTCCAACCCGCCAGTCACGCTTTCTCCAATGTCCTGATCAGACCGTCGGCGATGGTCCAGAACCCCGAAGCCTCATCGCTTTCGGGTTTTGCAGCAACGATCGGTGCCCCAGTGTCGCCGGCTTCACGGATCCGCAAATGCAAAGGAACCTCGCCCAGAAAGGGCACACCAAGCCGCTCGGCCTCTGCCTTGGCGCCGCCGTGACCGAAGGGATAATGCGTCTTGCCGCATCCATCGCAGGTGAACCCTGCCATGTTTTCGACAATGCCAAGAATCGGGGTCTGCATGCGCTGAAACATGTCGATGCCTTTCTTGGCATCAATCAAAGCAATGTCCTGCGGTGTCGAAACGACAACCGCCCCGGCGACTTCGGTCTTTTGGCAAAGCGTCATCTGGACGTCGCCGGTGCCGGGCGGCAGATCGACCAGCAGGACATCAAGCGCCCCCCATTGCACCTGGCCCAGCATCTGTTGCAGCGCGCCCATCAGCATCGGACCGCGCCAGACAATCGCTTCTTCTTCTTCCACCATAAAGCCAAGGGACATGACCGTAACGCCATGGTTGCGAAGGGGCAGAATGATGCCCTCGCCGGGGCTGGACGGGCGACCCGAAACGCCAAGCATCCGTGGCTGCGAAGGCCCATAGACATCGGCATCCAGTAAACCGACCTTTAGTCCGCGCGCCGCAAGTGCGACGGCCAGGTTGGCAGACAAGGTGGATTTACCTACGCCGCCCTTGCCAGATGCGATGGCCACCACGTGTTTCACGCCGGGCAAAGGCCCCGGCTTTTCGGGCGCTTTTGGCTTTGGGGTAAAATCCTTCAGCCCCAGATCGGGCACGGGACCTTTCGGCGCCCCTTGGGCCTGTCCCGCCGCTGCATGTGCGGTCAGCACGGCCGAGACCGAGGTTACACCGTCCAGGCCCAGAACGGCCGCTTCGGCCGCCTGGCGCAAGGGCTCCATGGCGGCGGCCCGGGCCGGATCGACCTCAAGAACAAAGCTCACCGCCCCGTCGCGCAGGCTCAACCCCTTGATGAGGCCTGCAGAAACCAAATCCTTGCCGCTTCCCGGATCGACGATCCGCGACAACGCGTCCCGGACCGTGGTGTCGTCTGTCACGTCAGCCGTCCCCTGGCATCTGAATGGCGCCGGTGATCTCGTGCGTCAGGCCAAGGCCCTCGACTGTCAGCACAACGCGTGCCGTAACCGGGCCGGTCGGTGCCGGTTCGGCGTTGCGCACCGCCTCTTCGATCTCGCGCTGCGATGTCACGCCGACGGTCTTCAGGAATTTCCTGAGCGACATGTTGAATTCTTCCTCGGACATGTCCTTTTCCTTTCAGAACTTGCTTTGATCCCGGAGGCGGATAATCTCAGATCGCAAGGGAGGTGCAAGATCAACTTCATCCGCATCACTTTGGCACTTGTCGCCTGGCTTGGTATCTGCGCGCCGGTCATGGCGGAAGACCTGATCCTGCGCATGCCAAAGACCATGCTGGATGCCGGTTTCCACAAGCAGATATTGCCGCGCTTCAAGTTCAAACACCGAATCGCTGTCGTTGCCGTTCCGGATGGTCAGGCCGACATGGCCTTTGGCGAAACCGGGACGCAGGTGTTTCAGAAAGTCGACGGTGCTGTGTTCAAGCTTGACATCGTGACCGAGGACACTGACGCCCAAGCCCAGGCGGCCACCTTTTTGAAATGGCTGAAATCAACGTCTGGCAAGGCTGCAATCGAGGGGTTCAAGCCGGATGGGGTTCAGATCTATACAACCAAGGTTGTGGCGGCTGAGATCAAGACCGATGAGACCTTCGACGGCGACAAGGCAACGGGTTCCCGCCTTGCCCTGGTGCATTGCGGACGGTGCCACGTGATCGACAAACGCAACCGGATGGGGGGGATCGGGTCAACGCCCTCGTTCGCCGCACTCAGAGGCCGCGAAAACTGGTCCGATCTGTTCCGCGCCTTTTATGTTCACAACCCGCACCCGTCCTTTACCCAGGTCGCTGGCGTCACGGACCCCTTCGATCCATCCCGGCAAATCCATGTGGCCCCCGTCGAAATCACACCCGAGGAAATCGAGGCGATCACCGCTTTCGTCGCCACCCTCAAACCCAAACAACTGGGCCGCCCCATTAAGTCGAATTAGCCGCGCGCGAAACAGGTCGAACCTCAGGACGGTTTGCGGTCTTTCAGGTAGTCTTCCGTGGTTCGGACCCTGGGGCGGTCGCCCATGCGAAACGGCGATCCCTCCTGGTGATATTGCGCCGAGATGCGGCAAGTGTCGCACATCTGGATCAACTTCACATTGTCGGAATCCTTGAACATCCAATGCTTGTCCTGAAGGGTGCCCACGATCTTTTCGATGGTGGATTTGACGCCGAAGGGCGCGCCGCATTCGATGCACTCAAAGGGTTCCTCCTCGATCAGAACGCGGTGGGTCAGCGCCTCTTTCGCCAGGTTTAACTGGGGTTCCAGGGTGATGGCGTCTTCGGGGCATGTCCGTGCGCAGATGCCGCACTGAAGGCAGGCGGTTTCCTGGAACCGGACCTGGGGTTTGTCCGGATTGTCACCCAAAGCCCCGACCGGGCAAAGGGACACGCAGGCCAGACACAGCGTGCAGGCGTCCGCGTCGATTACGACCGCTCCGTAGGGCGCGCCCTCTGGAAGCGGGATAGGCGCCTCGGCGTCGGTCAGGGCAGTGGCGGCGACGCGGGTGACTTCGCGGCGTCCACCCTGGGGCAGGATTGGTTCGGCAATCTGGGCTGCCGGTGCCTGGTCGAAGAGTGCGGCACTCATGGCGTCCGGGTCTTCGACCTGAAGGCACTGCAATCTGGTGTCGTCGCCAAGGATGGCATTGGCCAGGGCAAGTTCACTGTCGATCACGGCCCGGTCGGACCTGGGGCCGGGCAGGATCGACGCATTGGTGAATCCCACGCCAAGAGCGGCAAGAAGCTCGGCGTGGCCGACACCCTCGCAGCTTGGGACCTCGACCGGGATCACATCGGCGGGCAGACCACGGCCATGGCGCGCGGCCAGTTCGATCATCTCGCGCCCCCAGTCGGCTTCGTGGAACAGGGCGCGCGGTGCCGTGCCGCCAGCTTTTCGATATGTCGAGGCAAGCTGCCGCAGCCGGGCGAACAGCACGCCGACGGTGGGGTCGTCATAAGACGCAGCGCCCGAAGGACAGACAGCGGCGCAAGCCCCGCACCCGGCGCATATGTCAGGGTCGATCGCGACGACTTCCCCATTGGGCGTGATGGCGCCCGTCGGACAGACGTTCAGGCAGCGTTCGCAGCCCGTCTGACCCGCCCTGGAATGCGCGCAAAGCGATTCCTCAAAGCGGATGTACAACGGTTTTTCAAATACCCCTTGCAAGTCGCGGGCCATGGCTTCGGCCCGCAGAACGGCAAGTGGATCCCCGGGATCGGCCCGCACATAACCCTCGCGCTTGTGGTCGGCGGGGAACAGAGCGCCTTCGCCCCGTAGATCAAGAATGATGTCGCAGGTGGATTTTGCCCCTTCGACCGGGTCAGCGAACGTCCCCGCGCCGCGACCGCCGGGTTTCAAGGTGCGATAGCCGTCGACTTCGATGTGATATCCGCCAAGCGCGCCATTGGCCTTGGTCAGGTGGCCAAGGGCGACGTCAAAGGCACCGGTCGGCGCAATATCCTCGGGCGCACCGCTTAACAGGCAGGTGACTGCCAGGGTGTCGGACAAACGCTGCGCCACGGGCAGCACGATATCGCCGGCACCAAGGATCAAACAGGTGCCTTCCGAAATCACGTCCTTTGCCGGTGTTTGGGGCCGTGGCAGGGCGGCTTCGGCCAGCAAGGCAGCCTGTTTTGCGAAAGCGGCACTATCGTCGGTCCAGCCGGCGCGGTCGCGAATGTCAGTCGTCGCCAGCCGGTCCTCGGCTTCCAATTCCCCGGCCAGTTCCGCAAAAAACCCGGCCATGTGACCGCAGGCAATCAGCGTGGTGCCATCCTGTTCCAGCGCGGCAGCGGCCACATCCAGGTCACCCGTGCACAGATGGCGCGCGGTTTTGACCGTAATCCCGCCAAGCGCCGCCGAGGCGGTTTCGGCGTCTATCCGCATCGTGTCTTCGCAGGTGCATAACAAACACCGTTCAATCCTGGACATTGTCTCTCTCGCAAAGGTGGCCAGCGGCCATACTGCGGTGTTGTTTTGACAAAGGCAATCGGGCCGTGTTTGGTTTCACGCGATGAGTGAAGCTCCGAAATCTCTGACGATACCCATGGGCGTTGTGCTCCGGCGTTCGCCTGGGGTGACCCGGTGGGCGAAATGGGCGTGGAAAGCCGTGGCGGTTCTGCCCCATGCTGGCCCGGGTGGATTTCGGGTATTGCGTGAAGAGAAAGACATCACCGATTTTCACGCCGCCACCGTGCCCATGGAACTGCATCGCAGCGAGGTCGAAAGCTATCGCACATCGCTGATGATGTCGCCGCCATCGGTTTTTGCCGTTCTGAACAAGGGCGACGACGCGGGCAATGAACACGAGATCAACGTGCATCTGGTCACGGCATCGGCCGATCTTGCGCAGGAATATCAGGATAGCGACGAGGTGATTGTCGAACCCGTGCCCATGCCCGACGCCATGATTGGAATTATTCGCGATTTTTGCGAGGCGCACTTCGAAAACGTGCCTTTCGTGAAGCGCAAGCGCGACAAAAAGCGCGTCGATCTGGTCGAGGACGGGATCGGCGATGCACGGATCCGGCAGACAGCGGATGTCTATCGCAGCCCCGGCGTGCAAAAGGCGAGGCCAAAGGATGTCTGACGAAGACAGCGTTTTTTCACGTTGGTCGCGGCGAAAGCGGCAGGTCGTCGAGGAAGAGAAATCCGTCCAGAAGTCTGACACCCCGGAACCAGTCGCGCCCGCAGATTCCGAACCCGAAACCGAAACCGAAGAAGAGGATGTTCTGCTGGAACGCCTTGGTTTGCCGGTGCCCGAAACACTGAAGGAAGGCGACGATTTTTCGCCCTTCATGGCCGATGGCGTTCCGCAGTTCCTGCGCAAGCGGGCACTGCGAGTTTTGTGGCGGTCGAACCCGGTTCTGGCGAATCTGGACGGGTTGAACGACTATGACGACGACTTCAATTCGCCCGAGTTGACGCAAAAAGTGCTGGCGACAGGATACCAGGTCGGCAAGGGTTTTCTTCGCGAGATTGTGAAACCCGTCCTTGAAGAAAACGCCGATCCAGAGCCGGACGAAGAGGATGAACCAGAAGAAATCGAAACCGCTGACAGCAATTCCAAAGACTTAGACAATCCGCCAGTTAACACCCCCGAAGACCCTCCAGATGAAGAACCAGGCTTTCGTCCGCGCCGCATGCGGTTCGAAACCTGAGAAACTCCACTCAAAATTGTGCTTGGGATTGGAGAAAACATTTGCCCAATCGTAGGGGGATGACTTAACCTTGCGTCATGCAAATGGGCAGACAAACGTGACCCAACAGAGCCAAACGGCCAAAATCAGGGAGGACGTCGCGGAAGAGGATCTTCTGCGCGCTGATCTCTATGCCATGTTGGCTCAGGTTCTGGCGAAACCACCCAGCAAGGAATTCCTGTCGAATGCCGCCGGTCTGACCGGCGATGGCTCGGATCTTGGCGAAGGTATCGCGGCCCTTGCAAAGGTGGCCGGATCGACATCGCAGAAGGCCGCCGAACGGGAATTCAACGCGTTGTTCATTGGCCTTGGGCGCGGCGAGTTGCTGCCCTATGCCAGTTTCTATCTGACCGGGTTCTTGAACGAAAAACCTTTGGCGCGTCTTCGCGGTCACATGGCGCAGTTCGGGATTGAACGGAACCCGGACGTCAAGGAACCCGAAGATCACATCGCGACGCTGTGCGAAATCATGGCCGGCCTCATTCGCGGCACCTATGGCAATGCCATATCGGTCGACGACCAGCACGCGTTCTTCAACACACACATCGCCACGTGGGCGAGTCACTTTTTCACAGATCTGGAGGCCGCCGAAGGCTCGGTCCTCTATGCACCCGTCGGCAAGATAGGGCGCGCGTTTATGGAGATCGAGATAGAAGCCTTCCGTATGGAGACCTGACGCCGGGGATTCCGGAGCCTCAGGCGTCACAATTAATGGAGAAGACCCATGGATCAGAAGAAGATAGACGGAAAAAGCCGTCGCGACTTCTTGAAACTCGCAGGCACCTCGGCCCCAGCCGCGGTTGCGGCCGCCGCAATCGGCACCGAAGCCGCCGCGGACGAGGCTGTCGAGGGCTCGGCGTTGAAGAAGACCGAGCATGTAAAGAAGTATTTGGCCTCGGCCAGGTTCTGATCGGGAGGGATTGATATGCTAAGGAAAAAGACTGGCACAGCACGCCAAAGCCGTTCTGCCCCGATCCTGGGTCAGGTGGCAGAGAAAAAGGTCGACCGCCGCACGTTTCTGCGCGGTTCGGGTCTGGCCGTCGGTGGCCTGGCCGCCATGGGCGCAACTGTTGGCCGGGTAACCCCGGCTGCCGCGCAATCGGCGACCGGCAACATCGAGGTTGTAAAATCCGTCTGTACCCACTGTTCGGTGGGCTGCACGGTTCTGGCCGAAGTCGATAACGGCGTCTGGGTGGGACAGGAACCCGCCTGGGACAGCCCGTTCAACCTGGGCGCACACTGCGCCAAAGGCGCCTCGGTGCGCGAGCACGCGCACGGCGAGCGTCGCCTGAAGTATCCGATGAAGCTGGAAGGCGGCGAGTGGAAGCGCGTTTCCTGGGAAGACGCGATCAACGACATCGGCGACCAGATGATGGCGATCCGCGATGAAAGCGGCCCGGATTCGGTGTACTGGCTGGGGTCGGCCAAACACTCGAACGAGCAGGCCTATCTGATCCGGAAATTCGCGGCCTATTGGGGATCGAACAACATCGACCACCAGGCGCGGATCTGTCACTCGACAACGGTTGCTGGTGTGGCGAACACATGGGGCTACGGCGCCATGACCAACAGCTACAACGACATCCACAACAGCCGGGCGATCTTCGTGATCGGCGGCAACCCTGCCGAAGCGCACCCGGTGTCACTCCTGCACCTTCTGCGCGCGAAAGAGCAGAACAACGCCCCGCTGATCGTTTGCGACCCCCGGTTCACACGGACTGCGGCGCACGCTGACGAATACGTGCGGTTCCGGCCCGGGTCCGATGTGGGCCTGATCTGGGGCATCCTCTGGCACATCTTCGAGAACGGGTGGGAGGACAAAGAGTTCATCCGCACCCGCGTCTGGGGCATGGACCAGATCAAGGAAGAAGTGGCCAAGTGGACGCCCGACGAAGTCGAGCGTGTGACCGGGGTTCCGGGTTCGCAGCTTGAGCGCGTTGCACGCACCATGGCCAACAACCGCCCCGGCACCGTGATCTGGTGCATGGGCGGCACCCAGCACACCAACGGCAACAACAACACGCGCGCCTATTGCGTGTTGCAACTTGCCTTGGGCAACATGGGCACCGCCGGTGGCGGCACGAACATCTTCCGTGGCCACGACAACGTGCAGGGCGCAACCGACCTTGGCGTTCTGGCCGATACGTTGCCGGGCTACTATGGCCTGTCGGCAGGAAGCTGGGCGCACTGGGCCCGGGTCTGGGAAGAGGATCTGGATTGGCTGAAAGGCCGGTTCGCAACCTTGCCCGGCAAAGGCAAGGACGGCGGCGATCTGCCGATGATGAACGAACGGGGTATCCCCGTGTCGCGCTGGATCGACGGTGTTCTGGAGGACAAGGAGAACCTTGTTCAGCCTGACAACACGCGGGCCATGGTGCTTTGGGGCCATGCTCCGAACAGTCAGACCCGGATGACCGAGATGAAGACGGCGATGGAGAAACTCGACCTTCTGGTCGTGGTCGATCCCTATCCCACGGTCTCGGCGATCCTGCATGACCGCACCGATGGTGCCTACCTGCTGCCGGCTTGTACGCAGTTCGAAACCTTCGGGTCCGTGACCGCGTCGAACCGGTCTCTGCAATGGCGCGACAAGGTGGTCGATCCGCTGTTCGAAAGCCTGCCGGATCACACCATCATGGCGATGTTCGCCGACAAGTTCGGGTTCGCCGACCGTCTGTTCCGCAATATCGCGCGGATGGAAAGCGGTGAACCGGTGCCCGAAGATATCCTGCGCGAGTTGAACCGCGGGATGTGGACGATCGGTTACACCGGTCAAAGCCCTGAGCGACTGAAACTGCACATGGCGAACCAGCACACCTTTGACCGCACGTCGTTGCAGGCCATCGGTGGTCCGGCTGACGGCGACTATTACGGTCTGCCGTGGCCATCCTGGGGCACCGCCGAAATGGGTCACCCCGGCACGCCGAACCTCTATGACATGTCGAAACCGGTGTCTCAGGGGGGTCTCACCTTCCGTGCCCGCTTTGGTGTGGAAAGGGACGGCGACAACCTTTTGGCCGAGGGTGTCTATTCCCAAGGGTCGGAAATTCAGGACGGCTACCCCGAGTTCACCATGCAGATGCTGATGGATCTTGGCTGGGACGGCGACCTGACGGATGAGGAACGCGCGGCAATCGATGCCGTCGCGGGGCCGAAGACCAACTGGAAGACCGACCTCTCTGGCGGTATCCAGCGGGTCGCGATCAAGCACGAATGCGCGCCCTTTGGGAACGCGAAAGCCCGTGCCGTGGTCTGGACCTTCCCCGATCCGGTGCCGATCCATCGCGAGCCGTTGTACTCGAACCGCCGCGATCTTGTGGCCGACTACCCGACCTACGACGACAAGACGTTCTGGCGGGTGCCGACGCTTTACAAGTCGATCCAGGAAAGGGACTTCTCGAAGGACTATCCGATCATCCTCACTTCCGGCCGTCTGGTCGAATACGAGGGTGGCGGGGACGAGAGCCGTTCCAACCCCTGGTTGGCCGAACTTCAGCAGGACATGTTTGTCGAGATCAACCCGCGCACCGCGAACAACATCGGTGTCAGGGACGGCAGCCAGGTCTGGGTCGAAGGTGCCGAGGGCGCCAAGGTCAAGGTCATGGCCATGTTGACGAACCGCGTGGCCGAGGGCGTGGCCTTCATGCCCTTCCACTTCGGCGGGCATCTTGAGGGCGAGGATCGAAGGCACAAGTATCCAAAAGGTGCCGATCCCTACGTTCTTGGCGAAAGCTCGAACACCGCGCAGACTTATGGCTATGACTCGGTCACTCAGATGCAAGAGACCAAAGCCACACTCTGCAAGATCACAGCAGCATAAGGGAGAAGAGAGATGGCAAGAGTTAAATTTCTCGTCGACGCCGAACGCTGCATCGAGTGCAACGCCTGCGTCACCGCGTGTAAGAACGAGCATGAAATCCCATGGGGCATCAATCGCCGCCGGGTCGTGACGATCAGCGATGGCAACCCGGGCGAACGCTCGATCTCGGTGGCGTGCATGCATTGCTCGGATGCACCTTGTATGGCGGTTTGTCCGGTCGACTGTTTCTATCAGACGTCGGACGGGATCGTTTTGCACTCCAAGGACCTGTGCATCGGGTGTGGATATTGTTTCTATGCCTGCCCGTTCGGTGCGCCGCAGTATCCGCAGGCCGGCAACTTCGGGTCGCGCGGAAAGATGGACAAATGCACATTCTGCGCCGGTGGTCCCGAAGACGACATGTCAACTGTCGAGTTCCAGAAGTACGGACGCAATCGCATGGCCGAAGGCAAGCTTCCGATCTGTGCCGAAATGTGTGCCACCAAGGCGCTTCTGGCCGGTGACGGCGACGATGTTTCCGACATCTACCGCGAACGCGTCGTGGCCCGTGGCTTCGGCTCGGGCGCATGGGGTTGGGGCACCGCCTACGATCAGAAGGGCGGCTAGGGGACCCGATCAAAGGTGTTGAAAAAATTGGCGTCCCGATCACAATCGGGGCGTCATTCTTTATAGACCATGGCGGAGCACGATGTCGGGGCAGACCCAGAGAATCCTGTCTGAACTTCCAAGCGGCGACCCGGCGCTTTTGAACCGCATTGCCTGGGCGCGGCGTTGGAGCGAACGCAGGACAAGCACGGAATATGCCCTGGCCGCGCGCGAAAAGGCGCTTGACGGCACCGGACGGCGCAGTGAGGCCGAACAGGGATTGGCCCTTAGAACACTGGGCTGGCAGGCGATGTGGCGCGGCGATCTGAAGCTGTCGATGGATTACTGCCTGCGCGCCGAATCCCATCTGTCGGAAAGCGAGTATCCCGAGGCCCGGGCCTGTCTCTATGCCAACCTTGCCACGTTGCACTATTTTCGCAACCGTCTGGATCTGGCGACCTGCGCGATTGATCGCGGCATCTGGTTGATGGGCGAGGACGAGGCCTCGCCTGCCTTGGCAGAACTTGTCATGACCCAGGCCGTGGTTCAGCGCCTGGCCGGCGAACGGGCCCGCGCGGGGATCTCGCTTGGCCGTGCGCGCGAACTAGCCCAGGACGAAATTGTTCCGACAATTGATGCGTATACGGCATGTTGGCTGGTCGAAGATGGCGATTCGGGCAAGGCTGAGACGCACGCTAAGGCGGCACTCTCGGCATCTCAGACAATGGTCAACCGCGTGGTCATGCCCTATGCCCGCGCAACGCTGGCGGTTTGCCACGCGATGTCAGGCGACTTCGTCGAGGCGGTCGATCAGATAAACACCGGCTTGAAACACGCCAAGGAAGACGACGATCTGCGCGCGCGCTGCATCGTGCTGATCAAAAGCGCAAGGATTGCCCGCCTTCAGAAAGATGAAGACAAGGAATTCAAGGTTCTGCGCGAAGCCGCCGAAATCGCAAGGGAGCAGGACTTTGCCATGTGGCGAAAGCAGATTGCCTTGATGCGCGCCGAACTCTTCGAAGCACGCGGCAACTACAAAGCCGCCGTTGAACAACATAAACTGGCCTGGGCACTTCAAAAGGAAACCCGGGTCCGATAGGCCAATCGGCCAGCCGAAAAGGGAAAAAGACATGATCCGCACGACACTCATGCTTCTGGCGCTTTGCCTGGTCTCTTTTTCGGGGCCCGCCACCGCACAGGACACCGATCAACCACGGGCGGCGACCGGAGGCGCTCAGACGTTGGAGGACATTCTACGGCGTCAACGTGGCGAAGAGGTTGATCTGGATTTCCGCCGCAATGCCCAGGGCGACCCCGATGCAGCGGCTCCGACCACGTCGCCCCTGGGAACCCTCGGCGGCGCTTCTGACCCGGAGCTTTGGCGCGCGCTGAGATTTGGCGATGCCGACATCACAAGCCAGGTCCGCTCGCCCGGCGCCACGCTTCTGGTCCAGGACGGCGGCATGGAATGGCTGACGTTCCGCGAAGGTCCCCTCAGGACATACGGGGGGTATTTCCTGTTGGCGGTGCTCGCCTTTCTGGCGGTGTTCTATCTGGTTCGGGGCCGGATTCGCATCGGCGAGGGTCGTTCGGGGCAAACCATCCTGCGGTTCAACTCGGTCGAACGATTTTCCCATTGGCTTTTGGCCGGGTCTTTCATCCTTTTGGGTGTGACCGGACTGATTTCGCTATTTGGCCGCAAGGGCTTCATTCCGTATATCGGCCATGATGCCTATGCGACGCTGGCCCTTTGGTCGAAGTGGATCCACAACAACGTCAGTTGGGCCTTCATCATTGCTCTGGTAATGATCTTTGTGTTGTGGGTGGTGCATAACCTGCCCAGCCGGGTCGATCTTGTCTGGTTCGCAAAAGGCGGCGGTATTCTGACGAAAGCGCACCCACCGGCGAAAAAGTTCAACGCCGGTCAAAAGCTTATCTTCTGGTCGGTCATTATTCTTGGCGGGTCCATAGCGGCCTCGGGGTTGGCGTTGCTGTTCCCATTCGAACTGAACATGTTTGCCGCCACCTTCGACAAGTTGCGCGCGGTCGGTATCACAGAACTGCCGTTCTACGGACCGTTGCCGGAAACTCTGACCCCCCATGGCGAAATGCAGCACGCGCAGATTTGGCACGCGCTGTTGTCCTTCGTGCTGATAGGGATCGTTCTGGCGCATATCTACATCGGATCGGTTGGGATGGAGGGTGCATATGACGCCATGGGCACAGGCGAAGTCGACCTGAACTGGGCCAAGGATCACCACAGCCTTTGGGTGGAAGAAGTTCAGGCCAAGACCGCCGAAGCACCCGATACGGCAACACCTGCCGAGTAAGATGCGTCTGCTGGTCCTGACCCTGCTTTTTCTGTCTGGCCCCGTCGGCGCAGCGGATTTCCGCATTCTGGTCGGCCACGGCGGCCCGGTCATGGACGCTGCGGTGGCGCCCGATGGCGCGCGGGCTTTGACAGCAAGTTTCGACAACTCGGTCGGGCTTTGGACCCTTGGCAGCGACGACGTGCGTTGGCTGGAAGGTCACGAAGCTGCGGTAAAGACCGTGATCTTTCTTTCTGACACCTCAGCCGCCTCGTCCGGAGACGATTTCGCCGTTCTGATCTGGGACCTTCGGACCGGCGCGCCGATGTTGCGTTTGAATGGACACCGGGGGCAGGTGCAATCGCTTGCCGTGTCGCCCGATGGCAGCCACCTGGCCTCGGCCTCATGGGATGGGACCGTCGGACTTTGGGATGTAAGCACCGGCACCAATATCGCCATGCTGAGGGGCCACGAGGCATCGGTGAACGATGTGATTTTTTCGCCGGATGGCACGCGGCTTTATTCGGCGTCAGCCGATGGCACCATTCGCCAATGGGATGTCGAAACCGCAACCGAAACACGCCGGGTGGTGCAACACGGGTTCGGCGTCAACACATTGCTTTTGGGCAAGGGTTGGATGGCCTATGGCGCCCTCGATGGTGGCACCCGGGTCATTGATCTGGCCAGCGATACCGAACTGGCCGACCTTACCCTGGACCGTCGCCCGATCCTTTCGATGGCCCTGTCGCCGGACCAAAGCGAGATTGCCGTGGGCGATGGTCAGGGTTTCGTCATGACCGTCGCCACAAATGACTGGAGCGTCACGGGCGATTATCAGGCTGCGGCCTCGGGGCCAGTCTGGGCGCTTGCCTATACTGCTGACGGGGCCTCGATCGTGGCGGGCGGAATTGACGACGCGGCCTATATCTGGCCTGCGCACAACGACCTGGATGCCCCCATTATGGGCACATCCAAGCGCGGCTTTCTGAAAGACCCGGGCCAAATGTCCAACGGTGAACGGCAATTCCGTCGCAAATGCTCGATCTGTCACAGCCTAAGCGATGACGGCGCGCGCCGGGCCGGTCCGACGCTGGCGGGGGTGTTTGGCCGCAAGGCCGGGACGGTTCCGGGCTATCTTTACTCCGATACGGTCGCCAAGCTTGGCATCAACTGGAACGAACACACCATCGACCAACTTTTCGATTTGGGACCTGACCACTTCATTCCCGGCTCGAAAATGCCTATGCAGAGAATAACAAAACCTGAAGACCGCCGCGATCTGATCGAGTATCTCAGGGAAAACACGTGAGGGGACATTCATGAAAGCTATGCTCAGCGCCTTTGTGGCCATCGGTATCATTGCTGTCGTGGCTTTCTATGGCCTTCGCGAAGCAGGTTTTTCGACCAGCGAACAACAAGCGGGCGAAGCCGTTAGGCTGGACTGATCGCATGATAGAATACCTTGGACTTTGGGTGTTGATTGCACTTGCCATCAACATGTGGGTGCTGATCTCGGTTGTCGGCGCCAATGCCCGTCTGACAACCCGGGCCCTTTGGGGTGTTATTCTTTTGGTGCCCGTGATCGGTTTTTTCGCCTGGTTCCTATTGGGGCCAAGGGGCAGGGCGGCCTGATCGCGATCTTCGCGGTATTTCATTACGTCAGGACATTGTGCGCCACGCCTAAACGGCAGCTATTGCAGAACAATCACCGGCGGCTATAGGGTCGGGGCGACCAGATTTCAGGTGATCCCATGCGCATCGGCATCCTCCAGTGCGGCCACTTCCCAACCGCCGACGGCTTTCGTGACCGAACCTACAGCGAACTCTATTCAGGATTTCTTGATGGCAACGGCCTGACCTTCGACACCTGGAGCGTCGTGGACATGGAGTTTCCCGACAAGGTCACCGACGCCGAAGGATGGCTGATCACGGGTTCGCGCTATGGTGCCTATGACGACTTGCCCTTCATCCCAAAGCTGGAGTCGTTCATCCGTGAAGCTTATGACGCCGATGTCCCGCTTGTCGGCATCTGTTTTGGCCACCAGATCATCGCTCAGGCTCTTGGCGGAAAGGTCGAGAAGTTCTTGGGCGGTTGGTCGACCGGGCGGGTCGAGTACGAATTCCAGGGTGATAGCCTGCCGCTGAACGCCTGGCATCAGGATCAAGTGGTCGAGAAACCGTCCGAAGCAGAAGTCGTGGGGGCGACCGAATTCTGCCAGTATGCCGCCCTTGCCTACAAGGGACGGGCCATATCATTGCAGCCGCATCCCGAATTCGACGACGACGAGATGCGGCTCTTGCTGGAAGCCCGCGCACCGGGGGTGGTTCCCGATGACATGATCGCGGCGGCCTTGGCCGATGTCGGAAAGCCTGTCGCCAATGCCCGGATCGCCCAATGGGTCGCAGATTTTTTTAAGGAGTCCACAGATGGCTGACTGGCTTTCCCATGCCCCCGACGCCGCCCGCGCGTATCTGGAGGGGCGTCGTCTGGATGAGATCGAGTGCCTGATCTCGGACCTGTCGGGCATCGCGCGCGGCAAGGCCATGCCGGCGACCAAGTTCGCCCGGCAGTCGCAGTTCTACCTTCCCAACTCGATCTTCTATCAGACGATCACCGGCAACTGGGCCGAGGATTCCGCCATCGACGGATATACCGAACCCGACATGGTGCTGAAACCCGATTACGCCACCACAAGTGCTGCACCCTGGACCGGAGACTGGACGCTGCAAGTGATCCACGACGCGTTTGCCAAGGACGGAACGCCGGTGCCCTACGCACCCCGCAATGTGCTGAAACGCGTGGTGGCGCTTTACGAGGCCAAGGGCTGGAAGCCCGTTGTCGCGCCCGAGATGGAATTCTACCTGGTTGCCCGCAATATCGACCCTGCCCAGGAAATCCGCGCAATGACCGGTCGCTCGGGTCGCCCCGCTGCGGCGCGTCAGGCCTATTCGATTTCGGCGGTCGACGAATTCGGGCCGGTGATCGACGACATCTACGACTTTGCCGAAGCTCAGGGCTTTGAAATCGACGGGATCACTCAGGAAGGCGGTGCCGGGCAGTTGGAAATCAATCTTCGGCATGGCGACCCGATCCGGCTGGCCGACGAAATTTTCTATTTCAAACGCCTGATCCGCGAGGCCGCGCTCCGCCACGATTGCTTTGCCACCTTCATGGCCAAACCGATCGAGGGCGAACCGGGGTCGGCGATGCACATCCACCACTCGGTCGTTTCGACCGAAACCGGCAAGAACATCTTTGTCGACGAGGCCGAAAACGAAACCGGCGAGTTTGCGCACTTCATCGGTGGGTTGCAGCGCTATCTGCCTGCGGCCACCATCCTGTTCGCGCCCTATGTGAATTCATACCGCCGCTATGTGAAAGATCACGCAGCCCCGATCAACCTGGAATGGGCGCGGGACAATCGCACCACGGCCATCCGCGTGCCGGTGTCGGATGCCCAGGCCCGCCGGGTGGAAAACCGGATCGCAGGTATGGATTGCAACCCCTATCTCGGGATCGCCGCCTCGCTGGCCTGCGGGTATCTTGGGATGGTCGAAGGCATCACGCCGAAGGACGAGTTCTCCGGCGATGCCTATGACGCCGATGAAGAACTGCCGCGTGGCGTCCATGCCGCGCTCGATCTTCTGGCCGCCGCACCACCCCTGCGCGATGCACTGGGCGAAGGGTTCTGTGGCGTCTACGAGGCGGTCAAACGGGCCGAGTACGACGATTTCCTTCAGGTGATCTCGCCCTGGGAACGGGAACACCTCTTGATGAATGTGTGACCCTTGGCCCGTTTGCTGTGGCATGGGGCTATCGTGGCCGGGCTTACCGCGCTGACCCAAATCGGCGGCCTGGCCTGGCTGGTTGCTCTTGCCTTGACCGTCCGCAAAGGTGCGATTTCGTTCATCCTCGTGTTCCTTGTGCTCTACGGAGCCACTTGGGGAACCGCGCGCGCGACGGCGCCGGTCTTTGGCCGGGTGGCCATTTCCTGCACTTCGAACGGCGCGGGGCCGAAGACATTCAACCTATTCTATTGCGTGTTGAACCGGGCCTATGTGACGCCTGAGCTCGCCGCTCTCTTGCAAGATCTGGCGGTTCATTTGCAGTCGCGTCACCCCGGGGCGCGGGTGCTTGTGCTGGACGGCGGGTTTCCCTTCTTCGACGGTTTCCCGCTTTTGCCGCACCTGTCCCATAGCGACGGCCGGAAGGTGGACCTGGCCTTGTGGTACCAAAACGGGGCCAAGCGATCACCCTTGGGCTATTGGGCGTTCGAAGCGCCGACCCCCGGCGCTTCCCGGCCGTGCGCAGGTGTTGCGGGCCTTTCGATGCGGTGGAGCATGGCCTGGCTTCAGCCCCTGATGCGCGACGCACCCATGGAC
>JABDJO010000096.1 GCA_013002465.1 Silicimonas sp. | reverse complement strand
GTCTGGCGCAAGCTTGCCCAGTCGGCTTCGTGGACCGAACGTCCATCAAGCGTCAACGTACCTGTCGTCGGTTCCTCGATCATCGCAACCATGCGGGCCAGCGTCGATTTCCCGCACCCGCTTTCGCCAACCACGGCCAGGGTCTTGCCAGCGGACAGTTCAAAATCCAGCCCGGCAACAGCCTTCAGAAGCCGCTGTTTCTGAAACAACCCGGCGCTGACGTTGTAATGGCGGTGAAGGGCACTTGCCTGAACAACCGGTTCCGTCATGACGCAACCTTTTCATCGGTGTTCAGGGGATAGTAACAGCGGGCGTGACCGACCTCCGTTCCTTTTGGGGCCGGAGGTTTCGACTTGCAGGTTGCATCAGCGAAACGACAACGCGGAGAAAAAAGGCACCCCGATGGGCGATCGAATTGCCCCGGCACCACGCCGGGAATGGTTGGCAGAAGTTTCTCTGTCGCCCGTTCCGGCAGGGCATCCAACAAAGCCGCCGTATAAGGGTGATGCGGGGTGTGGAAAAGATTGCCAACCGGCTGTTCTTCCACTTTCTGGCCAGCGTATTGCACGCTGACACGCTCTGCGGTTTCGGCAACCACACCCATGTCATGGGTGATCAGCACCAGCCCCATACCGGTTTCCTTGCGAAGGTCAGCCAGAAGGTCAAGGATTTGCGCTTGAATCGTAACGTCAAGGGCGGTCGTTGGCTCGTCCGCAATCAATAGTTTCGGCTTGCACGCAATTGCCATTGCGATCATCACCCGCTGGTTCATGCCCCCCGACATCTGATGCGGAAAGGCCGAAAGCCGTTTCTCGGGGTCCGGAATGCCCACCTGTTCAAACAATTCGATTGCGCGCGCGTGACGTTCCGCGCGTCCAAGGCCAAGGTGAAACCGCAAGGCTTCCTTGATTTGCCAGCCCGCCGTAAAGCATGGGTTCAGCGACGACATCGGTTCCTGGAATATCATCGCCAGATCGTTGCCAATGATCTTGCGCCGGGCTTGCCGGTCGATGCGCAGCAGGTCCTGCCCGTCAAAGGTGATTTCATCGGCTGTCACAGTGGCGGTCCAGGGCAACAACCCCATCAGGGCCAGCATGGAAACGGATTTTCCCGAACCGCTTTCTCCGACAATTGCCAGGATCTCTCCGGTATCCACGTCTTGATCCACGGCATCGACGGCGCGGAACTGACCCGAAGCGGTTGAAAAATCCACCGAAAGGTTGCGGATGCGTAACAAAGGCATTGGCTCAGCTCCGCTTCAGTTTCGGATCAAGAGCGTCGCGCAATCCGTCGCCCATGAGGTTGATCGCCAGAACGGTGACCAGGATCGCAAGCCCCGGGAAGGTCACAACCCACCATGCACGCAGGATGAACTCGCGCGCTTCGGCCAGCATTGTGCCCCACTCGGGCGTTGGCGGCTGCGCCCCCATGCCAAGAAACCCAAGTGCCGCGGCATCGAGGATGGCCGTGGAAAACGACAACGCCGCTTGTACGATGATCGGGGCCAGACAATTCGGCAACACCGTGACGAACATCAATCGCCACAGTCCCGCTCCTGCAACCTTGGCCGAGGTTACATAGTCTTTCTGCTTCTCTGACAGAACACTGGCCCGCGTGAGGCGCACGTAATGTGGCTGAAGGACAATTGCGATAGCGATCATGGCGTTGGTCAAGGACGGCCCGAGGATCGCCACCAACACAAGGGCCAAAAGCAACGACGGAAACGCCAGCACAATGTCCATGATCCGCATGATGATCGTGTCGACCCACTTTGGCGAAAACCCGGCGATCAGGCCGACAATAATGCCGCCCGTGGCCGCGATGCTGACAACGACGATCCCGACAAAAAAAGAAAAGCGCGCACCGACGATCAAACGAGACAGCATGTCCCGGCCCAATGGGTCGGTGCCCAGAATGTACTCCCAGCTTCCGCCTTCTTGCCAGAACGGCGGTTGCAACGTGGCGTCCCGGTATTGCGTGGTGGCATCATGGGGCGCGATCCAGGGTCCAAACAGCGCAAGAAACGCAAAGGCGGCAAAGATCCAGAGACCGATAACAGCACCCCGGTTCTCGCGGAAATAGAACCAGAATTCGCGCAATCGACCCGGTCGCGCTTCGGTTTGGGGGGATGAGATTGCGTCGGTCATCCTAGCGCTTCCTGATCTTGGGATTGATGACGCCGTACAACATATCGACCGTCAGGTTCACGATCATCACCATGACCGCAATCAGCAAGAGCCCACCCTGCACCACCGGATAGTCGCGACGGAAAATACTGTCGACCATCCACTTTCCGATACCTGGCCAACTGAAAATGGTCTCGGTAAGGATGGCGCCCGCCAGAAGCGTGCCAACCGACAAGCCGATTACGGTAATCACTGGGATAAGCGCATTGCGCAATGCGTGTATGCCGTTGATCCGCCCGGCGGTCAGGCCCTTGGCACGGGCGGTGCGGATATAATCTTCGCCCAGAACTTCCAACATGGCCGACCGGGTTTGCCGCGCGATCACGGCCAGGGGAATGGTCCCCAAAACGATCGTGGGCAACACAAGGTGGCGCACCGCCGAACCGAGGGCACCCTTCTGACCCGAGGCAATGGCATCAATCAGCATGAAGCCCGTCGGATCGGGAAAGTAATATATCAGGTCGATCCGCCCCGACACCGGGGTCCACTGCAACATCCCCGAAAACACGATGATCAACAAAAGCGCCCACCAGAATATCGGCATCGAATACCCGACCAGAGCCGTCGACATCAGCGCGCGGTCAAAAAACTTTCCACGATTGACGGCTGCAATCACACCTGCAGGCAGACCCAGCAGGACCGCGAAAATCATGGCACAGATCGAAAGTTCCAGAGTGGCAGGGAACAGGGCAAAGAATTCGTCCCAGACGGGTTTCTTGGTGACGAAGGAGTTACCGAAATCCCCCTGCAATACGCCCGTCAGATACTCCCAAAACTGCACATAGATGGGTCGGTCAAATCCGAACTGCTCGGACAGCTCGGCATAGCGTTCATCCGTCAGGCCTCTTTCACCCGCCATCACGATGATCGGGTCGCCGGGTAATACACGGATAAAGGCGAATGAGATCAACGTTACGCCAATGAACGTCGGCACGAAGGTCAAGAGACGGCTCAGGACATAGTTCAGCATGACAACACCGTCAGTTCCTTTGGAAAGTGCGTGAGCGAAGTGCATCCGCCATCAGTGATCAACACGTCGTCTTCGATCCGCACGCCGAAATTGTCGATCTGATAAAGCCCAGGCTCATTCGTGAACACCGTGCCCGCAGGTAAAACCATGTGATTGCCGCGCATGATATAGGGTGCTTCGTGAACGTCACGCCCCAAACCATGACCTGTTTTGGTGCGGATACGATCAGAATAGGGCGAGGCTTCAAGAACACCGATCACCGCATCGTCGATCTGATGCGCCGTGACACCGGCGCGAGCCACCTCGAAACCCTTCTGATTGGCGCGAAGCACGGTGTCATAAACCGCCTGTGCCTCGTCGGTGGCATGATCCAGGAACACAGTGCGTGTGATGTCGGCTGCAAACCCGTGCTTTCGCGCCCCTAAGTCCAGCAACAGGGCATCCCCGGACTTCACCGCATAATCCGCTCTTGCCTTGGCATGGGGTCGCGCCGAGCCGTCACCGGCTGCCACTATGGGGTGGAACGCCTGATCTTCCGCGCCTTCGGCGAACAACGCCTGGATCAGCGATTGTTCGATCTCTTTCTCGGTTTGCCCAAGACGCACGCCATCCAGAACCCTTGCCAAAGCACGCTCCGAGATGTCGATGGCTTCTTGCAAGGCGGCGATGTCTTCTGGCGTCTTGATCATCCGAAGACCCGAGATCTCGTTCTCGGCATCGACGATCCGCAAATTGGGTCGAGCCTTTTGTAAGGCATGATGGACAAAAACCCGCATCACCTGCCCTTCGACCCCAAGGGAGCCGATCTGCAGGTGCGCCATCAATTCCGAAAACGCGGCGTCATGGCCATCCTGATCGCGCCAGTCGAAGACCTTGCCTTCGAATCCGACAAGATCCCACGACCTTAGCTCAAGATTGGGCACCAAAGCCGCCGGATCGCCCTTTGCCGGGATCACCAGCATGAAGGGGCGTTCGTGGCTCATGAAGGGATGGATCACGGCGCGGGTGAAATTCGGCCCCGGCACCAGGGCCACGGCATCCACACCCAGATCGGCAGCAACCGCAGCATATGCCGATAGACGGTCATTCAAGGATTGTGACAAATCAGATATCCAGCAGCAGGAATAGGGCGGCACCGTCTGATGCCGCCCCGATGCTTAGCAATCGCTTATTGCGACAGACCCACCTGATTGAAGATGTGACCACCCAAGGGGTGAACGACATAGCCTTCAACTTCGGGGCGCATGGTCATGTAGACGACCGAGTGCGCAATAGTCGCCCAGGGTGCCTGCTCCTTGAAGATCTCCTGCGCTTCTTCATAAAGCGGCTGGCGTTCTTCCTGTGTCGGCAGAACCTTGGCCTGCTGGATCAGGTCCTCGAACGGCTGGTGGCACCATTGTGCCCTGTTCGAATTCTCGCGACCGTCACAGCCAAGCAGCACCGCCAGGAAGTTGTCCGGGTCACCATTGTCGCCGGTCCAACCCAGAAGGATGGCACCGTCGCGGTCCAACTCGCGCGAGCGCGACAGGTACTCGCCCCATTCGTAGGACACGATCTCGACGTTGACACCAACCTTGGCAAAGTCTTCCTGCATCAGTTCGGCCATGCGACGTGCATTCGGGTTATAGGGACGCTGAACGGGCATTGCCCAGATCTTCATGTCCAGACCCTCGACACCCTCGGCAGCCAGCATTTCCTGGGCTTTTTCGGGGTTGTACTCGTCGTCGGTGATCTTGTCGTTGTAAGACCACATTGTCGGCGGCAAGGGGTTCTTGGCAATCTGACCCGAACCCTGGAAGACCACATCAATGATCGCCTGCTTGTCGATGGCCATATTCAGCGCGCGACGCACATTGGCGTTGTCATAAGGTGGAATGGTCGTGTTGTACGCCAGATAGCCGACGTTCAGACCCTCTTGCTCCATCACCATGATGTCCTCGGCGTCTTTCATCGCCTGCACATCGGCCGGGTTCGGATAGGCCATCACATGACACTCGCCCGCCTGCACCTTCTGATAGCGAACCGAGGCATCCGGCGTGATCGCAAAGATCAACGCGTCAACCTTGGCAGGGTCACCCCAATAATCATCGTGACGCAGATAACGGATCACAGCATCCTTCTGATAGGCTTGGAACTTGAACGGGCCAGTGCCGATCGGCGCCTGGTTCACCAATTCCGGCGTACCTGCGGCCATCATCGCCTCGCCGTATTCGGCCGAAACGATCGAGGCAAAGTCCATTGCCATATTAGCAATAAACGGTGCTTCGGGGCGCGTAAGGTTAAATTTGACGGTATAGTCATCAACCTTTTCGATGCTTCCGATCAGATCGGGCATCGACATACCGTCGAAGTATTCCCACGTGCCGCCCGACACCTGATTGTACGGGTGATCGTCGTTCTTTTGCCGGTTGAACGTGAAAATCACGTCGTCGGCGTTAAAGTCGCGCGACGGTGAAAAAGCGTCATTCGAATGAAATTTGACCCCCTTGCGCAGGCTGAAAGTGACCGTCATGCCGTCGTCGGAAACGTCCCAGCTTTCCGCGAGGCCCGGAATGACCTCGGTTGTGCCGACCTTGAATTCGGTAAGACGATTATAGATCGGGTGGCTGGACGCATCGAACGTCGTGCCTGCCGTATAAAGTGCTGGATCAAATCCTTCGGGGGATCCTTCCGAGCAATAGACCAGCGACTGGGCAGAGGCCGCGGTGCCAAAGGCAGTCAGGGCAAGTGCCAGTCCAAGTTTTCGAATGTGTGACATGTATTTCCTCCACGTTTCGTAAACAAAATGCAGACCCAAAAAGCTAACCGATTACCCGAGCACGGAAGGCGCCGGGCAGAACCAGGCAATCATGGGGTTCCGCGTTTGTTACTTTAGGCCATCAAGTTTTGATGTGCTTGTGCCTGACATTCCACCACGCCAGAGCAATGAAGCCAAGGACATTGTGAAAAATCCTGTTGGCGCCCAAATGCCTCAACACACGACACCCCGGAAACGGCGGCGCAGGCACTTGATTTGATCAGATCGGGAAAATGGCGTGTCATCACCAAGCCCCAGATCCTGGCATGGATCGACAGATTGCGCGCCGAGCGGTGTGCGTTGGACGCCTCCTTCGACGCAATACACAATATTTAAGTCAACGTCTGGCACCGCGCGCATCATCTGCCCACCTAAGCCGTATCTTCGCCCGATAAGTTGAACGAATGCAGATCAGTGGCGTCTGTCAGGCACTGTAGTTTTGCCCACTTTTGGTAGCCAGAAACGCGGGCAACGGGATGTCTTCCTGTCGGAGGAACCCCTTATTCGGCAGAACACCGTCGCGCACCATCTCGCATACGGCAGCCACCGAACAAGCCGTCGTCCAGGCAATGGCTGTGCGGGCCTGTCCGGCAAGGACACGTGGTCGATAGGCGCGCACGAACTCTTTCCGCTTCAATCGGCCGCCTTCGGTTCCCTCGGCCGAAACGTGAATGTAAACCACATCGTCCTCGACCGGTGGCTTGGCATGCACCAGAATTTCGCCCGCCTCTCGCTTGCGTTCGCGCATCAACAATTCATGAAAGAAGAAGTTCATTAATTGCACATGACCCGGATAGCGCATGGTCTTGTAATCCATGTTCGGAACCTGGCCCAGATAGGTCTGGCACATGGTTCCAAGGCCCCCGGATGTGGTGAATGCTTCAAGTTCCACCCCGTCGATATAAAGCTTTTCGATCCACTCCATAGGTGACACGAATTTGATATCGCCGTCTTCCAGCACCTCGCAATCGTTGAGATACTCGTTGACCACGCCTTCGGGTGACCAATTGAACGAATACCCCATCAACCCGGTCGGATGCTGTGGCAATGCGCCGACCCGCATCTTGCATGACCGGCAATCATCCAGTTCCTCAATCAGCGACGCGCCCACGATGCCCACAAAGCCCGGCGCCAACCCACATTGCGGCGCCATCAAGGCCTCGGCGCTCTGGGACAATTCCAGGATGTGATTTGTCGTTGGCACATCCTCGGTCAGATCGAAATAGTGGATCCCCGCCACGTGAGCGGCATCGGCGAGAGCGGCGTTCAGATGATAGGGCAGGCATGACAGAACCGCATCGACATTGCCCAAGGCCGCCGTCAGGGCCGTGGCATCCCGAGTGTCCAGAATGGACCTGTCATATGTTGGTGTGCGGCGCGGCTTGGCGGCGTCATAGCCGATGACGGAAAACCCGGCTTCGACCAGAAGTTCAGCGGCAAGGTTTCCTACCTTGCCCAGCCCGATAACGGCGATCCTGTCCATGACATGGTCTCCTGAGATCCCGGCAGACTTGCACGGCCCACCTGCCCCATCAACACCCCGGAAAGTGTTTAAATTCGCTGAACGCGCCGTGCCTTGGCCAATTCGCGCCGACGTTTCCGTTCCAATACCACGGGTTGCGATTCCCAGTCGTAGTCCGCGTCTTCTAATGTAGGCAAATAGGTCAATGCGCCCCCAAGGCGCCAGGGATCCAATACGATGCCGTCTTTGAACCCGTCCCCTCGGCGGCTGATGATGGCGGTGGAATGGTCGATACGAAATGGATTGTCTGCACTTGCAATCGCGCGGTGAATTTCAAGGGTTTCAAACCCCTCGGAATCAAGCCGACGTTCCATATCCTCGGCCCAGTGCCAGCAGAGGCCACGCGGTCTTAGCCCCATGTTCACCTTGGTATTGTGGACAAGCGGCGGATCGGTGATCTGATAGGCGATGGCCAGTTCACGGGTATGCATGAACGCGATGCGTGCCGCCCTGTCTGCTTCATCAGGGTCAACTTCCGACCCCAACGACATGATCATGCTGCGCAATTCCGAGATCTCATTGGGACCTGCAATGGCCCGTTTTTCGGGAGCAGCACCACAGCCGGCAAGAAACAGCACGGCCACAACAAGGGCCATTCCTCTGAATACCCGATAAACGCTCATTCCACTTGCCTCACGCTTGCGTTTGAACCGTGCTAGACTGAACCCAAGCCCTTGTCGAGAATCCAGCCCCGATTTCACAGCGATGTGTGGCCTTGGATATCTCATGCGATGAAGATTTGGTCTTTCGCCCAAGACATGATTTAATAAATCCGATTCTTGAATATGTTTCGGAGCCCCCATGTCCCGCATCCTCACAATAGTGACCGTCCTACTCCTTGGATCTCTTTCTGCCAGCGCTGCTGAATTGGGCGATGATGGCCTGCACAAGGCGGATTGGATGCGCGACACATTCAAGGACTTGCAGGAAGACGCCGCCGAGGCCTCTGCCGAAGGCAAGCGCCTTGTCATCCTGGTCGAACAGAGGGGCTGCATCTATTGTCGCGAGATGCACGAAAAGACCTTTGTCGACCCCCGTGTAGAAGCACTTTTAACAGACGACTATTTTCCGGTGCAGTTGAACCTCCATGGCGACACCGAGGTGATCGACACCGATGGCGAGGTTCTGAGCGAAAAAGGCGCGGCCCGAAAGTGGAACGTCCTGTTTACGCCGACCATCATCTTCCTGCCCCCTGAAGTCGACACTTCGAAATCAGCCATCGGTCAGGCGGTCACCGTGATGCCGGGCGCCTTTGGGCCAGGCACCACACTCGACATGTTCACATGGGTGAAAGAGGAGCGCTATCTGGATCAATCGGAAGAAGATTTTCAGCGTTACCACGCAAGACGCATCCGCGAACGCGACGATGGCAATACCGAGTAATCAGGTTTTAACTTATTCCGCAGGCACAGCCGCAGCGTCACGGGCCTGATCGCCCACCAGCCGGGCGGTCGCCCATGCACCGACAATGATCGCCAGTAGTGCGAGTATCGCTGCTACGCTCAGGCTTCCAACGCCCGAAAGCCCCGCGCCGACAGTACAGCCACCGGCCAGAACACCGCCGATCCCCATCAGCGCCGCACCTGCGAGATAGCGCAAGGTCTGACCGGAGGTTTCGAAGCTGGCGAACTGAAGCTCGCGACGCAGTGCAGCCGATAGAAAACCGCCCAACAAGACCCCACCAATCAACCCGGTGCCAAAGCCAGCGGGGATCGACGTCGAAGCGACGCTCCAGAACAGGGTATCGGCCCAGGGCGCGGTGAACGACATCGACGCCAAGGGGATGGGATCAAATTCGTCGGCCAGGAATACACCTGTTCCAAACCATCCCAAAGGCACCAGGGCACCAATGATGGCGGCCAATACCAGATGCAACGGCCGCGCGCCCGAACGATAGATCAGCGCGATCAGCATCACACCAAGCGCTGCCGTCCAGAACGAGGCGCCACCTGGTAATCCGGCAAGGCTTGAGGCCGCACCAAGATCGACAGTGACCGTTCCAAGCGCCACCCGAAGCGGTGCCAGAACACCCTTCAGCGTTGCATGGGCCACGATGGCAAAGACCAAAAGACAGATCACAGCCCGAAGGTTGCCCGTGGCCGAAAGGACGGTCAGACGCGAAACACACCCCCGCGTCAAAACCATGCCTGCCCCAAAAAGCCCACCGCCCAGAAGAACCGCCAGTAGAGGCAGCGCATTTGCGTGAAGTCTATGGTCCGACAAATCAACGTAGCCGGCCACGGCGGCCAATTGAGTGCCGACCAGGGCCACCAGCAGTGCCGTTACCCAGACCCCAAGGGCGGCGCGGCGCTCGCGGGTTTCCCCCACCAGTCCACGGCGCAAACAGAACCGGGACACCTGTGCGGCGATACCAAAGGCAAGTCCAAGCACCCCACCAAACAAAAGCGAGGCAAAAACAGGTGCGATTTCGGTGTCATAAAGCTCGTACAGCATCTCGGATCCCCTTGCAGGCACCCGCGCTTAGACCATCGCATTCGCGCTGCCAAGCCGGTGAAAAAGGCGGATAGTCCGAATGCTGGCACGGCACATGATGCGCGTTCTGCTGCGCCAAGGCAATCGCGTGATCCGTTCTCGCTTTGATCGGTACGCGAAACAATATTCTAAAATACAAACGATGATCACAAACGAAAAGAACGCCCGTTCTAAGAACGGGCGTCCAGTTGCGGAACGAGGGACAGTGATAGGAATCCGGGTGTTCCGAACCCGGTCCATGACTAAAAGATGGGTCGGAATCCCACATAAAAAAGAGGCTGTCGCAAATTTGTGATCAACTTTTGGTTATTTTCAAGCCTCCAGAACACCCGGCCAGTTCGTATCGGCCCGCGCAATGTTCCCGGTCAGGTCTTGCCTCCAGATCCCACGGACATCTACCGAAAAATTCAGATACAAACGCCCCTCGTGGACGGTCCATGCCGTTGGGTCCGTGGGCGCGGTTGCACCTTTCGACACTGCATAAGCACAATAGCCACCATACTTCGGGGCATATTTGTCAGGATCAGCATCGAATATCGTTTTGTTTTCGGCGTTGGCGAACAAAAGTGAGGCGCCAACCCAATCGCTCGCAAAGGCCGCATCTCCTTTCACAGGTTTGCTCATGGTTAAATAGGCGACCGGATCATATCCGTTGATCGCAACTCCACCACTGGCGAAAACCGGCGGTTTTCCAGCCATGGCTGGGCGACTTAGAAGTGTGGCGGCAGGCAATGATAGCAGAGTAGCTGTCAGAATATCTCGGCGCGTCAGCATGGTGAGTCTCCGTTTATGGGCACTTGGGAGAATGACAAGACCTGGCAGACTTTGCACCCCGGATCGCGGCCATGTGATCCAAAGCGAGAGGACTGTGAATGCGGCGACGGGTTTGCGGTTCCGGAACCCGGTCAGTCAAATATTTCGTCAAAGATGTCTTCTGCCACATCCCAGACCTCTGACATAAACCGCTGCGACAGGCTCCGCGATTTCTTGATCTTCCGCCGTGACTTCGGTGTTTTCTGCCAGCCGAAAACGCGTTTCCTTGTTGGTCGCACCAACGCGCGTTCACCCCGCGCGTCGCTTTTCAGCATCTTCAATTCGCTCAAGGGCGCGCCACATGTTGAACAGGCCAATTCGTGGCGCTCGCGCCCACGCAAGGTCAAAGCGGCGCGGGTGCCGCAGTAACAACAGGTCGCAATCTTGGGTCCGTGGGGCATGGGTAATCTATCTCAACCCAGTTGCATAAAGGGACACCGCTGCAGCATTCGACACATTGAGAGAACCAAAATCGCCTTGGAACCGGATTTTTGCCAATCTGTCGCAGGTTGCCTTGGTTTTGTCGCGCAGCCCCGGCCCCTCGGCCCCTAGGACCAAAGCAACACGCTCGGGCGCATCGGCCAGGATGTCTTCCAGGTTGTGCTCGGCCTCGCCATCCAACCCGATGACATAAAACCCAAGCTCTTTCAGATGCTCCAGACTGGCCGCCAGGTTCTTGACCCTGAGGTAGGGCTGTCGTTCCAGCGCGCCCGAAGCACTCTTGGCCAGGGCGCCGGTCTCGGGTGCCGCGTGACGTGTGGGCGCGATGACCGCAGAGGCGCCGAACACTTCCGCCGAGCGCAGGACGGCGCCCACGTTGTGGGGATCGGTTACACGGTCCAGGCACAGAACGGTTCTGGGCCCCTCACCCGCCCCCAGATCGCTGATCGGGCCCCAATCCAACGGCCTGACCTCCAACGCCGCACCCTGATGAACAGAACCTGGATCAAGGGGAACCGGAAATTTCCGCGCATCGGCAATCTCGGGTGCGATCGGCGACTGTGAGAGTGTATCGCCCAGCCGGTCCGCCGCATTCTTGGTCAGAACCAGACGCAATTTCTCTCGATCAGGGTTCATCAACGCATCGCGCACCGCGTGCAACCCAAACAGCCAGAAACTGCCCGATCCCCCCTCGCGCCTCGCCTTCTCTTTCTCGATGACCCACTTTGGTTTTTTCATGCCCATGGGCTATCCCTGGTGGATAGCCGAACGCAACAGATATTCCATCTTGACCCCTTACCTGCGCGCCGTTATCTGACCCCGGCGCACCGAAATTCGATGCGCAGTGGGCGACAGGCCGCAAGGTGTGGCAGGGGACTGTAACTCCCTCGCGGAGACGCACGCCTGGTTCGATTCCAGGGTCGCCCACCACTCAGTCTTCCTAAAACCACCAACGACACGCCTCTGCGGAAGAGTGTTTATATTTCAGTGCGTTGTGGGGAAGCGGGGCACCAGAGACCTCAAAAATCGCCTCTGATCTCAGGACTTTCGGGGTTGTTTTAGGGAAAGTCTCAGCGGGGCATTTACGCGTGAGGTCTTGAGCTGGTCAAAGCAGCCTTAAAGTGTCGCAAATCCGAGGGCGCGACGCTGCTCGGCCCAATCGAGTGGCAGCTCGGGATGCGCGCGCAGTGTTTTGGCGGTGATATGGGATGGCTGACGGCCTTCCAGAATCGCGGTTGAGATGTCTGGCGCCAGCCAGGCCAGAGGAAGAATGCGACTGACCGATCCGCTACGCAACCCCTCGCGTTCCGTGATCTGTTGAATCGATGACGCCTGTCCTTCCAGGAGTTCTCGGGCCCATCGTCTTGCGTCTGCAACCAGTGCAATAAGGTCTGGGTTCTGTTGCGGAGCATTCTCGGCTGCAATGATGATCGGCTTGGCGCAACCATTCTGACGTTTTTGGAACAGGATCTCGAAGATTGCGGGTATTGGTGGGTGAGTGGCATCAGGCTCTGCGAGCTCCGCGAGATTGACCGATATGACCAACCGATCTTTGTGGGCGTCGATACGATCAATGA
>JABDJO010000094.1 GCA_013002465.1 Silicimonas sp. | reverse complement strand
TTGTACGACAGGGTCATCAGTCAGCAAACGGGTCCGTGACAAGGATAGTGTCCTCACGCTCGGGGCTGGTCGAAAGCAGGGCGACGGGACATTTGATCAACTCTTCAATGCGGCGCACGTATTTGATCGCCTCGCCGGGAAGTTCGGCCCAACTGCGCGCGCCTGCGGTGCTTTCCGACCAGCCGGGCATGGTTTCATAAATCGGCGTGACGCGCGCCTGTTGATCGGCAGCCGTGGGCAGATAATCAAGCGTCTCGCCGTCCAGATCGTAGCCGGTGCAGATTTTCAACTCGTCAAACCCGTCAAGCACATCAAGCTTGGTCAGAGAAATCCCGTTCACGCCCGAGGTGGCACACGTCTGGCGCACCAGAACCGCATCAAACCAGCCGCACCGCCGCTTGCGCCCGGTGGTGGTGCCAAATTCGTGCCCGCGCTCGCCAAGGCGTTGCCCGTCATCGTCGTGTAACTCGGTCGGAAACGGGCCTTCGCCGACGCGGGTGGTATAGGCCTTGACGATGCCAAGGACGAAATCGACAGAGCCGGGGCCTATCCCGGTGCCGGTTGCCGCCTGCCCGGCAATCACGTTTGACGAAGTCACATATGGATAGGTGCCAAAGTCGATGTCCAGAAGCGCGCCTTGCGCACCTTCGAACAGGATCCGGTCGCCCTGTTTCTTCTTTTCGTTCAGCACCTTCCAGACCGGTGCGGCATATTCCAGGATTTTCGGCGCGACATTACGCAGCTTGGCCAGAAGCGCATCGCGATCGACAGGTTCCAGCCCCAACCCACGACGCAAGGCGTCATGGTGGATCAGCAACCGGTCGACCCGCAATTCCAGCGTCTTGTCGTCGGCCAGATCGGCCACGCGCACCACACGCCGCCCGACTTTGTCTTCGTATGCCGGGCCGATGCCGCGCCCGGTGGTGCCGATCTTGGCGACCGAGTTCTGGGATTCACGCGCCCGGTCCAATTCGCCGTGCAAAGGCAGGATCAACGGCGTGTTCTCGGCGATCATCAGCGTTTCGGGGCTGATCACCACGCCTTGGGCACGCACGGTTTCGATCTCTTCCACAAGATGCCAAGGGTCCAGCACAACGCCGTTGCCGATCACCGAAAGCTTACCGCCGCGCACAACGCCCGAGGGCAAGGCGTGCAGCTTGTAAACTTCGCCTGCGACCACCAGCGTGTGACCGGCGTTGTGGCCCCCCTGAAAACGGCAGATCACATCCGCACGCTCGCTGAGCCAATCCACGATCTTGCCCTTGCCCTCGTCGCCCCATTGGGCCCCGACGACCACTACATTCGCCATGCGGTCTCTCCTGCCAAACGGGGGCTTCTATAGCGTCAGGTGCCGGGGCGGGAAAGGGAAGAATGCGCGGCGGGGGCGATCTTGGCTGTTGGCGGCGCCAGGAGAGGCTATCCCCGCTGTGAAAACGGGTCGGTCGGCGTGTTCAGCCGCAGATGGCGCATAAACGCGCGGGCGATGCGGGGAACCGGGCGTGTATCGGACGTGACGAAATAGCTGTGGTACTGGATTGCCGAGCGGAACGGCACGAAGGCCAGATCGTCCGATCGGTAATGATACAAGGGAAACGGGTTGATCACAGCCAGTCCCAGTTTCGCTTTCGCGAGGTCGGCGGCGGCGAACGAGGTCGAAACTTCGGCCACGATGCGGGGGTCCGAGCGCGCCTGATGCAAAAGCCGCTCTAACTGTCCACGACGGGCATGGCGGTGCGTAAGTGCGATCAGCCGTTCGCCGTCAAGTTCCTCGGGCAAGACTTCGGCCCGGTTTGCCAGCGGATGTTCGCGGGGCATCACGCAAACCGCCTGGGTCTTTCGATAGGGCAGAAGTTTAAGTTCTGACCGGCTGAGTTCGACACCCGTTACACCCAGATCGAAGCGGTCCTCGAATATGCCGCGCGTGACCTCTTCGGAGGTGTTGACCTCGAAGCTGACGAAGAAATTGGGGTTCATGGTCAGAAAGCTGCTGATCGAGGACACAAGGAACCGATGGGCATAGGTCGGGGGCGCAATCAGGCGCAGGGTCTCCTGAACCGGCTCGGTCGGCCCGTCGATCCGGTTCAGCGCCTCGAACAGGGGATCCAGCCGACGGTTCAACCGCACGGCTTCCTCAGTGGGACTGAGTCGACCGGCTTCGCGTTCAAAGAGGACCCGTCCCAGTTTCGATTCAAGGTTGGCAATCGAGCGGCTGATGGCCGATTGCGACAACCCCATCTGGCGCGCGGCACCGGTGGTGGTGCCTGCCTGCATGACGGCTCGCAAGGCGTTGTACTCGGGGATCGAATGCCAGGATTTGGATTTTCCCATGGGCCCCTCGGATAATCACTAGGTCTATGAGAAAAACGCATAGCATTTGCCCTAAACAATTCCAAAGTCTTTTGGTTACTCTTTCGCGGCACGAGGTCCGGGGGGTGTGGGTGCCTGACGCAACGCCATTGATCTTTGACGGTCACAACGATGTTCTTCTGAAGATATTTCGCTCGGGCGGCCTGTCGCGCGCCGAAACCTTTGTGAACGGACGTGATGGCGCGCTGGATTTGCCCAAAGCCAAAAAGGGTGGATTTGGCGGTGGGTTTTTCGCCGTTTACGTGCCTTCGCCAATGGATCTTGAGCACAAGTTTCAGGAGATGACCAAGGCGACCTATGACCTGCCCCTGCCCGAGGCCATCGACTGGAACGATGCGGTGTCGGTCGTGGCGTCCGAGATCGCCATCCTGCTGGAACTTGAGCGTCTGGGTGCGCTTGTCGTGTGTCGTAGCGCTGCCGATATCCGAATGGCGTTCAAGGCTGGCAAGATCGCTGCGATCTTCCATATCGAAGGGGCCGAGGCGATCGACGCCGACCTGCATATGCTGGATGTGCTGCACGCGGCGGGTCTAAGGTCCATCGGCCCGGTCTGGAGCCGTCCGACGATTTTCGGCGAGGGCGTTCCATTCCGGTTTCCATCGTCGCCTGACATCGGCGGCGGATTGACCGACCACGGCGTCGCCTTGGTAAAGCGCTGTAACACACTGAAAATAATGGTGGACTTGTCCCACCTGAACGAAGCGGGATTTTGGGACGTGGCGCGGCACTCTGATGCGCCCCTGGTTGCGACCCATTCCAATGCCCATGCCATCACGCCCCACACCCGCAACCTGACGGACAACCAGTTGAGCGCGATTGCGGAAAGCGACGGTATGGTGGGTTTGAATTTTGCGGTGGCGTTTCTGCGCGAAGACGGCAAGATGCTGGCAGACGTTCCGATCACACAGATGCTGAGGCATATTGATCACCTGATCAATATCCTGGGCGAAGATCGCGTCGGGCTTGGGTCCGACTATGACGGGGCAGTGGTGCCGGAAGACCTGACCGATGTGTCGGGCCTTCCAAAACTGAGACAGGCAATGGCAGAGCACGGATATGGTGAGACGCTCATCAGAAAACTGTGCCACGAAAACTGGCTGCGCGTGCTGGAAAAGACCTGGGGGTCCTAGGCGCAACATGCCCGAGCTTACGACATCAACAGAGAGAGGTACGATAATGAACTCGCTTACAAAATTAATGACCAGCGCAGCCCTTGGGCTTGCCGTCGCCCTGACGGCGGCGCCGGTCGCGGTGGCGGAAACGCCGCCCAACATGCTGGTGATCGCCAACCGGATCGACGACATCACTACGCTGGACCCGGCGGAAAGCTTCGAGTTCGCCGGATCGGACGTCAGCCGCAACGTGTATCAGAAGCTGGTCAACTTCGACCCGGCCAATCTGGACGCCGGCTATCAGCCTGAAATCGCGGAAAGCTGGGACGTGTCGGGCGACGGTTCGACCATCACCTTCACCATCCGGGACGGATTGACGTTTCATTCCGGCAATCCGGTCACGGCAGCGGATGTCGAATACTCGCTGCGCCGCGCGGTCATTCTGAACAAGACGCCGTCGTTCATCCTGACGCAGTTCGGCTTTACCGCCGACAACGTGGGCGAAACCATCGTGGCCGATGGCAACACGGTCACGATCAAGACCGACAAGCCCTATGCGACGTCGTTCGTGCTGAACTGCCTGACGGCAACCATCGGCGGCATCGTCGATATGAAAACCGTCATGGAAAATGAAGTTGACGGCGACATGGGCAACACCTGGCTGAAAACGAACTCGGCCGGTTCAGGTGCTTACAAGCTGGTAAGCTGGAAGCCGAATGAAAGCGTGACGCTGCAGTCGAACCCCGACTTCTATCTGGGTGCCCCGGCGATGGAGCGTGTGATCGTGCGTCACGTACAGGAAAGCGCGTCGCAACGCCTGCTTTTGGAGCGTGGCGATATCGACATGGCCCGCAACCTGAACCCCGAAGACATCGCCGGTGCCCGTGACGCCGACGGTGTTGTCATCACCGACGAACTTCGCGGACGTCTGATGTATGTATCGCTGAACCAGAAGCATCCCGAGCTGTCCAAGCCCGAAGTGCGCCAGGCGATCAAATACCTGATCGACTATGAAGGTATGCAGAACAGCTTTCTGAATGGTCAGTACGTCATTCACCAGAACTTCCTGCCGCGCACCTTCCTTGGGGCGGTCGACGAGAATCCCTTCTCGCTGAACGTCGAAAAGGCCAAGGAGTTGCTGGCGTCAGCCGGTGCCGAGGGCATGGAACTGGAAGTCGGTGTGCGTGAGGCGCAAGAGCGGATCGAGATCGCTCAGACCTTGCAAAACACGTTCGCACAGGCCGGGATCACACTGAACATCACGGTTGGTACGGCCAAGCAGATCCTGGCCCGTTACCGGTCGCGCGAGCTTGATGTGTATCTGGGTGCCTGGGGGCCGGATTATCCTGACCCGCACACCAATGCCGGGACCTTTGCTTTCAACCCCGACAACTCGGATGCGGCCAATGCCACGGGTCTTCTGGCATGGCGGAATAGCTGGGACACGGGCGGTCTGACCGAAAAGGTCGCGGCGGCTGTTGTCGAAAACGACCGGGATGTGCGTTCGAAGATGTACGCCGATATCCAGGCACAGTTCCGCGATACGGCACCCTTTGCCGTCATGTTCCAGAAAATCGAACAGACCGCACAGCGCGACAACGTTCAGAACGTGAACCTGGGCGGCGCGACAACGGCGGTGTCCTACTGGCCGATCACCAAGTAGATGGCGGTCACCGATACCAATGGAGAAAGGCGCCGCCGGGCGCCTTTCCCACGCTGGATCAAAGGGACGGTCCTGACGCTTGGGTCGATTGCCGTGACGATGCTGGGGCTGTTGTTTATCACCTTCATCATCGGGCGTGTGATGCCCATTGATCCGGTACTGGCCATCGTAGGCGAACGCGCGTCGCAATCGACCTATGATGCCGTCTACGAACAGCTTGGGCTGGACAAGCCGCTGATCGTACAGTTTCTTTATTACCTTTGGGACGTGGTACGCGGCGATTTCGGCATGTCGCTGTTGAACGCACGGCCCGTGTCCGAAGATATCGCCCGCGTCTTCCCAGCGACGATGGAGCTTGCCACGCTGGGCGTCTTCATCGGCATTGTTCTGGGCGTTCCCCTTGGTGTGATCGCCGCGGTCAATCGCGGATCGTGGATCGACCAGATCGCGCGGGTTGTGGCCCTTGTGGGGTATTCCATGCCGATCTTCTGGCTGGGGCTGATGGGTTTGTTGGTTTTCTATGGCATTCTTGGCTGGGTCGGCGGGCCCGGGCGGCTGGACATTTTTTATCAGGACATCGTGCCCTCGCGGACCGGCATGATCCTTGTCGACAGCGCCATCGCAGGGGACTGGTCGGTTTTCTGGAACGGTTTTTCTCATATCGTTCTGCCCGCCTCCCTGCTGGGATATTATTCGCTTGCCTACATCAGCCGGATGACCCGGTCGTTCATGCTGGAGCAGCTTTCGGCAGAGTATGTCACCACCGCCCGTGTGAAGGGCATGTCGGAACGTGCGGTTATCTGGGGCCATGCCTTCAAGAATATTCGCGTGCAACTGATCACCGTCATTGCCCTGAGTTACGCCAACCTGCTTGAAGGGTCGGTCCTGACCGAGATTATCTTTTCATGGCCCGGGATCGGGAGTTACATCACCACTGCCCTTCTCAGCGCAGACATGAACGCGGTGCTGGGCGGGACGGTGGTTGTCGGGCTGATCTTCATCTGCCTCAATATCCTGTCGGATCTTCTTTACCGCATCTTTGATCCGAGGTCGAAATGAGCGACGCGACCGCCCCCGATCTGACCTGGCGCGAGTGGTTGCTGACCGACGCGCCGACCTCGCGCCGCCATGCGCGGTTGGCGAACTTCTATCAGGGCTGGTTGTCGCTGCGCGCAAACTCCATGGCCATGTTCGGCCTTGGCATTCTGGTGGCATTGCTGTTGGTCGCGATGCTGGCGCCCTTTCTGTCGCCCTATGATCCTTATGTCCAAAGCCTCGGCAATCGGTTGCAGCCGATCGGGGCCGAGGGGCATCTTTTGGGCACCGACAGTCTGGGGCGCGATATCCTCAGCCGGTTGATCTATGGCTCGCGCATCACGCTTTACATCGTCGCACTGGTGGCGCTGATCGCGCCGGTGGCGGGGCTATTGGTGGGCACCGTCGCAGGATATGTGGGCGGCTGGACCGACACGGTGTTGATGCGGATCACCGATATCTTCCTGGCCTTCCCGCGTCTTGTTCTGGCACTGGCCTTCGTGGCCGCGCTTGGCGCTGGGATCGAGAATGCGGTACTGGCCATTTCGCTGACCGCCTGGCCGCCCTATGCGCGGATCGCGCGTGCCGAAACCCTGACCATCCGATCCGCCGACTATATCAGCGCCATTCGCCTGCAAGGCGCGGGCGCGTTGCGGATCATTACCAAGCATATCTGGCCCCTGTGCATTTCGTCGCTGATCGTGCGGGTGACGCTGGACATGGCCGGTATCATCCTGGCCGCCGCAGGGCTTGGCTTTCTGGGCCTTGGCGCGCAACCGCCAAGCCCCGAATGGGGCGCGATGATTTCCGAAGGCCGCCGGTTCATCCTGGATCACTGGTGGGTCGCGACGGTGCCGGGGTTGGCGATCTTTACCGTTTCCCTGGCGTTCAACCTTTTGGGTGACGGGCTGCGAGATGTGCTGGATCCAAAGGATGGTGGCGAATGAGCCTGCTCGACGTCGAAAACCTTTGGGTACGGTTCCCGACCCGGCAGGGCGTGTTTGACGCGGTGCGCGGTGTCTCGTTCACGCTGGATCGCGAACGGCTGGGCATTGTCGGCGAAAGCGGGTCAGGCAAGTCGATGACGGGTCGCGCGATTCTGCGGCTGATCCGCAAGCCGGGCATCGTCGAGGCCGACCACATCAAGCTGGAAGGTCAGAACCTGCTGGATCTGACCGAGCCCCAGATGCGCGAGGTCCGGGGACAGAAGATTTCGATGGTGATGCAGGACCCCAAGTTTTCGCTGAACCCGGTGATGACCGTGGGCGACCAGATCATGGAAGCCTATCTTTTGCACAATGACACCTCGAAATCCCAGGCACGCGCGAAGTCCATCGCCATGTTGGAAGCGGTGTCGATCCGCGACCCCGAACGGGTGATGCGCGCCTATCCGCACGAGATGTCGGGCGGCATGGGCCAGCGGATCATGATCGCAATGATGCTGGTCCCCGATCCTCAGATCCTGATCGCCGATGAACCCACTTCGGCCCTTGACGTGTCTGTCCAGCGTCAGGTTCTGGATATCATGGATGGTCTTGTGAAAGAGCGCGGCATGGGCCTGATATTCATCAGTCACGATCTGAACCTTGTGGCCGAATTTTGTGACCGTGTTCTGATCATGTACGCCGGGCGCATTGTCGAGGTTTGCGATGCCGACAGGCTGCACGAGGCGCAACATCCTTACACAAGGGGTCTGTTGAATTCGCTTCCGCGTTTGGATCAGCCCAGAAAGCACCTTGAAGTTCTGACCCGCGACGACACCTGGGCCGAGGCCGAAAGCGTGCGGGGCAACGCATGATCGCCTTGTCTATCAGGAAACTGGATGTCTGGTTCGGCAGCGATCGGGACCGTGTCGATGCCGTGAAGGACGCCAGTTTCGAGGTCGCCGATGGGGAAAGTTTCGGTCTGGTCGGCGAAAGCGGGTCGGGCAAATCCACCATCCTGAAAGCGATCACAGGGCTTGCCCCCACCTGGTCGGGCGAGATCACGGTCGAGGGTCAGCCACTGCAGGGCGGGACTCGGAACCGAGCGTTTTATAAGACGGTTCAGATGGTGTTTCAGGACCCCTATGCCTCGCTTCACCCGCGTCACACGGTTGATCAGGTGTTGAGCGAAACGCTGTACTTGCACGGGCTTGCGGGCATCGACAAACGGGTCGAGGCACTGCTGAGCGATGTGGGGTTGGGGGGCCGGTTCAGGTTTCGCTATCCGCACCAGCTTTCAGGCGGTCAGCGCCAGAGGGTTGCCATTGCCCGGGCTTTGGCGGGCGAACCCGACATTCTGCTGCTGGACGAACCAACCTCGGCCCTGGATGTGTCGGTCCAGGCCGAGATCCTGAATTTGCTGACCGATTTGCGCGATGAGCACAATTTGACCTATCTGATGGTGTCCCACGACCTGCCGGTGATCGGCCATATGTGCGACCGTTTGGCAGTCATGAAGGACGGCGAAATCGTCGAGGTCATGGCCGCCGATGATTTACGCAACAACACCGCAAGCCACCCCTATTCACAGTCACTTCTGAAAGCCTCGGCCGCCGGTTGATGGCACCTAGTTTCCAGCACTTTCCATCTTGCGGGACTCCATCACGCCCTCAAGCCAGCCAAGCTGCATCTCGGGAACCGACGACAACAAGAGATCGGTATAGTCATCGAATGGCGGCGAAAGGACCTTTTCCTTGGTGCCGTACCGCGCGAGTTTGCCAAGGTACATGACGGCAATTGAATCCGCGATGGCCTTCACTGTCGCCAAGTCATGGGTAATGAACATATAGGCCACGTTTTCGCGTTCCTGAAGATCAAGCAAAAGCTTCAGAATGCCGTCAGCCACCAGGGGATCCAGGGCGCTAGTCACCTCGTCGCAGATGATAACCTTGGGATCGGCCGCCAGGGCACGCGCGATGCAGACCCTTTGCTTCTGCCCCCCGGATAGTTCGGCGGGATAGCGACTGGCCATATCGGCGGGAAGCTCGATCTTCTCAAGCATCTCGGCCACACGGTCCTTCAACTTTCTGCCTTTGATCCCGAAATAGAACTCGATCGGGCGTCCGATGATCGTCCCGATGGTCTGGCGCGGGTTCATCGCGGTGTCGGCCATCTGATAGATCATCTGGATGTCGCGCAAATCGTCCAGCGGCCGATCCGCCTGCGCCGGTGTCAGCGGGCGCCCCTCAAACGTGATCTGCCCCGAGCGTGGCGGCAGAAGCCCGGTCAGAACCCGCGCAAGCGTCGACTTGCCCGACCCGCTTTCGCCAACCACCGCCAGGGTCTGCCCTGCATAGAGATCAACCGAGACATCGTTCAGAACCGTGATGTCATTGCCATACCCTGCAACGATATTTTCCATCGAAATCAATGGTGTATCTGTCGGTTGCTTTTCGGGGTGAACGATGGAACGCACCGAAACCAGGGCGCGTGTGTATTCCTCTTGCGGAGCTTCGATGATCTGCTTGGTGGGCCCGTGTTCGACCATTTCGCCGTTGCGAAGCACCATGATTTCGTCAGCAACCTGGGCCACGACAGCCAGGTCGTGCGTGATGTAAATCGCCGCCACCCCGGTGACGCTGATGGCGTGCTTGATCGCCGCCAGAACGTCGATCTGGGTGGTCACATCAAGGGCCGTGGTCGGTTCGTCGAACACGATGAGGTCGGGCTTGGGACAAAGCGCCATTGCCGTCATCGCACGCTGCAACTGCCCGCCCGAGACCTGGTGCGGATAGCGTTCTCCGATGGTGTCGGGATCGGGCAGGCTTAGGGCCTGAAACAGGTATCGCGCACGCTCTTCGGCTTCGGATTTGCTCATCAACCCGTGCTCTAGCGTCGCTTCGATCACCTGGTCGATCAACCTATGTGCCGGGTTGAACCCGGCGGCGGCCGATTGCGAGACATAACAGACCTCTTGTCCGCGAAACCCGTTCAGTCTGGGCCGATCCAACTTTAGAATGTCCCGCCCGTTGAGGAAGACTTCGCCACCGGTGATCTCGACCCCACCGCGCCCATAGGCCAGCGAGGCCAGGCCGATGGTCGACTTGCCCGCGCCCGATTCACCGATCAGCCCAAGCACCTTGCCCTTGTCCAGCGTCGCCGACACCCCGTGAACGATGGTGATGTCCTGGGGCGGTTGCCCCGGTTCACGCAAAGTGGCCCCGATCTTGAGGTTGCGGAAGTCCAGAAATTTGTCGTCTGCCATGTCAGTTTCCACCGCGTCCGCCTTTCAGATCCGTCGTCCGGTTCAGGATCCAGTCGGCCACCAGATTGACCGATATGGCCAGCAAGGCGATGGCGCCCGCCGGTATGAGGGCCGCCGGAATGCCGAAGATGATCCCGTCCTTGTTTTCCTTCACCATGCCACCCCAGTCGGCTTCGGGGGGTTGGATGCCAAGTCCGAGGAACGAGAGCGCCGACAAGAACAGAACCATGAAAATGAAACGCAAACCCAGTTCGGCGACCAGCGTGGACAGGGCATTGGGCAGGATTTCCCGTGTGATGATCCAGATGCGCCCTTCGCCGCGCAGCTTCGCCGCTTCGACGAAATCCATGACGTTGACGTCCACCGCCACGGCGCGCGACAGCCGGAACACCCGCGTACTGTCGAGAATGCCCATCACAAGGATCAGCGTCAGTATGTTGGCCGGCATCACCGACAGAACAACAAGGGCGAAGATCAATGTCGGGATCGACATCAAAAGGTCCACGCCACGCGACAAAAACTGATCGCTCCATCCGCCGATCACCGCTGCGGCCATGCCGAAAAAGGCCCCAAGGGTAAATGATACAATCGTGGCCAGTGCCGCGATGGCAAGGGTCGTGCGCGCGCCGAAGATCATCCGTGACAGCAGGTCCCGGCCCAGGTTATCGGTGCCAAGCCAATGTTCCGACGACATCGGCTCCCAGACATCGCCGACGATCTCGCTCATTTCATAGGGCGCGATGAGGGGCGCAAAGATCGCCGCGAAGGCGAAAAGCCCCGCCGAAACTATGCCGATCCAGGCGCTTACGGGAATTGTTTTCAGGTCCAACGGTCTCGCTCCTATTTCGGATGCCGCAGACGCGGATTTGAAAGAATGGACAGGATATCGGCCAGCATGTTCAGACCGATATAGATGGCAGCAAAGACCAGACCGCAGGCTTGCACGACCGGCACATCGCGTTTCGAGACGTGATCAACCAGGTATTGCCCCATGCCAGGGTAAACGAAGATCACCTCGACCACGACGACACCGACAATCAGATAAGCGAGGTTCAGCATCACGACATTGACCACCGGCGAAATCGCGTTTGGCAACGCGTGTTTCCAGATGATCTTGAAGGAACTCAGGCCCTTTAATTCAGCGGTTTCGATATAGGCCGACTGCATGACGTTCAAAATCGCCGCCCGCGTCATCCGCATCATGTGGGCCAAGACCACAAGCGTCAGCGTCAGGGCCGGCAGCATGACCGCATTCAGTCGCGCGCCAAGGGTCATTTCGGGAAAGACCGTTGCCACGGTCGGAAACCAGCCCAGCTTGACGCCGAAGAACAGGATCAGGAGATAGCCGATAAAGAATTCCGGTAGCGAGATCGAAGCCAACGTCGTGGCCGAGATCAGCTTGTCGGGCCAGCGATCCTTGTAGCGCACCGCCAGAAGACCAAGCAGGATGGCGATCGGGACCGAGATGAAGGCCGCGACCATCGCAAGGAACAGCGTGTTGCCAAGCCGGGCGCCGATGGCTTCGGATATATTCGTGCCCGAGGTCAAAGCGGTGCCAAGGTCGCCCACGAAGATGCCACCCAACCAACTGAAATAACGCGACAATGCCGGCTCGTTCAGCCCCAGTTCCTCGCGCAGGTTGGCCAGGTTTTCCGGCGTTGCCGATTGGCCCAGAATGGATTCCGCCACATCACCCGGCAGGATTTGCGTTCCCACGAAAATCAGGATGGACACGGCGAAGAGAAGAAGGATGCCCAGCGAAACTCGCTGGGCAATTAGTTTCAGAACAAGGCTCATGTCAGCCCGTTACCCACATTTTCACAGGGGCGTACATGTTCATCAGGCCAAAGCCCTTCGAGGGCCCCCAACCTGCAACCTTGTCGGACGTCGCGTCGATGAAATTGTTGAACATCGGGCAGATCAATCCGCCGTCGTCGCGAACCATTTCACCCATGTCAAAGTACATCTGCGTGCGCTTTTCATCATCCAGTTCGGCCCGGGCTGCGAACAGCAACTGGTCGAATTGTTCGTTGAAGAACCGCGTGTCGTTCCAGTCGGCCGACGTCAGATAGGCGGTCGAATACATCGCATCCTGGGTCGCCCGTCCGCTCCAATAGCTGGTGCAGAACGGCTGCTTGTTCCAGACCTCGGACCAATAGCCGTCATTGGGTTCACGCTTGATTTCAAGCGATATACCGGCGGCCTTGGCACTTTGCTGGAACAATTGAGAAGCGTCGGGTGCGCCCGGGAACGAATTGTCCGAAGTGCGCAAAAGAACACTTCCTTCATGGCCCGAGGCCTTGAAATGAAATGCCGCCTTGTCGGGGTCGTAGTTGCGCTGCTCGGCGGCCCTGTACAACGGATAGGCATCGTTGATCGGGCTGTCGTTGCCGATCGAACCGTTGCCAAAGAGGATCTTGTCGACCATTTCCTCGCGGTTGATGGCGTGTTTCAGCGCAAGCCGCAGGTCCTTGTTGTCGAAGGGCGCCGTGTTGGCGTGCATGATGAAGACATAGTGGCCGGCACTTGGAACCGAATGCACCTCGACACCGGGCATCCGGCTGACAAGCGAGGCCACTTTTGGCGGCACACGGGTACACATATGCACCTGCCCCGATTGCAGCGCGGCAACGCGGGCGGTGTCGTCGTTGATGACCGTCACTTCGATGGTTGCGGCATGACCAATGTTCGGATCCCAATAGTTCGGGTTCTTCTCGGCCACGAAACGCACACCCATTTCGGCGCTTTTGACGACGTAGGGGCCGGTGCCGATCATCGCCGTCGGATCATCCTTGCCGCCGTTCGGCTGGATCATCAGGTGATAGTCGCTGAGAAGGAACGGCAGGTCGGCATTCGGGCCATCCAGTTCGATGATGAAGGCGTTGCCTTCAGTGCGCATGGACGAGATGCCGCTAAGAATGCCCAGGGCACCCGACTTGGAATCCTCGCCCGCATGGCGTTCAAGCGTCGCCAGAACGTCATCGGCCGTCAGGGCCTTGCCGTTCGAGAATGTCACGCCATCGCGAATGACAAAGGTCCAGGTTTTGGCATCAGGCGTCGCGCTCATCTCCGAGGCAAGGCGCATATCAAGACCGCCCTCGGGGTCCAATTCGACCAGGGGTTCGCCCCAAAGCCGGTTCACGATGGTTCCGGTCGAGTTCGTGACCAGCGCCGGATCGAGGCTGTCACTGGACGACCCGCCTTCAACGGCAACCTTGAGCGTGCCGCCCTTGATGGCGCCCTGGGCCATGACGGCCGACGACAATAGCGTGTTCGCTGTTGCCGCGGTTACGCCAAGCGCACCTGCGCGTCCCAGAAAGCTGCGGCGGTCAAGCCGCTGCCGGGCCACCTGTTGGCTTAGATATCTAAGTTCGTCTGTCATTTGATTCTCCCGTCAGACTGTTTGTTATTGTCCCGCGCGCTTGATCGCGCCTGTGGTTTTCTTCGATTTTTTTGTTCGTACACGCACTTATCGCCCCCAAGTGCCTGAATGTGAACAGTAACGCAGAATTACCTCGTGTCACTATACTTCTTGCCGCCCCCGAACTGTTTCCCTCTGGCCACTGGACCCGTCGATGTACAAAATCGAGCGCGCAATTGGTGACGCCCTTGATTTTACCTGTTAAAGGACTGCGCACGGGGAGTGTTTGTAACGATATTCAAGGTGCTGGCCGCAATGAAGGTTGTTGAAACCACTCTTCCTGATGTCCTGATTATCGAACCGAACCGGTATTCCGACGATCGTGGATTTTTCTCGGAATCCTGGAACCGCAAACGGATGCGCGATGCGGGTTTGGATTTCGACTTTGTTCAAGACAATCACTCGATGTCCGCCGAAACGGGCACGCTGCGAGGTCTTCACTTTCAATCTCCGCCCCACGCTCAGGCGAAACTGGTGCGCTGCGGCCGTGGTCGGCTGTTTGACGTGGTGGTTGATGTGCGGCGAGGAGCGCCATCCTACGGGAAATGGACGGGGGTCGAACTTAGCTTTGACAACGGTCGCCAGCTTTTGGTGCCCGCGGGGTTTCTGCATGGTTTTGTGACCCGAGAACCGATGAGCGAGGTGATCTATAAGGTGACGGACTACTATTCGCCCGAGTGCGATGGCGCCGTTCATTGGGATAGTTGCGGCATTGATTGGGGGCTGGAGGGCGCGCCTATCTTGTCGCCGAAAGACGCCGCCGCCCCGCGTTTCGAGGATTTTGACAGCCCCTTTGAATGGACCGGACGATGAAGATCCTTGTCACCGGCGGCGCAGGGTTCATTGGATCGGCCGTGGTGCGGCACGCTGTGCGCGAGGGGCATGAGGTCGTGAACCTAGATGCGCTGACCTATGCTGCGAACCTTGCCAATGTGGCGCCCGTGTCGAATGCCACGGGCTATGCCTTTGAAAAGGCCGACATCACCGATCGTTCCGCCCTTGATGACATCTTTGCCCGCCACACACCCGATGCCGTGATGCACTTGGCCGCCGAAAGCCACGTTGACCGGTCGATCGACGGCCCGGCGGCTTTTGTCGAAACCAATATTACCGGCACCTATACCCTTCTGGAATCCGCCCGCGCCTATTGGGCCGGGATGGATGCCCCCGACACTTTCCGGTTTCACCACATATCGACGGACGAGGTTTTCGGCTCTCTCGGACCAACCGGACTATTCACCGAAGACACGCCCTATGATCCCCGCAGCCCCTATTCGGCCTCAAAGGCATCAAGCGATCACCTGGTGCGCGCTTGGCACGAAACCTATGGTCTGCCGGTTGTTCTGACCAATTGCTCGAACAACTATGGCCCCTATCATTTTCCCGAAAAACTGATCCCCGTGGTGATCCTGAACGCGCTGCATGGCCGCCCCATCCCGGTCTATGGCGCGGGCGAAAACATCCGTGACTGGCTTTATGTCGAAGATCATGCGGCGGCTCTTTTGCTGGTTCTGGAAAAGGGTGCCCTGGGCCGCAGCTATAACATCGGTGGCGAAAACGAAGCGACAAACGTCGACCTTGTGCGCATGATCTGCAAGCTTCTGGATGAACGCCGTCCGGATGCGGCACCCCATGAGCGGCTGATCGAATTCGTGGATGATCGCCCGGGCCACGATATGCGCTATGCCATCGACCCCAGCCGTATTCGCGAAGAACTGGGGTGGCGCCCGTCGGTCACACTGGAAGAAGGGTTGGCGTTGACCGTCGACTGGTATCTGGCCAACGAAGACTGGTGGCGCCCCTTGTTGAAGATTGCCACGGAAAGGCGAGGAACCGGCACGTGAAGATCGCGGTTTTCGGCAAAACGGGACAGGTCGCGACCGAGCTTGGCCGCCGCGGTGGCGATGCGGTCGAGTTGATCGGGCGCGACCGCGCGGATTTTTCAAATCCCGATATGGTCCGGGCTGCCACCCGCGCCCTTGACGCAGATGCGATCATCAATGCCGTCGCCTATACCGCTGTTGACAAGGCAGAATCCGAGCCCGCTTTGGCGATGACAGTCAACGCAACCTCGGTCGCCGCACTGGCCGAGGCTGCCGCCGAAAAGGGCGTTCCGGTTGTCCAGATTTCGACCGATTACGTCTTTCCGGGCACCGGGGATGCCCCTTGGAAGCCCGATGACCCGACGGGTCCGCTTGGCGTCTATGGGGCAACCAAGCTGGCGGGGGAACAGGAATTGATCGCGACGGGCGGAACTCATGCCGTCTTGCGAACATCCTGGGTGTTCAGCGCCCATGGCGGGAACTTCGTCAAGACCATTCTTCGGCTATCCAAATCGCTTGATACGCTTCGCATCGTCGCAGACCAGGTCGGCGGCCCGACACCTGCGGCGGATATCGCCGATGCGTGCCTTGAGATCGCCCGCCATCTGGTCGATGGCGCGCCTGGCGGCACCTATCACTTTTCGGGGACTGATGACGTCAGTTGGGCCACGTTCGCGGAAGAAATCGTTCGCATGGCAAACCTTGGCCTGCCGGTAACCCGGATTTCCACCGCCGAGTTTCCGACACCGGCCAAGCGGCCGATGAATTCGCGGCTGGACTGCACCAGCCTGGAAACCGATTTTGGCGTCCGCCGCCCCGAATGGCGCGAGGGATTGGCCAAGGTCTTGAAAGAGCTTTCCGTCTGATGCGCGATGATTCTTCCGCCATACTAATCAAACAGAGCGCGCCAAGGTTCCCGGCTGGCTGCACGATGGTTTCACCGTTGCATCATCAAATTGGCGCATTCCATCGCTTGATAAAGACCTGGAACAGGCAAGAATGCCGCCCAGCGGAAAATGCAGGAAGCAAAAGATGACACAGCGCAAGGGCATCATCCTCGCCGGAGGATCCGGCACCCGGCTTTATCCGATCACCATTGGTGTCTCGAAACAGCTTTTGCCGATCTATGACAAGCCGATGATCTATTACCCGCTCAGCGTTCTGATGCTGGCGGGCATTCGCGAGATTGCGGTGATCACGACGCCCGAAGATCAGGCCCAGTTTCAAAAGCTTATGGGCGACGGTTCGCAATGGGGCCTGACATTGACCTGGATCCAGCAACCTTCCCCCGACGGGCTGGCTCAGGCGTACCTGCTGGCCGCCGACTTCCTGGATGGCGCTCCCTCGGCAATGGTTCTGGGCGACAACATCTTCTTTGGCCAGGGGCTGCCAACGATGCTTGCGCGCGCCGATGAAAAAGGCGCGGGCGGGACGGTCTTTGGCTATCGCGTGGCCGACCCCGAACGCTATGGAGTTCTGGCCTATGAGGGCGACAAGGTCAGCCAAATCATCGAGAAACCGGCGAACCCACCTTCGAACTATGCTGTGACGGGATTGTACTTTCTTGACGGCACAGCGCCAGAGCGTGCGGCCCGCGTGAAACCCAGCGCCCGTGGCGAACTGGAGATTACTGATCTTCTTGAACTATATCTGGCAGAAGGCGCGCTGACCGTCGAACGCATGGGTCGGGGGTACGCCTGGCTTGACACCGGCACCCATGGGTCGCTTCTGGATGCCGGGAACTTCGTGCGCACCCTGACTGCACGTCAGGGCCTTCAGTCGGGATCGCCCGAGGAAATCGCCTTTGAACAGGGCTGGATCAGTGCCGACGACCTTTTGCGCGCTGCCAAGCCGCTTGGAAAGAACGCCTATGGCGTCTATCTGGCCCAGGTTGCGAAGGACGCAACATGAAGACCGCTCTGGTCACCGGGTCGGCGGGGTTCATCGGCTATCACACCGCCAAACGCTGGCTGGACGAAGGCTGGCGGGTGATCGGGCTTGACGCCTTTACCGAGTACTACGACCCGGCATTGAAGCGGGACCGCGCCGCACTTTTGGCCGCTTACCCGAATTACGTCGAGGTTGAAGGCCGCCTGGAAGATCCGGCGCTGTTGAAAGACCTGATGGCCGATCACACGCCCGACCATGTCGTCCACCTTGCCGCTCAGGCCGGTGTGCGCCATTCGATCGAAGCGCCGCGCACCTATCTAACGGCAAATATCGAGGGCACCTTCGAACTTCTGGAAGCCGCCCGCGCCCATCCCGGAGCGCATTTGCTTTTGGCATCTACCTCGTCTGCCTATGGCGCCAACAAGAACATGCCCTATGCGGAAACCCAGAAGGCCGATATGCAGATGTCGTTCTATGCCGCGACCAAAAAGGCGACCGAGGCGATGGCGCATTCCTATGCCCATCTTTACGATTTACCGGTCACCATGTTTCGCTTTTTTACCGTCTATGGCCCTTGGGGACGCCCGGACATGGCGCTTTTCAAATTCACCCGCGCCATGCTGAGCGGTGAGGCGATCGACGTCTATAACCACGGTCGGATGAAACGGGATTTCACCTATATCGACGATCTGGTCGAGGCGATCTGGCGTCTGGCCGAAGCCCGCCCCAAGATCGGCGCGCCCGTCGGCGATTTTGACAGCCTTTCTGATGTGGCGCCCCACCGCGTGGTCAACATCGGGAAATCACAGACCGACACCCTTGGCGCCTTCATCGAAGAGATCGAAAAGGCCCTAGATGTCACGGCGACGAAAAACATGATGGCCATGCAACCCGGCGATGTGCCTGCCACCTGGTCAGATACCACACTGCTGCAGGCCCTTACGGGGTATGCCCCAGAAACGCCATTGTCGTCGGGCATACCGGCCTTTGTATCCTGGTACCGCGACTACTACGGCACTTAACCATCTGACGACCAAGGATTTAATTTATGCGCATTGCAATGATCGGAACCGGCTATGTGGGCCTCGTCTCGGGCGTTTGCTTTTCGGATTTCGGACATGACGTGGTCTGCGTCGACAAGGATGCCTCGAAGATCGAGCGCTTGGAAAACGGTCAGATCCCGATCTATGAACCGGGGCTTGAGCGGCTTTTGGCAAGCAACGTCGCCGCCGGGCGGTTGTCGTTCACCCAGGATCTGAAATCCGCCATCGCCGGTGCCGAGGCGGTCTTCATTGCCGTTGGAACGCCCACACGTCGGGGCGACGGGCACGCCGATCTGACCTATGTGATGGCGGCGGCAGAGGAAATCGCCAGGGCGGCGGACGATTACCTGGTCGTGGTCACCAAATCGACCGTGCCGGTGGGAACGAACCGCGAAGTGGCGCGTGTGATCCGCGCGGCCAACCCGGATCTGGATTTCGACGTCGCCTCGAACCCAGAGTTCCTGCGCGAAGGGGCCGCGATTGACGACTTCATGCGCCCCGACCGGGTCGTGGTAGGCGTGGAAACCGACCGCGCGGCCGAGGTGATGGAGGATATCTATCGCCCGCTGTTCCTGCGCGACTTTCCGATTGTCACAACCGACTTGGAATCGGCCGAGATGATCAAATACGCCGCCAATGCCTTTCTTGCGACCAAGATCACCTTCATCAACGAAATCGCGGCACTTTGCGAAAAGACCGGCGCAGATGTGCGCGAGGTATCAAAGGGCATGGGGTTGGATGGCAGGATCGGCAACAAGTTCCTGCACGCCGGGCCGGGGTACGGCGGATCGTGCTTTCCCAAGGACACCAGCGCCCTCGCGCGGATCGGTCAGGAACATGCCTCGCCCATGGTGATCACAGAGGCCGTGATCCAAGTGAACGACACCGTAAAACGGCGCATGATCGAAAAGCTTCGCGATTTGTGCGAGGGCTCGTTCAACGGCAAGAAGGTCGCGGTGCTCGGGGTCACGTTCAAGCCGAATACGGATGATATGCGCGACGCGCCTTCGCTGACGATTATCCCCGCCCTGGTCGGCGGCGGGGCCAAGGTGCATGCGGTCGACCCCCAGGGCCACCGCGAAGGCGAAGGTCTTTTGCCCCATGTGAATTGGGAGGCCGATGCCTATGCCGCAGCGACCGACGCCGACCTCGTGGTCATTCTGACAGAATGGAACGAATTTCGCGCCCTGGACCTATCGCGTCTTGCCGCGCTCATGGCGACACCAAAAATGGCGGATTTGCGCAACATCTACAGCGCCGACGATGCCAGCGAGGCCGGATTCAAGGCTTATGTTTCAATTGGGCGTCGCCCCTACCCCGACGCCTGAATGCAGACGAAAGGCGCCCGGTTAAGCGGCCTTCTTGGCTAACAATCAGTAAGTATAGCCATAGCTTTCGTCCATGAACCGGCATTTGTTCAACACGACGCCGGCCACGTTGCTGTATTGTGCAACTTCTCGTTCGACCTCGTCGACCTGGGCAACCGTACTGCTTTCGGCACTCGCAACGATCAGAACGGCGTCGACCAATTTCAGGAATCCGCGGGTTTCATCGCTGACCAGAACGGGCGGCATATCGAACAGCATCAGGTCCGGTTGATAATCCGCCTGTACATGGTCCAGTATTTCGGCGGTTTGCGAACTTAGGATGATCTGGGCCGGGTCGGTACTGACGCGCGTGGTCATCGAAATCGCGGTGTTCCGATGCAGACGCATCGCCTGTTCCTGATACGACACCTCGCCCTTGAAAACATCCGCAAGGCTGGCCGTTGGTGCCGCCCCGAAGAATTTCGAAACCGACGGGCGACGCAAATCCAGATCGAAAAGCATCCCGCGATCTTCCAGTTGTCGGCCAAAGCCGGCAATCAGATTGCACGCCGTCGTTGTCTTGCCGCATCCGGCAGTGGCCGACGTGATGGCGATCCGCGTCCAATCGTTGCGGCGCATCTCAAGCAAAAGCTTCGTGCGCAGAATATCGAAATACTGCGCATCCGTATTGGCTTCAGCCGAATAGATCCGCGCTTCGTGCATCCGCTTTTCTGATGGCGTGAACATCGGGATCTCGTCCCAACGATTGGCAAGCGCCTCGGCGCGCGCCATCCTGCGGGATTGCGACATCGTCCCGCGTTGCGTGCGGATCGGGCGACCTTCGCCGTCGCGTTTCTCTCGCGCCCTTGCTAGGGCTGCCTGCAGTTTTTCCATGAATCAGATCCGGTCAAAGCCCCACCCGGGTCATTGCGTTAGCGATCAAAAGATCGAGCGGAAGATAGAAGGTATGTATCGCCCAAAGACCGAAGGGAATGGCAATCAGCGCTCCCACAACGGCTATCGTTTTTATTGCACGGCGGCGCTGTCGGGTTGATTCTTCCTCGATGTAAGGAATGGTCACCAAAGGCTGGATGCCCAGACCACGTGTCAGATCAACGGGCCGACGAATGGCCCGATTCAACAGTTCGGACAAAATGTAAAACAGCGAAGCCAAGGCCGCGCCGGCGAAAATGCCGCCGCCCGCAATCAGCTTGCGCCGTGGTGAGGTCGGCGACGACGGCGTTGCAGCCTGTTCAATCACCGATATCCGCTCACCCTTGGCCGTCAATTCAATCTGCTCGCCCGTTTGCGCAGTTGCGCGCGCGGCCACGGCCTGATTGTAAAGAGTCTGGATGTTCTGGTATTCACGTTCCAGTTCTTCCAAATGGATCGCAACCTTGGGAGTCGCTTCGATTGCCTGGCGAAGCGCAGCAAGTTCGGCTTCGGTGCGCTCGATTTCCTGGTCCGCAAAAGAAATCCGGGAATCAATCTCTGCCAACTGCAATTCGAGCACAGACCCTGTTCCCGATGGCCCCACACGGCCCAGAGAATCAATGCGTTTTTCAAGTTCTGCTATTTTGGCCTTCAGCACTTTGACCTTGGGATTTGTTCCCGAAAGCACCGATTCCCATTCGACCAGTTCGGCGTTCAGCCGGGCCAACTGCTGCTGCTCAGGCGTCATCCGGACAGGTTGCTGAGCGGCCGCTGCGCCAACCGCGATCAACCTGTCACGCTGATCGACCAGCGATGCCTTGTCACGCGCAACAAGATTCAGCCGTTCTTGCAGCGTCGACTGCCTGTCCAGGCGGTAATCCAGCCCCTCGGGCAATGACCCCTTGTTTTCTTCCTTGAAAGCAACAATCTGGGCACTCATGCGGCTTAGCTGCGAATTCAACCGCTCGACCTGCTGCTCGAAGAAGGCCAGCGTTTGCTCGGCACCACCGGTGCGAATTTTGGTATCCGCTGCCAAAACAATGGTCACGAACTCATTCACAACATCTGCCGATGTCTTCCCGTTGCCCGAAGAAAACGCGATGCTCATGAAGGTTGCACCGTCTCTTCCAGCCGTCAGTCGGATACTGGTCTGTTCACGCATACGTTCCACAACGTCGTCCGGAGTCAGCCCGGATTCACCGGCAAACACGCGAAACTTGTTGGCGATGTCCACAAGATTGGTTCGTGTCATCAAGCGTTGCTGAATGATCTGCAGTTGTTCCTTGGCTTCGGTTCGAACGGTCGATGCAGCCAATTCGTCCGGGATTTGCGCGCCTTCGACCAGCAGCGTCGCATCGGCCGAGTACTTGGGCGGCAACGTTAACGCGACCGCGATGCCAATACCGGCGCAAAGCGTTACGATCACGATCATGACCGGAAGGCGTCGCAATAGAAGTCTGTAATAAAAAGCGAGATCGTTACTCATTCCGCTGCCTCTCCACTAGCATGTACCGCGGGCAGGAAGATGCCGTCGTCCAGCACTTCTTCAATGATGGCGGCGTCGACCACGCGCCGTTCCTCTGTCGCGGCATATACCATTGCAAAATCACACAATCTGTTCACCAACCGTGGAATCCCATGGGTGTTTTGATGCACCATATCTATGGCTTCGGCCGTGAATTCGGCCCCGGTGCCACCTACATGGGTCAACCGGTGCTGGATGTATCCAGCCACAGCGGCCCGATCAAGCGATCCGATGTGATAGGTTGCCGTCACGCGCTGTGCGAACTGGCGAAGCTCGGGACGCATGATCAGCTGCCGCAACTCGGGCTGCCCGACCAGGATCAACTGCATCAATTCATCCTTGTTCGAATTGATATTTGTCAGCATCCGAAGCTCTTCAAGACCTTCTGTCGAAAGATTCTGCGCTTCGTCGATCAAGATGATGACCCGGCGCCCAGCCGCATATTCCTCGATCACGAAATCCTGCAATTGCTGGAACAATGTCACGTAGGCCGCCGTAAGGTCGGTTTCGACCCCAAGGGAATTCAGTGCCCATTGCAATAGCTCACCACGCCCACCCTGAGCGTTCGAGATAAGACCAAGTGTCACGTCATCATCGAGCGATTGCAGAAGCTTTTGGATTAACGTGGTTTTTCCGACGCCGACCTCGCCAGTCACCACCGTGATCGGCGATCGGGTCATCACCCCATATTCCAGCACTGAAAAGGCCCTGCGGTGTGCGCGGGACCAGAACAGGAAGTCCGGATCGGGCAGAAGCGTGAATGGACGCTCCGAAAACCCGAAGAACTCCATATAAAGATCGTTACTCGTCATGGGGCTCACTAACTCTCAAGCGCATAATATAGGACCCGTTGCCGGTCGAGTCTGTATGCATTGCCTCTGCCGTTACATCATGTCGCTTCTGAGGCATTTCTGCAATCTTTTCACCCCTACAGTGCGATTCGTGCGTCACACGGCCCGGCCGGGCTCTCCGTGTCAGGCATCTTGCGAAGACAATGCTGACGGAGCGTTAATATTGTTTCCGATTGGGAAACTGTCTCAATTGACCGGAATGCAGCGAAAATGTGGCAAAAATCGTATTGAGTCCGCACATTTGCTGGGCAACCAACGGCGGTTCGCCTGTTCAGTTGGAATTCTTGGATGGCAAAAAACCCAGAAATTGCTATGATTTTCTTTGATTCAATGGAAGACGGTGATACAACGCAAATTGCGTTCCCTGGGTTGTTTTCTGCTTGGGAAATGTGACGGTTTTAAGTCTTGTGTACTCAGGGGGCCGACAGTGGTTCGGTAAAAAGTAATGACAGTTCATGCTCCACGCATTGAAGTTTCCAGAGATGTCACCCCAAAACCAGCGACCTACCGGCGCCGTAGCGGCCCGTATGTCAGTGGCATCAAACGAACTATGGACGTTTTACTCATCATCGCGACGCTGCCATTTGTGGCGCCGTTCATTCTGATTATTTCGGCCGCCATTTATCTTGTGGACCGCAGTTCCCCGTTCTTCTTGCAGGAACGGATTGGTCGGAACGGCAAACGCTTCACGATGTGGAAATTCCGCACCATGGTGCCGGACGCCGAGACGTTGCTTGAAAAGCACCTCGAAGTTGACGACGACGCCAAATCCGAGTGGGAGTCCAAGCAAAAGCTTGCGAATGACCCCCGCTGCACAAAGATCGGGAAATTCCTGCGGAGCAGTTCGCTTGATGAACTTCCGCAGCTCTGGAACGTCTTCAAGGGTGAAATGTCGCTTGTCGGACCGCGGCCGATGATGCCCTGCCAACAGGCATTGTATCCTGGCCAAGGGTATTATCGCTTGCGCCCCGGCATGACGGGCAGTTGGCAGGTTTCGGCCCGCAACGAAACATCGTTTGCCGAACGCGCTGGATACGATGACGCTTACGAGCAGAACCTGAGCTTTGTGAACGACACCAGGATTGTGGTCAGCACCATTGGTGTTGTATTCCGCGGCACGGGTATCTAGGCCACGAACCACATATTTCCCGTGTTACCTACTGGCTGGGCGCAGTACGTCTTGATAAAAGGCGACGCGCCACGTTTTGCTGAGAGAGTCTTGCATGTCCAATTTGCTGCGGTGGGCCTTTGCAGCCCTTGCCATTCTGACACTTGCGGCCTGTGACACCGCAGAAGAACGCGCCGAAAAGCATTATCAAAGCGCGCTTGAACTTCTGGAAAACGGCGATACGCAACGGGCTCTGGTCGAGTTCAGGAATGTTTTCTCGTTGAACGAGGGGCACCTGGATGCTCGCCGGGTCTATGCCAAGACCACACGATCGCTTGGAAATATCCCGGAAAGTTATGCCAACTTCCTGCGTATTTCCGAACAACTTCCCGACGATCTTGAAGCGCGCCTGGCACTCACCGAAATGGCCATCAAGTTCCAGAACTGGGACGAAGCAGAACGGCACGGTGCGGCAATACTTGCGTCGGCGACTGGCATCGAAGGGGATGATATTCCGCTTCTGGCGTTGGAATTCCGCAAGGCTGTTCTTGCCAAGGACGCCGCCCGCATCCGGGAACTGACCCGGCAGGCCGAAGGATTGGCAGATTCCCATCCGGACAATGAAATCCTGATCCGCATGTTGATCGAAGGCTATGTCAACGACAACGAATTGGACAAGGCGCTTGCCCTGACTGACCGTGCCCTGTCCATAGATCCCGACAACCGGGTCTTTTATCCGGTCAAGGCCACTCTTCTAAGTCGGAAGCAGGATTTTACCGCCCTCGAAAGCCATCTGCGGGACATGATCAAGCGCTTTCCCGATGACGAAGACACCAAGATAGAATTGGTCAGGCTTCTGGCCAGCAAAGGCGACATTGACAGCGCCAGGGAATTTCTGCGTGCCGAGATTGACACCGCCGACGACAAACGGGGTGCCCACATCACCCTGATTTCATTCATCCAGCGGACCGAGGGCCGCGAAGCCGCACTTGCAGAAATCGAATCCGCTATCCCGTTGTACGACGACAATTCCGTATTGAAGGCGCTTCAGGCTGGCGTGATGTTCGAGCTTGGCCAGAAAAGTGAAGGCGTCAGCATACTTCAGTCGGTTGTCGACACTTCGGAACCCGGCGAAGAAAGCGACCGGTACAAGGTGACGCTGGCCCGGATGCTGATCGAAACCGGCAATGAAGTTGGGGCGCGCCAATTGGTCGAAGATGTGCTTGCCCGTGACGAAAACCAGGTCATGGCGTTGAAGCTAAGCGCTGGCTGGCTGATTGACGGTGACGAACCCGACGAAGCCATCAGCACCCTGCGGCGCGTCCTTGATCAGGAACCCGAAGATGCCGAAGCAATGACGCTTATGGCCAAGGCCCATGAACGCGCTGGCAACGCCCAGCTTGCTCAGGATCTTTTGTCACTGGCCGCCGAAGCTTCGGGCTATGCACCGCGGGAAAGCTTGCGCTATGCACGGCTTTTGGTTGACCAGGAACGGTTTACATCGGCGGAACAGGTGGTCATCGACGCCCTGCGTGTGTCACCCGGGCACCTAGCGCTTCTTGATCTTCTGGGTGGCATCTACCTGGCCACCGATGACTGGCCGCGTGCGGCACAAGTCGTCCAGACGCTTCAGCGTCAGGAATCCGACGTTGCCCAACTGGCCGGACAGCGCCTGCAACTTCAGATCATTTCGCGCCGCGAAGGGCAGGATCAAGGGGCCGCTTTCCTGGAACAGATCATCGCGGAACAAAGCGGGGGAACGGCGGCGAAAGTTGCGCTTATACGGGCTCGTCTCAGCCAGAACCGCAACAGCGAGGCACTGGCCCTGGCCAAGGAGCTGGTAGAGGAGTTTCCGGACGACCCACGCACCCGGCAGGTTCTTGGAACGGTCCAGTTTGCCTCTGGCCAACTTGGCGATGCGGAACAAACGCTGCGGGAAACCGTCCAGTCGTCGCCGACGCAACAGGGCTATCTTCAATACATCCGTATTCTTGGCGCCCAGGCCAAGGAGGAAGAGGCGCGCGCGGCCATTGATGAGGGGCTTGCAGCACTGCCTGACAACCCTGACCTTCTCTGGGCAAAAGCCTCGTATCTTGAGCGTGTCAATGACATCGACGGTGCCATCAAGATTTATGAACAACTCTATGAACGCATTAGTGATTCGCCGATCGTGGCGAACAATCTCGCCAGTCTTCTGGTTACCTATCGCGATGATGATGCCAGTCTCGAACGGGCCTTCACGGTGGGAAGACGCTTGCGTGGCACCGAAGTCCCGCCTTTCCAGGATACCTATGGCTGGATCCTGTTCAGACGCGGCGAGACTGAGGAAGCTTTGACCTATCTTGAACCAGCCGCGAGCGTTTTGGCGGAAGACCCCATAGTTCTTTACCATTTGGGGCGTGCTTACCAGGAGTTGGGCCGATCCGAGGACGCATTAAAGCAATACGAACGCGCCGTCGAATTGGCGGGAGACGACGATTCAAGGGCGCAAATCTCGGATGCCGCAGCCAGAATCGCCGAAATTTCGACCGCTCCGAAAGAGTGACCGTTTCGCATCGGATACCCGATCACGCCTGTTCCGTGATATTAGGTGTTAAGGAATACGAAAAACTGTATTAAAATTGGATATTGAACGCACTTTGGTGCAGTGTATCTCTATAGGGGAAGGTGAGATCGATGAAAAAGTTACTTGTTGCACTTCTCGCAGTATTTGCTGCCACAACTGCATTTGCGCAATCCGGATACCAGATTCAGCCTGGCGATACGCTTCAGGTCGAAGTTATGGAAGATCCCTCGCTAAACCGATCGGTTCTTGTGCTGCCTGACGGAACGGTTCAGTTCCCGTTCGCCGGCAGCGTGCGGGCAAGCGGTCGCTCGGCCGGTGACGTAAGCACAGCCATCGCATCGGGGATATCTTCGAATTTTGCGACCACTCCCAACGTCTTCGTGACAGTCCAATCGCTTCGCGAGACCGTGCCAAGCACGGGCGGCGCATCCATGCATGTCTACATGCTGGGCGAAATCGCCGCGCCGGGCGAAAAGCATTTGAACCGCGGCACGACCCTGATTCAGGCGCTGGCTGAAACTGGTGGCTTCACCAAGTTTGCGGCGACCAAGCGCATTATCCTGCGACGTGTCGATCGCAGAACTGGCAAGCAGTCGGTTCACAAGATCAATTATAAAGCAATCGCGGACGGCTCGGCGGTTGGCAATGACGTCGTGCTTCGCGATGGCGACGTGATTATCGTGCCCGAGCGCCGCCTCTTCGAGTAGTGCGGAATGAAAAATTTGCGGACGGGTCATTCACTCGCAGCAGCCCTCACGCTTTCAATATCGGCCTTGATCTCTCCTGCCTTCGGGCAAGAGGGATCTGGTCGCCAATTGACTTTTTCGTTTTCTCAGGGCGTGGAGTTCAGCGACAATCCCGACCTTGATGTGGTCGCCGACAGCGGCACGACAACCATTACCGATCTTGGGGTAACGTTGTCGTCGGAAACTCGGAGCCAGTCGCTTTCTCTGGAATTGGGGGCCCAGCTTGTCGGTGATTTCGGGCGCAGTTCGTCGGACGATTTCGAAACTGAAAACGTCCGCGCCATCTTTTCTTATGCGCGTGAAGGTGCCAACAGCGGATTTGATTTCTCGGCGTCCTATACCGAAACCACCCTGGACGATTCGATATTCCTCAGCGGCGGCACGTTGATCATCGACACTGGTGCCGTCGACGCGACCCGGCTTTCGATGGGGGTTGAACTGGGACGGGAAGGCCCCTTCGGCGTTGAACTGGACGCACTCTATTTCGATCGGAACTACCGCAATACATCCGATCCTGATCTGAACGATACCGAAACGATCGAAGTCGACGCCATTGCACACTTCCGCATCAATCCCGCCTATTCTGTGCGAGCCCGCGCAGGAATATCACGCGAAGACGAAAACGACGTAGACAGTTCGGAACGAGAAACTCACTACGTCGGCCTTGGTCTGGAAGGTGAAACCGCCGGCGGTCTGACCTATTTCGGCGACATCATCTACGACAGCACGGAAACGACGACCTCGGCGCCAAGCATGATAACCGAAGATGGCATTGGGATCGAACTTGGGTTGACCCAGGCCCGCGTCAACGGCTCGATTGGTCTGGACGTGTCCAGCCGCATCGACGAATCCGGCCGCAGATCCTCGGCCAGCGTCAATCGTGCATTCGATTTTCCCGAAGGCGCCCTAAGCTTCTCGCTTGGTGTCGTCGATCAGGAAGGCGACGATTCCCTCCGAGTGATCGGAGCACTTGATTACACCCGCGAGCTTGCGCAGGGCGATCTGACCGCAAGCCTGGTCCAGGACGCGGCAACCGATAGCGGGACACCCTATCTGAACACAACCCTTGCCCTGAATTTCCGCCAGGAGATCAATGCGGTCTCCAGTTGGGAGGCCGGGCTTGAGTTTGCTGAATCCAACCAGCTGGGCGGTACGGACGACGACACGCGCGGCGTGGCTACTGTGGCTTACAACCGAAGTCTGACAGAAGACTGGAGCATGCGCACCGGGCTTGAGCATATTCGTACGACCGAGACCGGACTGCCGGATCGCTCGTCGAATACGGTGTTCTTCAACATCCAACGCGACATCACCTTCGGGTTCTAAGCCATGCCAGCCGACCCTTTGGAGCAAGGCTCCGACGAGGGTATCTCCAGGCCCGCCAAATGGGCGATAATCACCCTGGTGGGTGTCTGCGTCCTGATCGAAACGATTCTGCAGGGCGGGGATTACGGGTTGATTGGGGTGCCTCGATTCCGGTCCCTTGTTTACGAATACGCAGGTTTCTGGGCCGGGCTCTTGGGCGATTGGCGCGCGAACTATCCTTTCCAGCCCTATGTCATGTTCCTGACCTATGGGTTCCTGCATGCAGGCCTGATGCACCTTGGGCTGAACATGCTGACGCTGGTGTCCCTCAGCCGCCCCATTGCCGAGCGGGTAGGCGGGCTCAAGTTCTTGGTCATTTATGCGGTCTCGATCCTGGGCGGCGGTCTTGGCTTTGCGCTGTTGTCCGACAGCTTCCGCCCCATGGTGGGGGCCTCTGGTGCGCTTTTCGGTCTTGCCGGCGCCATCCTCGCCTGGGACTACGTCGACCGCTTTTCGCTGGAAGAACGGCTGTGGCCCGTGGCGCGGGCGGTGCTTCTGCTGGCAGCGCTGAATGTCGCCCTCTATTACGCCATGGACAGGCTGTTGGCCTGGGAAGCGCACCTTGGCGGATTTGTCACTGGCTGGATCATGGCCCTTTTGATCGACCCCCGCGGGCGCACGGACTGATGGCGGTCCTGGGAATTTACCCCGCGCACCAGGCTGGAAAACGCGCCGCCATGACATCGGGCATCAGCGCCCAAAGCAGATCCTCATAAACCAGAAGAAACACCCGATATCGAACCCAGGCACGCCCGGGCAACTCCATTCGCTCCATGGCCGCAACCGACCCTATGACCAACCCCGGACGCAGGCCCTTTCATCTTGCCGGAAGTATGCCCCGGGGGGTGAATTGGCCCATGGCCAAGAGGGGGCAGAGCCCCCTCACGCCGCGACGTGCGTCAGCACGGCGCAAATTTTGGGTTCCCGCCCGGCCCCAAGGGCAGTATTCCGGGCAAAGGAGGCAGCCCCATGCAGATCGCACACCGCAATATCGGCCCCGACCGTCCACCGCTCGTCATCGCCAAGACCGGCATCAACCACGGTGATGATCTTGACGTCGCCCGCCACATGGTCCCGCGCGCCGCCCGGGCCGTGACAAATAATACCCAGTCGAAATTGTCCGATCTGGCCTGAAACACGAAAGAAAGACAGGCATGTTCACTCTTTCCGAGCTTGAAGACGCCCACCGGCTGATCACCACCCGGATGCCCGCGACCCCGCAGTACGCCTGGCCGCAACTGGCCCGGGAGGTGGGTACCGAGGTCTGGGTCAAGCACGAAAACCACACGCCCACGGGATCGTTCAAGGTGCGTGGCGCTTTCACCTTCATCGACTGGCTGACCCGCACCCACCCCGAAAGCCCGGGCATCATCACCGCCACCCGCGGCAATCACGGCCAGGGCCAGTCGCTTGCCGCCACCCGCGCTGGCCTCAAGGCCGTCATCTATGCGCCACACGGCAATTCGGTCGAAAAGAACGCCGCCATGCGCGCCTTCGGGGCCAACCTGATCGAATTTGGCGACGATTTTGACGAGGCCAAAGAAGAAGCGCTGCGCGTCGCCACGACCGAAGGCCTCGCCTTCGTGCCTCCGTTCCACAAGGAACTCGTGCGTGGAGTGGCGACCTATGCTTATGAACTGCTTCTCGCCCAACCCGATCTCGACACGCTCTATGTGCCCATTGGCTGCGGTTCTGGCATCTGCGGCTGCATCGCGGCCCGCGACGCCCTTTCGCGCGCTACGCGGATCGTCGGCGTTGTCAGCGAAAACGCTCAAACCGCCAAACTTTCGGCCGAGGCCCGCCGCCCCATTGAAACCAATTCGGCCAACACCTTTGCCGACGGCATGGCGGTGCGGATGCCGGTGAAAGCGGCGCTGGACATCTACTCCGACGGCGCCGACCGCATCCTGACCGTCAGCGACGACGCGGTGGCCCGGGCGATCCGCATCTATTACCGTGGCATCCACAACCTGGCCGAAGGCGCAGGCGCCGCCGCCCTTGCCGCCCTGATCCAGGAAAAGGACCGCATGGCAGGGCAAAAAGTCGCCGTGATCCTTACCGGCGGCAATATCGACACGGACTGGTTCTTGACCGTCATGCAGGGAGGGGTGCCAAGCGTTTAGGATGGCTTGGCCCGGATGTCTGGTTCGACCCGGCACGGCCACATTGCGTGCGTTCGTTGATAGCTGCCAAGCCCTTGCAAGCAATCATTTTGCCAAGTGCCCGAATTGCAGTATTGTGCATCGCGATCGCCGGGGGCGCCAAGATGTCCGATCTTCAATTGGATCCAGACAACTCGATTTTTTATTTGCACAGGCCGCCGGCACGAGAAGGCGCGCCGACCTTCGTTTTTGTGAATGCACTGACAGGTTCAACAGATCACTGGGAAGCAGTCGTTGCGCCAGAACTGCGCAAACTTGGCTTCGGGACGCTCAGCTATAACTTTCGAGGTCAAGACAAGTCCACGTTCAGTCGCGGAACGGATCTGACAAACTCGCTGATCGTCGACGACTTGATCCGTCTGCTTCACGAGATATCTCCCCCTACCCCGATTTTGGCCGGACTGTCGATTGGCGGTCTATACGCTTCGCAAGCATACTCCCGCGGGGCTTCTGCCGGCGGCATCGTCCTTCTCAACACGCTGCGAGAAATCAACCCGCGCATTGCATGGATCAATGACGCACTTCCGCATTACGTGGCGACCGGCGGCGCCGATTTGTTCATGGGGTTGATGATGCCTCTTTTGACCAACCCCGATTTTGCTTCGGGTGTCCGATCGAACTATCTGACCGGGCCATATTCGCCGCTGGACCCGGATCACGGCCACGCCAATCTGATGCGCAACTCGGTCGACACACACTGGGATTTCGACTGGTCGTCGCTTGACCTTCCTGTGCTTTCGATCACCGGGTCGCACGACCGGGTGTACCGCGACCCTGAGGTTATCGATCGCCTTTTTGCCCTGCTACCAGACGGAAGGCGCGAAGATTGGGACAACGCCGGACACCTCATCCCACTTGAGCGACCCGAAAGGCTAGCAGAAAGCCTCGCAAGGTTCGCAGCAGAGATCGAGCAGCAATGAATATTTCTGCTCGCTGGGCCTATTGGGCGGTTTTTGTAGGTGTTTGTGGCCATGCAAGTTCCGAGTTCTTCGCGAAACTCACTGGTGTGGCTGGCCCCGAGGTATCGGTCTGGCGCTACTTGATAGGTGCTGCGGGATTGCTGCTCTGGTCGCTGATGCGAAAGGACACCCGCGACCTTGCAACCCCGCTTCGAGAGGATTGGCGAATGCTGATCCCACTGTCGCTGCTTGGCGTCTCACTTGCCTACCTGTTCTTCCATTGGGCGCTCGATTTCGCGAGCGTTATTCAGGTGGCAACGCTTGTCACGACTATTCCGATCTTCGTCGGTCTAATAAATCTCGCGGTCAATCGCACCGCGATATCCGCCGTCAAGATCGTCACCGGCGTTCTGGCCGTGGTGGGGGTCGCGGCGTTGCTGACCGATGGTTATCTGGACGTCCTGACCGAAAGCGGCGGTTCACTCTGGGGCGTTTTGATGGCCATAGTCTGTGCGGCGCTTGTGGCGGGCTATTCGGTTGTCGCCAAACCTCTCATGGTCCGGCATGGCGGCATGCGAATTACGACGCTGGCGATTACAATCGGAGCGGTTGGTCTGTGGATTGGGGTCGGCCTTTTCTGGGGGACATGGGTCAATCCGATCTCGCTCACTGAAAAACCAGCGGTCGCCATATGGTCGCTGATCGTGCTGGGTCTATGGAATACGACGATTACCCAGCTTCTCTGGCTCGGAGGATTGGCGTCGGCCAAGGATATGACACGTGCCTCCTATCTGTTCTTCCTCAAACCGGTGATTGCCGCAGGACTTGCGATCATCTTTCTCGGCGACAACCCGACCGCGTTGCAAATGGCTGCGATCATTTTGGTATCGGGGTCGGTCTTCTTCGAGGTTTTCTGGCCGAAGCGACCGGCCGCAGCGAAGCCAAGTTAAGGTGTTGGGATGCCGCATGTATCGAAGGCTTCACTGGCTTGTTGTCGCGAACCACTTCAACGCGCCATGGCCTCAGCTTCCCTCTTTCGCCTTCGCGTCCGCCCGTTCCTCGACGTTACGTTGCACTTCGGCAAGCTTTTGGCGCAGCTCGGACAGTTCGTCCTCCGTTTCGGCGATCTTGTCCTCCAAGCTGGCCGCGTAGCGCTCGGGGTTCATCGACATGAAACGCTCGATCAGATTGAAGGCCAGCGCGATTTTCAGGCTGCGCGTGATCAGACCGCGTAATCTGTAGGCCCTGACCAGCTTGCCGGCTTGGGTCATCCTGAGAAAGCGGAAAAGCTGCAACGATCGCAGGAAAGCGACCAGTGGCAGAATAATGATGACGATGTTGATCCAGTGCTTCTTGCAGTACGCCAACTTCTTTGGCGCCAGCGACACCATAACCACGAATTCCAGTGCAAACGAAAACCAGATCAACGCCATCAGGATTGCCAATGTGACCTGCAACGCAACCGACCCATCGACAGCCGCGGAAAAGCCGAAATCAACGACCAGGACAGGGACAATCAGTGCAGTCGCCAGCAGCATCGGAATGGCCGTGCGCTGTTCCATTTCAAATACCGATGCCGCCGAAACATCGCGCCAGCCATAGACGGGCAACCAGACCCGGTTGTTCGGACGGCGCGGCGACAGAACCATGCGAAACGGCGGCACCAGTGCGACCAGCAACATTCGCTTCCAGTTTTCCTTGCGATCAACCGCACGCCACCAGCGCCAAATCGCCTCGCCAAGTACCACCGCCCAGATGACAAGCAACACAACGGGGATCACCGGATGATAAAGCACCTGCTCGGTCAAAAGCTTGTTGGCGCCGCCATGCGGCAAGAGGACGGACAGTGCAGCAAGAAACGCAAACGGAATCCAGAACATCCACGGCGCTTGATCCATGCCTGCAAACTGCGTCGGCAAAGCATCTGGTGCAATTTCGCCGAGGTTGGTCTGGTCGTGCTGATCGTTGGCCATGGCCTTGTTCCAAAAATGCGCGTCACAAAATATCAACTACGCCAAATGGTAACCCACCAGTGTGGCCAATCCTAGGGCAAGCGATTTCTGGTCAGCGCGGGAAAATCCGGGAACGATTTTTGATCCGGTGAACCGCGCCAACTGCAAACCCCAGAACCGTGTGGCAATCAGGCAGGTTTTGGATCAACCCAATCCACAACAAAAAAACGGCGCGCCAGTTGGGCGCGCCGTCAGAATTCGTGGGGGGCAAGGGATTACTCCTCGCCGCTCTCCTCGCCGCCTTCGGCTTCTTCGCCCTCGGCAACATCTTCGCCTTCGACGCCCTCTTCGGCCTCTTCCTCGTCGTCAGCCGCACTGGCCAGAGCCGACGGGGCGGAGATATTCGCGATCACGAAATCACGGTCGATGGTGGTCTTCGCACCTGCGGGCAGGTCGACGTCCGAAATCGTGATCGTGTCGCCGATCTCAAGACCCTCGACGCTGATTGTGATGCTCTCGGGAATGTCGCCCGCGGTCACGATCAGTTCGACCTCGGGGCGCACCATGGTCAGCAACCCACCCTGACGGATACCGGGGCAATCGTCCTCGCCCAGAACTTCGACAGGGATGAACAGGTTGATCTTGGTGGTCCGCTTCAGGCGCATGAAATCCACATGCGTCGGCAGGTCTTTCACCACGTCGCGCTGCACGTTCCGGCAAATCACGCGGACATCGTCCTCGCCCTCGACCTTCATGTTGTAAAGCGTCGACAGAAAGCGCCCGTCTTTCAGCTTTTTGAACAGCACGTTATAGGGGATGTTGATCGCAAGCGGGTCGTTTCCGCCGCCATATACGATGCCTGGTACGAGCCCGTCTCTACGAGCCTGACGGGCGGCCCCCTTGCCTGTCCCCGTCCGCACCAGGGCGTTGAGATCAGGAATCTCGCCAGCCATGGGTCTTCTCCAAATTGTAAATCGGGCAGCCTCCAAGGGTGTCCGCCCGGTGAAGGCGCTCACTTAACGGGGAATCACTGGCTTGGGAAGGGGAAAAACACCCTGTGCCGATAAAGGCTTGCGCAGGCATCACCCATTATATAAACAAAGTGTTATGGAACAAATCGGTTATGAAGTCGACCCGGGCACCTTGGATGCGGTTTTTTCGGCCCTTGCCGACCCCACCCGCCGGGCAATACTTCAGCGCCTGACAAAAGGCGGCGCCACTGTTGGCGAAATCGCCAAGCCCTTCGAAATCAGCCAGCCCGCCATCTCGCGCCACTTGCGCGTTCTTGAAAACGCTGGCCTTGTCGAGCGTGGCGCCGACCGGCAGACCCGCCCTGCCCGGCTGACCGCCCAGCCAATGAAGGACGCGGTTGCCTGGCTGGAGGATTTTCGCGCCCATTGGGAGGGCCGCCTCGATCAACTTGACCAGCTACTTCCCGAACTTCAGCCAAAGGACATCCCATGACCAACCCGAAATTCGTGATGGAGCGGACATTCGACGCCCCCAAGTCCCTTGTGTGGCGCACCTGGACCGAAGCCGATCTGGTCGAACGTTGGTATGGTCCAGGCGTGGAAACCGTAATTCATGAGTTTTCACCCGAACCGGGCGGGCTCTGGCTGAACGAAATGAGGATGGGCGACAATTCCATGTATCAGCGCATGGAATACACCGACGTCGTGCCGACCGACCGTCTCGTCATGCTGATGTCGAACGCCGATGAAAACTGGAACGTGGTGCCAAGCCCAATGATGCCGGATTGGCCCAAGGTGCTATTGACCACAATCACCTTCCAAGAGACGGGTGCCGAGACCAAGCTGACGCTGACCTGGGAACCCCACAACCCCACCGAGGCCGAGATCGCAACATTTGCTAAAGCCCTACCGGACCTCGACAAGGGCTGGGGCAAGGGGATGGAAATCATCGCCGAGATCCTGGAGGAACTGGCAGGCTGACCATGTGGTCGATGCCCGTTTTGCTTCGTTGCATCGGCATCGGCTATGACGCCGCAGAACTAGGCACGATCTTTCCGCAGGCCTGAGAACACGCAAGGGGTCATCGAACCAGGCATCCGGCATTTGCCGCAGTCATCCGGAAACCGTCGTGCTGATGGCCTGGCGGTCGGCGACCGAAAGCGCCTGTCTGTCCGCACCTCGTCGAGTGCGCCGGGCTTTGCGCCAGCGAGCGCCTTCGGAGGCATGACAAGGCGGCGTGGCAAACGATTTCGGGCGATGTCGATCAGTCATGTCCGGCCTCTGGCCACTTGGGTTCCGCGTCGTTTACAAATCATCGCACCGATTGCATCATGGCTGCAGGCGCCGGAATTTTTGCAGCGCGTCACCCATGATCCCGCGCCGATTCTCGCCTCGACTTTCAAGCAATCATCATCGCCCCGACACATTGCGGCGATTGAACCAATATTAAACCAAAATGGCCGAATATGCCTGAAAACGAAGAATTGGCTCAAAAAACAGTTGATTTTGGATCACTTTCCGGTTGATCTAAGTCTGACGGATCCTGGGTGAGTTTGGTCGGTAAGGATGTCCCTACAGGATCGACAACATAACAACCTGATGAAAAGTCGAATAGCTCTGGGAGGAAAACATGAGAATCTTTAAAGCCACGCTTGTGGCCGCGGTGGCGTCGTTGGCGGCTATGACTTCGGTCGATAAAGCCGATGCACAAGAGACCGTCAATATCGGCTTTCTGGCTGCATTGTCCGGTCCTGACGCGGGTTGGGGTTTGCCGGGCCTGACCGGAAACCAGATGTTCGTGGACCGCGTGAATGCCGAGGGCGGCCTGGACGTCTGCGGAACGCGCTACAAGCTGAACATGATTTCGTTCGATGACGAAGCCACCGGGTCCAAGGCCCTTCAGGGCGCAAAGCAGCTTGTCCTTGAACACGATGTGAAATTCATCAGCGCCATTGGCGGCAACCCGGCCGACGCAACGCACCCGTTCCTCACTCAGAAGGAAGTGGTCTATGCAAGCCTGATTTCGACCGACATCAAACCCGACCGCCCCTATTTGATCGCCGGCGGTGACGTGACACCGCGCATCGACATGATGCGCCCCTGGTATCACAAGCAGCGCAATCCCGACCTGAAACGTTGGGCCGTGCTGTCGCAGGATGACACCATCGGATTGACGTCGCAGGCATGGGAAGTCGGCTCGGCACTCGCCGATGGCTGGGACGTGGTTTACGACGAACACTACTCGCTGGACACCGTCGACTTTGCACCGATTGTGACCGCGGTTTTGGCGACCAATCCCGATGTCGTCAGTCTGAACCTGTCGTATCCCGACTTTGTGATCGGCATTCTGGAACAGCTTCACTCGCAAGGATACGAAGGCGAGATATCTGCCAACTATCTCGACTCGGAATCGATCCTGACGAAGGTCCCGGCCGAGTTCATCGAAGGGGCCGTGGACAGCTTCCCACTGTTTGACGACCCATACTGGGGCGGAGATTCCGTGCAAAAGCAGTTCTTCGACGATTGGATGGCACGCTTCGGTCCGGGCGGCGCGGATGATGTAAAGCGCGGCATCACCGGCATCGACTGGGATCACGTCATCATGCTGGAAATCTGGGCGCAGGGCGTACAGATGGCCTGTTCGTTCGAGGCGGCAAAGGTTGTCGAAGCACTGCAAAATGCAGACGAGGTCGACACCCTGCTGGGCAAGGGCCACTTCACCGGGGCCGAGATGTGGGGCGTCGACAATATGGTCGCAACGCCGGTCCCGATCAACGAGCATCGCGCGGGTGTCAAGCGCGTGCAGCAAGTGGCAAACTTCGAAGAATGGTTTCAGCCGCGCAAAGAGCAGATCATCGAGCACGTCCGCTCCAAGGGCATGATGTTCGACCAACGCTAAATCCGCGTCGCAAAAAAGGGCCAGGCATCCACAGGCACCACCGGTGAAGAGATGCCTGGCCCAGTTCGACCGCGACTGATCCAACTTCGATACAGAAAGAAAAGACGATCATGGGTGTCGACACCATCATCCAGACGATTGCCAATGCCCTTGTGCTTGGCTCCGTATACGCGATGGTTGCGGTTGGATTGGCGATTGCCTTTGGCGTCATGCAGATGGCGAATTTCTCGCACGGCGAGTTGTTCATGGCCGGATCGTACGTCGTGTTTGTGCTCTACACGCTGCTTGGCATGCCGTTTCTGTTGGCCGTCATCCTTGCATTCCCGATCGTCGCGATGATCGGACTGGCGTTCGAACGATTGATCTTTCGACCAACCCGAGGAAACGTTCTGGCGGGTTTCATGGCCTCGGCGGGGGCCGGGTTCATTCTGCAGGTTCTGGTCGGTCAGCAATGGGGCGTCGGCCTGATGCGGACGATTCAAACGCCATTTCCCGGCGGTGCCGAAGTGCTTGGCGCGTCGATTTCATATCAGCGACTGCTGATTTTCCCGGCGACCGTGATCATGGTCACCGGCCTATGGTACTTTCTGACACGGGTTAAGGCCGGAAAGGCGTTGCGGGCTTGCGCGCAAGACCCAGAGGCCGCCGTGTTGCAGGGCATCAGCCTCAACAAGATGACCGGGCTTGCGATGTTGCTATCCGGCGGCTTTGCCGGTGTTGGTGGTGCGCTGATGGCTCCGATCATCCCCGTCACGCCGTATATGGGTCACACCTATGCCGTCACCGCCTTCGTCATCGTGATCGTCGGCGGAATGGCAAGCATTGAAGGCGCGGTCATCGCGGCCTTCATTCTGGGGTTTATCCACACGATCGTGGCTACATTGTACGACTCGGTCACCGCAACCATGGTCGGAGTCCTATTCATGGCCATTGTGCTGATCTTGAAACCAACAGGACTGATGGGCCGTGTCAAAGTCTAGCTTCTCCACCCACCTGCTCGTCAGTTCGCTGGTCGTCATCGCATTTTTTGTCATGGCGCCGAATCTTGTGTCGGCCTACCGGCTAGAGCTGCTGACGATCTTCCTGATCAATGTCATTCTGGCGCAAAGCTATCGGCTTATGGCAACCACGGGCGACTGGACGCTGTGCCATTATATCCTGATGGGTGTCGGTGCCTATGCGACCGGTATTCTGGCCAAGATGGCTGGCTTGCCGTTTTACCTGGTCATGCCGATGGCCTGCGTCGTCACGATGATTGTAAGCTTGCTGTTTGCAATCCCATTGTCGCGCACCCTGGGTTTTGCCTTTTTCATCGCGTCCTTCGCGCTGGGCGAATTCGTCCGGCATGTCTGGCTCAAGTTCCACTATCCGTTCGGTGGCGCGCGCGGCATCAATGGCATTCCCAAACTCGAAATCGGCCAGGGCGGCGAATGGTATTTCATCGACTTTTGGGATTCGCGAAATTTCTACTATTTCACGCTCGTTTTCACGATCCTGACCTTGGTGATCCTGTTTCGGATCGACCGGTCCCGCCTGGGGGACACCTGGAAATCAATCTATACCGACCGCGAGTTGAGCGAGAGCATTGGCATTGATGTCACGAAATCCAGGATCATGGTGTTCTGTGTATCAGGCTTCTTTGCCGGACTGGCCGGCTCGCTGCTGGCCTATCAGATCGGCTCTATTGACCCACACAACTTTGGCATGGTCGAAATGGTCTATCTGATCATCTGGTGCGTGGTTGGCGGTGTGAAAACCTTCTGGGGCCCTTTGATCGGCGTATTGTCGATGTCGATTATCTTCGAACTGACACGGCCGCTTGCCGAATGGCGCCCGGCATTGTTCGGGCTGATCCTGATCTTGTTCCTGGTATTGCTGCCCGGCGGATTGGAAACGCTGCCCGCGCGCATAAGGGAATTGCTGCACAGGACAGGCACACAGCGAGGAACCGGGTGATGTCGTTTTTCTCGGTCGAAAACCTGACGAAGAAATTCGGCGGCCTTGTCGCCAACAACAACATCAGCATGGACGTCGAAAAGGGCGAAATTCGCGGCGTCATCGGACCCAACGGCGCGGGAAAAACAACATTCTTCAATCTGGTCAGCGGATTCTATCGCCCGACTTCCGGCAAGGTGACCTTCAAGGGGCAAACCATCTCTGGCATGGCCACCAACAAGATTGCGCGTTTGGGTGCCGTCAGGACTTTTCAGCGCCCGGCGTTGTTTTCAGACTTCACCGTTCTGGAAAACGTCTCGATCGCCCAGCATCTGAATACGAACGCGTCCTTGCTCAACGCAATAATTGGCCATGACAACCACCGCGAGGCAGACAGTCTGGAACGCGCGATCGAAATCGTCGACTTTCTGGGAATGGCCGAAGATCGGGATACAATGGCCAACAACCTGTCGCACGGGCTGCAGCGGCAACTTGGCGTGGCAATGGCGCTTGCCACAGAACCCGAGCTTTTGATGCTGGACGAACCGGTTGCGGGCATGAACTCGGGCGAAAAGGCGGTAATGGTCAACATGATCCAGAAGATCCGCGACAAATGGGGGGTGACCGTTCTTTTGGTGGAACACGACATGCGGACTGTCATGAACCTGTGCGAAAAGATCACCGTCCTGGATTTTGGCGAGAAACTGGCAGAGGGCTCGCCCGATGACATTCGGTCCAACCGAGCGGTGATTGAAGCCTATCTGGGGGCCGACGACAGTGTTACTTGAACTGAAGAATACGTCGGTCTTCTATGGCAAGGTGCAGGCGACACACGATGTGTCGATCTCGGTTCCCGAGGGGCAGATTGTCACCCTGATCGGCTCGAACGGCGCAGGAAAAAGCACGACGTTGCGGATGATTTCGGGGCTTGAGCGGCCTCAAACGGGCGACGTCCTTTACGATGGCGAATCCATCCTGTCGCTGCCCCCCGAAAAGATCACCGGAATTGGCATTGCCCATGTCCCCGAAGGCCGCCGCGTCTTTCCGCAGATGACAGTGATGGAAAACCTGGAAATGGGCGCCTATTTGCGGTCCGAAAGCAAAGAAATGGCGCACAACCTTGATCTTGTCTTCTCGCATTTTCCGCGACTAAAGGAACGGGTCAGCCAACATGCGGGAACCATGTCGGGGGGCGAACAACAGATGCTGGCGATGGGGCGCGCGCTGATGTCCAATCCCAAGTTGGTCCTGATGGACGAACCGACATTGGGCCTGTCTCCGATCATGTGCCAGGAAATTGCCGGCATCATCAAGAAGATCAACAACAACGGCCGTACCATCGTTCTTGTCGAGCAGAACGCACGACTTGCCCTGGCGTTGGCCGATTACGGGTATGTTCTGGATACCGGCGAGGTGGTCATTGAAGGCGTTGCCGACAAGCTCCGCGAAGACGACGACATCCAAAAGACATACCTCGGGCTTGGCTGAAGGCCGGTGCTATTGGCTGTTCGGCGTCACCCTTGCGGGTCAAAAATCTGATAGTTCGCTTCGATCGCCCCAAAGGCGCAATTCGCTTCCAGAAGTGTTTCGTGTATCGCCTCTGGTGTCGCGCCCACAAGTTCGCCCATGTCGATATAGGTCGCCATGACGGTTTCAAGAACCGGCGCTGCGGGTTCGGTCAAATCCCAGGTCAGATAGCCACACACCAGATTGCGGTTGCCATCCCATGTCCCCATGAAATCGACCGAGCCCAGGAAACGTTCCACCGGGTACCAGGAAATCCGATAGCCAGTCAGATGCTGAAGCGGCCCCCGTTCGGTCAATGGGTCGGCCTTGTCAACGCCGGTGTCGACGCTGGCCTTTGTGGCAATATCGGTCAGCCGGATCACCGGAACCGGCTTGTCGTCCAGAACGTCCGCAGTTTCGACCGCATCGAACAGCGCCGAGGTCGCAGCCACGATGGCGGCGGTTTCGGTCGGAAACTCAACCGAGAATTCGCCAGAAGCGGGCTCAGCCGAAAGTGGCGCGGAAAATCCCGTCGCAATGGCGGCCAGGGCCCAGGTCAATCGTTGATCAAACATACTCATCATGCCGAAACCCTACGCCCGGCCCTGGAATGCGGCAAGAAAATGGCATGAAACAGGCTGTTTTAAGGACATGAACGCGACTTCTTTGCATCAAGGCATAACAATCTTGACCGTTGGTCAACATTGTTTCTTGGCAAGCATTAGCCTTGCTCACGCAAAGGTGCCAGAAAAACCTTTCGGCACCAGCAAGATTTCCCGGTCCACATTGTTGATATCGCGCCGCCCACAAAGCGCCATCGAGGTATCAAGCTCTTTGTGAATGACGTCCAGCGCGCTTGTCACGCCCGCCTCGCCCATGGCCCCCAATCCATAGACATAAGACCGCCCGATCATCACCCCCTTGGCCCCCAGTGCGACGGCCTTCAACACGTCCTGACCACTGCGAATACCGCTGTCCAACCAGATCTCGACCTTGTCACCGACCGCTTGCACGATGGGCTCCAGCATCCTGATCGACGACAGGGCACCATCCAACTGCCGCCCGCCATGGTTCGACACGACGATGGCATCGGCCCCTAGCGCGGCGGCCTTCTCGGCGTCTTCAACATCCAGGATACCCTTCAGGATCACCTTGCCGCCCCACATGTCCATCAACTGCTTGATCCGATCCCAGTTCAGCGACGGATCAAACGCCTCGGCAATCCAGGTCGATAGCGACGCCGGATCGCTGACCCCGCTCGCGTGCCCCACGACATTGCCAAAGAACCGCCGCTTGGTGCCCAGCATCTGAAGCCCCCAAGGGACCTTGGTCATCATGTTCGCAATCGACGCAGGCGTCAGCTTCGGCGGCGCGGACAGCCCGTTCTTGATGTCCTTGTGCCGCTGACCCATGACCTGCAGATCGACGGTAATGACCAGCGCCGAACATTCAGCCGCCCGCGCCCGTTCCATCAACCGCTTCATGTAATCGTCGTCCTTCAGGGTATAGACCTGAAACCAGAACGGCTTTTCGGTGTTTTCCGCCACATCCTCGATCGAACAGATCGACATGGTCGACAATGTAAACGGCACCCCGAACTTTTCCGCTGCCCGTGCCGCCTTGATCTCGCCGTCCGCGCACTGCATCCCCAAAAGCCCGACCGGGGCCAGAACCACGGGCATTGCCACATCCTGTCCGACAAGCTGCGTTGTCAGATTACGCTCTGTCATATCGGTGGCAATCCGTTGCCGCAGATATATCTCATTGAAATCACTGGTATTCTCGCGAAACGTCTGCTCGCTCCACGACCCGCTTTCGGAATAGTCGTAAAACATCTTCGGAGTCCGACGCCGATAGAGGCGTTTCAGGTCAGCGATCTCGGTGATGGTCGGCATTGCAAGGTCTTTCAAAATTGGACAATAATATTTACCAATTGCTGGCAAAACAGGCAATGCGATGTTGCGCCACACTCCGGCGTTGGTCCAGCGGGAAAAAATTTCCAAGGATTGACCTTCGGCCTGCGTCATACACATCGTGATGCGCATGGAAACCTCGGACGAGGCCCTGGCCCGGGCGGCGGCTTTGGGCGACAGCGATGCCTTTTCGGCCCTGATCACGCGGCACTATGATCGTGTGTTCCGGCTGGCCTTTCGGCTGACCGGAATGAAGGCCGAAGCCGAGGATCTGTGCCACGACATCTGCGCGGCGCTTCCCGCCAAGATCCGGGCGTTCCGGGGTGACGCGCGGTTCACGACCTGGCTCTATCGGGTTGTTGTAAACGCCGCCTCCGACCGCCGACGCCGCAGCGCGACCTATGCCAAGGCTGCGACCGGTTGGGGCGAAGTCGAAGTGGCAAGGCGCGCCGAAGCGGCCGAAACCGCCCAAGCCATCGACTGGCTCACACGCGCCATGTCCGCCCTGCCCGAGGATTTGCGCGATACGCTCGCCCTGGTCCTTGACGACATGACCCACGCCCAGGCGGCCGACATTCTGGACGTCAGCGAAGGCACCATAAGCTGGCGCGTATCCGAGGCGAAGAAACGCCTGCGCGAATTGAAGGAGAGCACGACATGACAGACGAGCTCGACGATCTGAAAGCGGCGTTCGACGCCGCCACGCCCGACCCTGACCCATTGAAAAAGCGGGATAATATCGCGCGGGCCGAAAAAACTTTCGCCGATTTCCAAGGATCGGCAGATGGCGCGCGTCCTACTTCTCAGACAGGCCCGATGGGTCGCATTCTGAACGGAGTTGGAACCATGTTGAACGTCCTCACCACCCGCGCCGGGTTGACCGCCACCACCGCCCTTGTCGCCGTCGGCGTCCTGGCATTTCTGCCGAACACCGGTGACTTGACCGCGCCGAAAGACCCCCTTGGCGGGCTTACGCAAACCGAGATTGGCGGGGGCGACACCCTGCGCCGCACCACCGAAGCGGGCGAACGTCAGGACAACAACCTCGGCACCGACGAAAAACGAAAGAACGAACAGACCGCCCTTGCAACCGATAGCGATGGCAGCGTCGCAAGCTCGTTGCCGCGTGAACGCAAAGAGGTCGACAAACTCGCAAATGCACCCGCATTGGACTCTGAAATCAGCCTCGATGATCGTGGTGCCATCGCCGGAAACACCGGTGCCGCCTCGACAAACGAGATCCTGGCCGAAGAACCCATGATGGAGGCTGAAGAATCATTCAGGCCACAAACCCGCAACCAGGCGATGAAACAACAATCCGATCTGGCCCTCATCGCCCCCGCACCCTCCGCGCCAGAAGCCAAGCGCATCATCGTCGCCCCGTCTGATCAGGTGATCCAGCCCGAAGGCGACACGGAGGCCTATGCAAACGCGCCGGAAAACCAGATCAAGGTGGTCACAGACGAACCGGTTTCAACCTTTTCCATCGACGTCGACACCGCGGCCTATTCCGTCGTGCGCTCCTCGCTCATGGGTGGCTACATGCCGCCACGCGAAGCCGTCCGGGTCGAAGAGATGATCAACTATTTCCCCTATGCCTACCCGGCCCCCGAAGGCGCACACCCGTTCCAGCCAACGGTCACAGTTACTCCGACGCCCTGGAACGAAGGTACCAATCTTGTCCACATCGGCATCCAGGGCACGCTTCCCGCCATCGAAGACCGCCCGCCGCTGAACCTTGTCTTCCTGATCGACACATCGGGCTCTATGCAGGACGCCAACAAACTGCCGCTTCTGAAGCAATCATTCCGCCTGATGCTTTCGGAACTCCGCCCCGAAGACGAGGTCTCAATCGTCACCTATGCAGGTTCCGCCGGTCAGGTCCTTGAACCGACGCCCGCCGCCGAACGCTCGGTGATCATGAACGCCCTCGACCGGCTGGAAGCTGGCGGATCGACCGCAGGCCAGGCCGGGCTGCAACAGGCTTACCAGGTGGCCGAAGGCATGGCGGCCGCAGGCGACGGCGATGTAACCCGCGTGATCCTTGCCACCGACGGCGATTTCAACGTCGGTCTTTCGGACCCCGAGGCGCTGAAGGATTTCATTGCCGAAAAGCGCGACAGCGGCACCTACCTTAGCGTTCTGGGTTTCGGGCGCGGCAACCTTGACGACGCGACGATGCAGGCGCTCGCTCAGAACGGCAACGGCACGGCGGCCTATATCGACACCCTGTCCGAAGCCAGGAAAGTGCTGGTCGACCAACTGACCGGCGCACTTTTCCCGATTGCCAACGACGTCAAGATCCAGGTCGAATTCAACCCCGCCCAGATCGCAGAATACCGCCTGATCGGTTATGAAACCCGCGCCTTGAACCGCGAGGATTTCGCCAACGACAAGGTCGATGCCGGCGACATCGGCGCGGGGCATACGGTAACGGCGCTCTACGAGGTGACCCCCGTTGGCTCGGACGCGATCCGCAACGGACCCTTGCGCTACTCCGAAGCCGAAGTGGCCGAGGCGGCCACGATCTCGGATGAACTTGGCTTCTTCAAGATGCGCTACAAGCGTCCCGGCGAAGCAACCAGCATCCTGATCGAACAGCCGATCCTGCCCGGCCAGGGAAATGCCAGCGACGATGTCCGCTTTTCCATCGCCATGGCCGGGTTCGGCGAGCTTCTGCGCGGCGGTTCTTACCTTGGCGGTTGGGACTGGGCCGAGGCCATCGAAACGGCCAACGCGGCGAAAGGCGCCGACCCCTTCGGCTACCGCGCCGAGGCCGTCACCCTGATGCGTCTGGCCGAAAGCCTCGACCGCTAGGCACCGCTGTTCGAGCAGGCAGGGGGCCGTCCGCGTCAGCGGGCGGCCTCCTCGCGACGACGCAGTCGGCGCAAAAAAGTTCCCCGTGCGCCTCTGTCATTTTTCAGAAATTGCATCGCGCGCCCACGCGTACAAAAGTGATATTTTGCCGGTTTCAAGGCGTACAAATTGTACCGGGGTCCGCCCGGCGCGAACGTACAAGACACTTGCCGTCAACAGAATCAAACAGGACGTGAACGCCCTGAGCCCCCTACGGCCTGCGCCGCTCATCCATGGCCTCAACTTCGGCGTTCCAGGCTTCGGCACCCATCCCTTGGGCCAGGGCTTTTTCCATCAGTTCCGCCTGGCTCAACGGGATCAAACCACCCACGGGCGGGTCGCGATCCAGGTTCGTCGGAAAGGCATACCCCTCGGCCGAGGCTGCGATCACGTTGGAAATCTCTTGCTTGGTCAACATGTTACCGGCACACTCCGCAAGAGCCGGGTAAACCGCCTTTGACATCTCGGACCGGTTGACTGTCTCAATCGAGCGCCCGAAAGCCGATCCGATCTGCAACAGGTTCGCCATCCGCAGAATGTCCGAAGACCGGTTGGTGCCCGCTCCGTGCATCACGGCTGGATTGAAGAACAGCAAATCGCCTTTCTCCAGCGGCAATTGGACATGATGCTCGGCGAAATACTCCTGAAATTCCGGTCGGTTATAGGCGACATAGCCCTCCGGGTACCGCTGCGAATAGGGCAAAAGCATCGTCGGCCCGCTTTCCAGCGGCATGTCGCAATGGGCCACCGCCCCCTGCAGCGTCAGGTTCGGAGAAAACCCATGGGCCTGAACGGGATAGGTCGCCAGTTGATCGGCATTCATGAACCCCAGATGATAATCCCGGTGCGCCCGCTGCGCCGCCCCGCCGGGGTTCACCCGATTGACCTGCGCCGTGACCTGATAGCCCCGCCCCAACCACGCGCGCGCGGCCATGGCGATCCCGTCCGACGCGTAATATTGTGCAAAATTCAATGGGTTAGACATGCAGTGTTTCTCGGCCGCATTCCAAACCCGGTCGTTCGCGCCAGGCTTGGCAAAGTGATCACCACCCCCTGAACCTGCATCCCGCTCGGCTTCGATGATCTCATCGAACAAGGCCGAAGCCGCATCGACGACCGTCAAGTCGGCCATGCCGCCCCGGATCGCGATGATGCCTGGACCAGTATCGAACACCGCATTCCATTCCGACATCAAATCCAGCGGATCATCCGCCGCATCTCGCACAAAATCGCCATCGTAAACTGGGATTTTTGATGCGATTTCAGCGGCTAACGGCCAATCCGGCGCCTTTGTCTCGACCCTAACCATGGCGCGGAATTTCTCGAAATCTCCCGCATCTTCGTCCAGCCAGACCGATGTCCGTCGCTGATCTATCAGGTTTCGCGCGTCCATGGCCGCCTCCCATTATGGTTTTCGTTCAAGGCACCTGCTTGAAAGCAGCTCTGCCTGTCTTCTGACAATCGTTGTTCTTTCATAGCCTTGCCAGAACCACCCCGGCCAGTATCAAGGTGCCCGAGAGAAGCTTCAAGTGGTCCATCCGTTCGCCCAACAATACCCAACCGATCAGCATGGCAAAGAGGATCGAAGTTTCCCTGAGCGCCGTCACAAGGGCGATCGGCGCTTCGGTCATCGCCCAGACCGCCACTGCATAGGCCCCATACGACAACACCGCCGCTGCCGCCCCAATTGCCCAGCCCCTGACCGACGCGACAAGTACGGATGGCCCGCGTAAGGCAATGATAATGGGCATGAAAAACAATCCGTCAAATACGAACAGCCAGGCCACGAACAACGCCGCGTCGCCTGCCACCCGAGCGCCCAACCCGTCAACCAACGAATACCCCGCCGTCATCGTCGCCGAGGCCAGCGCCAATGGCACCAACCCCCGCGCCTCGCCGGACCGAAAGGCGCCAAGTCCCATGCACAGAATACCGAAACCCAGAACCAGGATCGCCCCCACTTCGGTCAGTGACAATTGCTCACGCAGAAGCGCGACACTGACCCCCAGAACGATTAGCGGCGCCGCCCCCCGCGCAATCGGGTAGACCCGGCTAAGGTCTCCTTTTTCATAGGCAAATGCCAAGAACAGCTTGTAGGCCGCATGCAAAATGCCCGACGCCAGAAGCCAGGCCCAGACTTCGCCTCCGGGCCAGGGCATCGTCATGGCAAAGCCCAACCCCAGCCCCGCCTGCACAATCGTCAGGATCGTCATGGTCGCCGTCTTCGATGCCCCGATCCGCACCAGGGCATTCCAACCGGCATGCAAAAGCGCTGCACCCAGAACCGCGAAAAAGACCGTGACTGTCACCTGACCACTCCCATCCACGGGGCTATCCGAGGCTGCTGGCACAGGCAATCCGGCTTTTGCCTCCCCGCGCCCCGTGCTAGGCGACAGTAATGTGGGAGATCTTCCTGAAAACCTGTCCGTTTTTCGCGGTGATCGGGCTTGGCTACTGGGCCGGGCGCACACGATTTTTCACCGAAGAGGCCACCGTCTATCTGACAAAGTTCGTATTCTACTTTGCCCTTTCGGCGATGATATTCCGGTTTGCCGCAACCCTTGAACTGAAAGACATCCTCGATTGGACCTTCGTGAAGGCGTACCTCGCGGCCAATATCACGGTTTACGTTCTGGCCACCCTGGTGGCCATGGCCCGGAGCGTTCCGGTTGCCGAGGCCGCCGTCGAGGCGCAATGCGCAGTGATCGGCAATGTCGGATTCCTGGGTATTCCAATGCTGGCGATATTGATGGGACCCGAGGCTGTGGCCCCTATTATCATAATAATATCCATTGATCTTATTGTGTTTTCCAGCCTGATCGTCATCCTCATCACTGGCTCGAAAGGCAATGGATTGTCTTTGAACATCCTGCGCACGGTTGCAATGGGGTTGGTGAAAAACCCGATGATCATGTCAATCGTTTTGGGACTTGTCTGGTCTTCCTATGCCTTGCCGATGCCGCAACCGGTCGAAGAATTCCTGACACTACTCGGTGCCGCCGCCACGCCCGGCGCGCTTTTTGCCATCGGCGCATCGCTTGCCTCGAAGTCGGCCGAACGAATGTCGGTCGCGGTCTGGCTCTCGGGCCTGAAACTGTTCGTACACCCCGCCGCAGTGGCCGTGGCGGCCCTTTTGATCTGGCCAGTCGAACCCTTCGCCGCGAAAGTCATGATCGCCTCGGCGGCCCTTCCCGTCGCGGGGAATGTCTATATTCTTGCGCAACACTACAACGTCGCCCCACAAAGGGTGTCGGCCTCGATCCTGATCTCAACCATTCTGTCGGTTGTCACGCTTGCGGCCATCATCGCCTGGATAGAAACCCTATAGGACCAACCCATGGAAAAAATATCGGAAAACAAGTGCTTCGGCGGCACCCAGGGTGTCTATTCACATGACAGCCAATCCACCGGCACACCGATGACCTTTGGTCTTTTTCTGCCCGAAGAAGCCGAAGACGGCGCGGTTCCGCTGTTGTGGTTTCTGTCCGGCCTGACCTGCACCCACGAAAACGCCATGACCAAGGCCGGCGCACAGGCCTGGGCGGCCGAGCACGGGCTGGCGCTGGTGTTTCCTGACACGTCGCCCCGAGGCGAAGGTGTGGCCGACGACGACGCCTATGACCTGGGTCAGGGCGCCGGTTTCTATATCGACGCCACCGAAGCGCCCTGGGCGCCGCATTTTCGCATGGAAAGCTATATTCTGAACGATCTCAGCGATCAGCTTTTCTCGGATTTTCCGCTGGATTCCGACCGTCAGGCGATCACCGGCCATTCGATGGGCGGTCACGGCGCTCTCACTTTGGCCGCCAAGTCGCCGGGGCGGTTCCGTTCGGTGTCGGCCTTTGCACCTATCTGTAACCCGACCGAAAGCGACTGGGGCAAAAAGCAGTTCACCGCCTACCTCGGCTCGCCCGAAGCTGGCCGCGCCCATGACGCAACTTGCCTGATCCGTGAAAACGACCTGGATGCGCCATTGCTCATCGACACCGGCACTGACGACCAGTTCGGCGATCTTCTTAAGACCGAAGCCCTTGCCGAAGCCTTGGCAGCACGACGCGCAGAAGCCACCTTGCGCCTGCAAAAGGGCTATGATCACAGCTATTTCTTCATCTCGACCTTCATGGAGGAACACGTGGCGTTCCATGCCGAGGCGCTTTGGGCGTGATCTTTGTCGATGCCGACGCCTGCCCGGTCAAATCCGAGGTTGAAACGGTTGCCACCCGCCACAAGGTGGCGGTCAAAATGGTGTCGAACGGCGGCATTCGCCCTTCAGCCAACCCATTGATCGAAAGTGTTTTTGTCGATGCAGGCCCGGATGAAGCGGACAAGTGGATCGCGGACACCGCCGGACCCGGCGACGTGGTGATAACCAACGACATCCCACTTGCGGCAAAATGTGTCGAGGCCGGTGCGAAAGTTCTGAAACCGAACGGAGACCCCTTGAACGACGCCAATGTGCGCGAGGCATTGTCGATGCGCGATCTGGCCGCCGATTTGCGCGCAGCCGACCCTTTTCGCCAAGGCAGCGGGCGCGGGTTTTCAAAGGCGGATAGGTCGCGCTTTCTCGATGCGCTGGACCGCGCCTTAAGATGAGCCGCGACAGCAGTCCCCTTGTCGGCGCGCTTTGGGCCGTGGTGGCGGCCACTTCGTTTTCGCTGGTCGATGTGATCATCAAGTTTCTTTCGGGCGACTACCCGCTTTATGAAATCACCTTCTTCAGAACCCTTGTTGCCCTGGCGATCATCGTCGGTGTGGTGACGCCGCTGACAGGGACATTCGCTGACCTGAAAACCCGTTTTCTGGGTGTCCATCTTTTGCGCGGAATGTTCGTTGTGGCAGCGAACTTCTTTTTCTTCATGGGGCTGGCTGCCATGCCTTTGGCCGAAGCCGTCGCCATCTTCTTTGTCAGCCCTCTTTTGATCGCCGTCTTTTCGGTGGTTTTTCTGGGCGACACCGTCGGCCCGCGTCGGTGGATTGCCATTGCTTTCGGCATGTTGGGCGTGTTGATCGTACTGCGCCCAGGCACCGAGGCTTTCCAGATCGCGGCCCTTTTCCCCATTGTGGCGGCAGCCGGTTACGGGATGCTGCATATCCTGACGCGCCGCATCGGTGCGACCGAAAGTGCGGCCAGCCTGGTTCTATATACGCAACTGGTCATGCTCGCGGTCAGTACGGCGGCCGGACTTGGCCTTGGCCACGGGTATTTCGACGTCTATGATCATCCTTCGGCCTCGTTCATCCTTCGCGCATGGGTCTGGCCCACGCCGTTTGACAGCCTGATGATCGTTTGCCTTGGGGTTGTCATTGCCCTTGGCGGATATTCGATCAGCGCTGCCTATCGCAGTTCGGCACCGGCCTTCATCGCGCCTTTCGAATATGTTGCCATGCCGTTCGCGATCTTCTGGGGTGTGGCCATCTTTGACGAAATCCCCGACCGATTTGCCATCGCCGGTATCTTGCTGATCCTTGGTTCGGGCCTCGTGCTGATCTGGCGCGAGGCCGTGGCGCGACGGCGGGAAATTCTGGACGCCCCGCATCGGTTCTGAAACAACCGCAAAGTGGAACAGTGTTTCAGTGAAAGGCGTCGAACATGATCAAGGCTGTCGTATGGGACATCGGCAACGTTTTCGCCTTGTGGGAGCCGGAGGCCCATTATGATCGGCTGATCGGCCCTGATCGCCGTGCCAGGTTGTTTGCCGAAGCCAACCTTCACGAAATGAACGAGGCGATTGATCTGGGCACCCACTCGCGAGACGCTGCTTATTCCCATGCCGAGAAGTTCCCCGAATGGCGCGCCGAGATCCGGCGTTGGCATGACGATTGGACACGCATGTTTTCGACCCCCGTGCCGGGCACCTCGGATTTGATGTTGGAACTGAATGCCACTGGCGCTCGCTCGGTCGCGCTGTCGAATTTTGGAGCCAACACGCTTGCGGCCGCCAAGGAGTATATCCCGGCCCTGAACACATTTGCGCAGGAATTCGTCTCTGCCCATCTGGGTGTCGTCAAGCCGTACCCGGCCATCTATGCCGCCCTCGAAGACGGCACGGGGCTTTCGGGAGAGGCGCTGATTTTCACCGATGATCGTGCGGAGAACATCGAGGTTGCGGCAGAACGTGGCTGGAAGACTCACCTGTTTCAGGGCGCCGGAGACTGGCGCGACCGACTTGTGGCCGAAGGGATGCTGCCGGAAAGATGACCGTCGTAGTTACAGTCGCGGCCCTTTTGGTTTTGGTTGTACTTCTGCCCTTTCTGGCCGAAGCGTTTCGCGTCCCGATCACCAAATCCATCCAGGACAAGGTGCCCGGCCAGATTGCACGTCTGCCCCAAGGTGCAACCCATTACCGATGGTCCGGGCCCGAAGACGGGCCTGTTGCGATCTGCATTCATGGGCTTTCAACTCCTTCCTACATCTTTGCCGCGACTGAAAACTCGCTGGTGGGGCTTGGATATCGGGTCCTGACCTATGACCTTTACGGGCGAGGCTATTCGCACAGGGCGAAGGGTCCGCAGACGGCGGATTTCTTTCTTTCGCAACTGCGGGCACTTCTTGAAAACCAGAACGTGAAAGGCGAGGTCGTGGTCCTTGGGTTTTCCATGGGCGGACAGATCGCCACTGCATTTGCAAGCGAAGAAGGCACACGCATAAAGGCCCTGATCATCGTCGCGTCCGCCGGGTTGCAACGACTGAAGGCTAGCGGCCATTCCAGGTTTTGGTTGATGCCCTGGATCGGCGGCTGGCTGACCCGCATCGCCGGAGGCTGGGCGCTGCGCCGGGAACTGGTCGAAAGCCGAACGACGGCCACGGTCATTCCCGACCTGGAGGACAGGCAGGCGGCCGAGACCCGAACACGTGGTTTTCTGCCCGCGCTTTTGTCTTCGCGGCGTCACCTTTTGGCGAACCGGGCAACCGAGGATCACGCACAAATCGCGCGAAACGGCACGCCCGTACTAGCCATCTGGGGCGCCGAGGACCCAGTGATTTCGCTGTCGGCCATGGGGGCACTGGCCGAGGTAAACCCGAATGCCCAGCACGTCCAGATTTCCGGGGCGGGCCATTCGCTTTTGCAGACCCATCCAGCCCAGGTGGCCGAAGCTCTGAGGAAATTCCTGACGCCTTGAAATGCTTCCCGGATCAGAAGGGCGCGTCAGGCTGTGGCAAACACCCGACGTTCTTCACGGATTGGCAGATGAACGATGGCGCTGAAGGCCCCGACGCCGACACCAATCCACCAGACCAAGGTATAGTCGCCAGTAAGGTCATACATTCTCCCTCCCAGCCAGACACCCAGGAATGACCCCAACTGGTGGCTGAGGAAGACGAACCCGTAAAGCGTGCCCATGAATCGCAACCCGTAAAGGTGGGCAACCAATCCGCTGGTCAACGGCACAGTCGCCAGCCAAAGCGACCCCATGGCGGCCGAAAAAAGCAAAACCGTCGCCGGAGTGATCGGGGTCAGGATAAACGCCGCGGCAACCAACGTACGGCAAAGGTAAATGCCCGCCAAAAGATACTTCTTGGTGTACCGCTTGCCCAGCCAGCCAGCGGTCAGCGTGCCAGCGATATTGAAGAACCCGATCAGTCCAATCGCGGTCGCCCCAAGCGCCGAGGTCGATGTGATCCCAAGACTATGCAGAACACTGCCTTGACTGATCGGCCCGCACATTTCGGTCACCAGCGCCGGAAAATGGGCGGTGATGAAGGCCAGTTGATAGCCACAGGAAAAGAACCCCATGAAAATCAGGGCATAGCTTGGGTCGCGAAAGGCCCGCAAAACAACCTCTCCCATGCTGTCTTGCAGTTCGGCCTTTGACGCTGCGGGAGCCCGCATCATGGGCAGAACCAGTAGTCCGGCCATGATCGCCCCGGCAAAGACCAGAAACACCGATTGCCATGCCATGAGGCTGAGTAGATATTCCGCCAAAGGCGCGCCGATCACCTGACCGACAGAGCCCGCCGCCGTTGCGATGCCAAGCGCCATCGACCGGTTTTCATCCGATGAAGCCCGCCCGACGACCGCAAGGATCACACCAAAGCCGGTACCCGCCACACCCAAACCCACCAAGACCTCCAAAGACTGGATCGCGAAAGGGGTTGTCGCAAAAGACGACAGGACCAGACCCGAGGCATAGCAGATCGCCCCCATCACGATGGCCTTTCGATCCCCGATCTTTTCGGCGATGGCACCGAACAAGGGCTGCCCGATGCCCCAGAACAGGTTCTGGATCGCAATCGCCAGGGAAAATTCGGTGCGCGCCCAGCCAAATTCCTCGGCTACGGGAAGTTGAAACACTCCGAACGAAGCGCGAATGGCAAAGCCAAGCATGACAATGACACATCCCGCGATCAGGACCGGTGTTATGAGCGGCTGCGATCTGTCCATCGGGCGAACATTTCTTGAGTATCGACCCTGGGTCAAATGCCAATTCGTGATGGCCTGGCTCACGAACCGCGAAGGAAGCTTCAGGTCATCAGCAAATTCAGACCTTTGGTCACATCGGTCCGTAGGGCAGCACGCAACCCCGGTTCATCTCCTGCCCTTAGCGCCGCAAGGATCAAACGGTGGGCCTCAGGCGGGCGACCTTGGCGCATCTTTCCGTACAGCGCACGCATCGTCGGGCCAAGCTGAAGCCAGACCGTCTCGGCCATTGCCAGCATCGCCGGCGCCTGGGCGCGCAGATAAAGTGTGCGGTGAAATTCGAGGTTGCGCATGATATAGGCCACGGCATCCCCCTTGGCGACGGCCTCCGAGATCGTGCTGTTGATTGCGTTCAACCGGTCAATCAACGCCAGGTGCGCCCGAGGCAATGCCCGGCTGGCCAGTTCCGTTTCAAGAAGTGATCTGAGCGCCGCCAGTTCCTCGATCCGTTCATTGGTCAATTCCGGCGTCGACACGCGGCCCGAAGCCGACAAGGTCAAAGCCCCTTCGGCCACCAAACGGCGCACTGCTTCGCGGGCCGGCGTCATCGAGACGCCAAATTCCTTCCCAATGCCTCGCAGTGTCAAGGCAGCACCCGGTTCCATCTCGCCATACATGATCCGGGATCGCAATGTGCGGTACACCCTGTCATGGGCTGGAATGGGAGGATCGCTTGGGCGGGTCATGACCACTCGATTGTGATCACAAGAGGTTCCTTGGGTCAATCGGCATCGAAACGATATCGGTGCAAACTTGCCCCTTCCCGGCGCAACCAGGCGCGCGGGCCTTCGTAGGTCGGGCATATCTCAGCGACAGCGCCCCAAAATGCTGGTGAGTGGTTCATGTGCGCGAGATGCGCGACCTCATGGGCGGCCACATAATCCAACACATCCGGCGGCGCGAGTATCAGACGCCAGGAAAACATCAGGTTGCCGCCTTGGGAACAGGACCCCCACCGTGACCGCGTGTCACGCAGCTTGATGGCCGTGGCGCGGCGCCCGATTGCCGAACCATACCGATCCACGGCCGACGCAAGGCGATCGCGGGCCAATGATTTCAGAAGGACCGCCACCTTCACTCCGGCGCGTTCAGGTGGTGCGGTGATCGTTTCAGGCAATAATCGCGCCGCGCGCCCCGTTCCACTGACTATGCGTCGCACGACACCCTCGACCGGCAATTCGGCCCCATGCACAACCAGCACCGGGGCAGTCTGACGCTTTAGGTTCTGTGCAATCCAGTCGGCTTTCTCACTTGCAAACGCCCGCGCTTCACGCTCGCTTACCCCGGACGGTACGGTCAGCGTGACCCGGCCATCCAGCGTCGAAACCCGAAGGCTTAGCCGCCGCGCCCTTGGAGAACGGCGAAGCTCAACAACCATGTCGAGACCGTCAATCAATTTGATCTGCGCCACGCCACTCTCCGGTCCCACTCGGTTTTGAAACTATCCTCACGACGCAAGGACCACCAGAGGCGCAAAAGCCTTTGACAGGGCGCGCGCATTGTGGCAGGTGCGCGACAATTCGTATGACAGCTGAGAGAGTGACGAACATGCCCAAGGAAGAGTGGGGCACGAAGCGGGTTTGCCCGACCACTGGCAAGAGATTCTATGACCTGAACAAGGATCCTATTGTCAGCCCATATACAGGTGATCCGGTTGTTCTGGACGCCAGCAAAGCCAAGCGCAGCCTGGTGGCCGACAAAGCCGACGCCGCATCCAAGGCGGAAAAGGAAACCGAAGAGGAAGAAATCGTCCTGGAAGACGATGAGTCCGATACCGACGTTGATCTGGGCGACGACGTCCTGGATGACGATGACGACTCGGACGATGTTTCGCTGGACGAAATTGCGGACGTTGCGTCTGACGACGACTGACTTTTTTCTTGCACCCTTGGGTGCGAGACATTAACTCAACCTGGCGCGGTAGATCCCGCGCACTGATGGGGCCATAGCTCAGTTGGGAGAGCGCTTGCATGGCATGCAAGAGGTCAGGGGTTCGACCCCCCTTGGCTCCACCAAATCAAATTCCCAGGACAACGATTGTTGGTTTCTGAACACCTGTTAAAGGGTCGCCACCAACTTGTCCTAGCTTCCGACCACGTCCTGAAACTCGCGCCATTCGCCCTTGCTCATACCCGAGGTTTCCTGGCTGACTTCTTCGCCGGCTAGCATGCGGCGCACGCACTCCAGTGCCTTGCCCGACAGCGTTGCCCCGCCCATGCGGTAATCTTCAAATGCGGCATAGGCAAAAGGCACCCAATCGGCGACAAGCTTGCAAATCTCCTCCGCATAGACCCGGATCTCGTACTGCGCGTGGGCATCGGCCCTTAGACGCAGGAAGTGGAACAGATTATGTAAATCCACCTTCCAGTACCATTGGGTATAGATGTTCGCAGGCAGGTTCATCCGCGCCAATTCGCGGGCCAGTCCCTGCTGCCCTTCTTGCCCGATCATTTCTTGATAATGGTCATAGCAGCGCGCTGCATCGCCCTTCAGACATTCCAGAACGCGCGCCGCCTCTTCGCCTGACAGCGCTTCGCCCCTGCCTTGGTTGTTGACAACCGATTGGGCCGCCAGATCTTCGGGGCTGGGAATATAAAACTCGCGATCAAGGATCGAATAGCGGGCCGAATACTCATTCACATTGGCGGTACGGTGCCGAATCCATTGGCGGGCGACAAAGACCGGCAATTTGACATGCAGCTTCAATTCGCACATCTCGAACGGGGTCGAATGCCAGTGCCGCATCAGATATCGGATCAGTCCCTCATCGTTGGAAACCGCCTTGGTCCCCTTGCCATAACTGACACGCGCCGCCTGAGTGATCGCGGCATCATCGCCCATATAGTCTATGACCCGGACGAAACCGTGATCCAGAACCGGATAGATCGAATAAAGGTGCTTTTCCATCCCCGGCGCCACCGCGCGCAAGGTCGGCTGCGGCGTGCTGCGCATTTCTGCGATTTCTTCTTCCGGGGTTTGGGGGACGTCGCTGGCCATGTTCATTTCTGCCTCCTCGATTCGCGTTTTGCATACAGCATAAGGTGGCTATCCGGCATCTCAACACGATATCTTGAGCGGAAGACAGTTTCCTGTGGATAAGATGGCGTTTCGTATCCCGTGACTGGATTTCATTATGAGGGAATTTGGCTGCACTGCTGGTACAAGTGATCTGTCACGTTGACTTATCGCCGCAGTGTGACAGGATTCTGCGAAAATGTATCGGAGGGCTGGGATATGCAGGACAGATTCACCATCAGAAACAAATTGGCTATGGCCCTTTCCCTTGCGGCGGTCCTTGCAGGGTGTTCCACTACCACGACACCGGGAAGCAAGGGAGTGTCGCCCCTTGTCGCTGCGGCAAACGAAGAGGCCGCTGCCACAATGCGCATCGACAATTTGTTTGCTGCCGAAGGCACAACCCAACAGACCGAACTGCCCACGGGGAACGCCACATACGAAGGTCTTGTACATGGCGACACAGGCGGCGGCAGTGGGCCGGATTTGGAATACTACGCTGACCTTACATTGGAGGTCGATTTCGATACCGATGGCATTACGGGGACGGTCGACAATGTTCGCACCGACTTGGGTGGGTTCATTACACCTTCGGGCAGCGCACCGGTGACCGGGTCGGTCTCGATGGCTCCGGGGGATGCAGAGTTGTCGTTCGCTGCCACGGGCACATTGACTGGTGTGGATCGGACAGCGACCTATGACTTGAACGCAGACGGCGACTTCATCGGTGATACGGCCCAGGCCGCACGGGGCACCCATACAACCGATTTCATCTGGACAGCCGGACCTGACACCGGCGACACCTCCTGGTCGGACGGGGATTGGCTGGCTGAGCAATAACCCCATGTCCCATAAGGATCACCAGGATGGTCGATCCCGACAAGCGTTCAAGCACACGTACATTGCTCAGCGTTTGTTTTTCAGACTGATCGGCGCCTGGCTCGTTCTCTTTTGCCTGATTGTTGGTGGAAGTTCCGCAAAGGCAGACGCGGTTCCGGCCGGGGCGGCATCGCTTCTGGCCTGGAATGACAGCGATCCGGCGGCGGCTGACCGGCTATCTGCCATAGCGCTCCGGCAAAATCCGCAAGACGCACGTGCGCTTTTGGTGCGCGCATTGCTGGCACGGTCCTTGGGGCAATTGGATGACGCTCTCGCGTTCGCAATGGCCGCTTATCGGAGCGGAGAACTCAGCGCTTTGCGCTTTGACGCAGCGCTTCTGGCGGCGGACGTGTTGACCCGGCAGGATCGGTTCACGCGCGCTCAGATCTGGCTGCGCCGTGCCGATCAGATCGCACCCGATGATAAGCGCCGAACCCTGGCCCGGAGGTCCTATCGCGAGGTCGCTTCGCGCAATCCACTGGCCGTGCGTCTGCGATTTGGTGTTTCACCGTCGAGCAACGTGAACAATGGCGCGGAAACGACCGAAATCGAAATCGGCGGCCTACCGTTCCAACTTGACGATAGCGGCCTGCAACTTGGCGGATACGAGGCGGAAACAGGCGTATCGCTGGCATATCGCCTGTCCGAACAAACGACCCACAAAACGGAAATTCTGGGAGAGATTTTTTATCGCAAGGTCTGGCTTAACTCCGAGGCGATGGCACTGGCACCCAATGCGAAGGGGTCCGATTTTGACTACGCGGTCGTGGCGGGTGGCTTGCGGCATGACCGGATGATCTGGCCCGAACTTGGACTAACGACCCTCAGCGGTGTGGTCGGGCAAACCTGGTACGGCGGTGAAGAACTGGCCCTTTGGGGCGACGCACAGCTTAAACAAACCGTCCAACACGGAGAGGATCGCGCCTGGCGTTTCGGTGTTTCATTCCGGCTCGAAAGTCGCATGGACGATGCGAAAAACGATTCATATGCCGTTGGCCTGAACGCCGAACACCTGCGACTCACAAGCGACGGCGGACGCTATAACCTTGGTGCATTCCTTCGCGACACAAGGTCAGATTCGGCCACCATTGACAATCTGGCCGTTGGTTCAAGCGTCGCGCGGCAATTCAAGCGGATCGGTCCTGTCCAACCCAGCATCAAGGTGACGGCCGAGTCGCGAGACTATCGCAAGTGGGTCGCCACGGCGGGTGGGCGGCGGGACAATTCGCTTGGGCTTCAACTGGATTTCATCTGGCCCGACGTCAGCTATTACGGGTTTTCGCCTCTGGCCGTTTTTTCGACGCGTCGCACCTGGTCGAACGTCGATATCTACGACCGCAGCGAGGTGTCGTTGGGATTGAGCGTCGTGTCGCGGTTCTAAGTCCTGTATTCCGTCCCTCGCCAATCCTTGGGTCATGGCCTAACCTCAGTCAGGGATCAGACAGGAGGAAAACTGAAATGAGCACCGAATACTTGCATACGATGGTAAGGGTAAAAGACCTTGAGGCATCCATGGCGTTCTACGCGTTGCTGGGGCTGGAGGAATCGCGCCGCACCGAGAATGAAAAAGCGCGCTTTACCTTGGTGTTCATGTCCCCTCCCGGTCAGGAAAACGCAGCGGTGGAACTGACTTACAACTGGGACGGCGATGACGGATTACCATCGGACAGCCGACATTTCGGGCATTTGGCGTACCGGGTCGACGACATCTATGCGATGTGTCAGAAACTGATGGACAACGGCGTCACCATCAATCGCCCACCCCGCGACGGCCACATGGCCTTTGTTCGATCGCCCGACAACATTTCGATCGAACTGCTACAGCGCGGCGATGATTTGCCACCACAGGAACCCTGGTCCAGCATGGAAAACTCGGGGCACTGGTGATCCGTGCAGCACTTACGGTCGCGCTGGCCCTCGTGCCAGCCCCGGTGCTGGCCTGCCGATTGGCGCTTTTACTGGCACTGGATGTGTCGTCGTCTGTCAATCAGCGCGAATATTTGTTGCAACGCAATGGTCTGGCTGCCGCCCTTGTTGCGCCGGAGGTTGTCAGGGCTTTCCTGGCGTCTCCTGAACCCGTTGCAATTGCAGCTTTCGAATGGAGTGGGCAGAACAATCAATCGCTTGTTCTGCCATGGCAGTTGATCCACAGCGAAGCTGATTTATTGGCTGCGGCTACAAGGATCGGCCAAACCACGCGCAGTGAAACCGATTTTCCGACGGCACTTGGCTATGCCCTTGGCCATGCTTCGAAATTGCTGCGTCAGGCACCAGACTGCATTCGACAGACCATCGACGTCAGCGGCGATGGTGAAAGCAATGATGGTTTCCGCCCCGAACACGCCTATCGGCACTTTCCCCTTGATGGCGTGACGGTGAACGCTCTTGCAATCGGCGCTTCGGTCGGGCTGGACAACCTGATGGTCTATTTTCGCCAAGAAGTGTTGCGCGGCCCTGGGGCGTTTGTCGAAGCTGCGGCCAGCTATGACGATTTTGAACGCGCCATGCGAAGAAAACTCGAACGCGAAGTCGCGAGTTTTGCCGTCGGGGCTGCAGAATGAAGGCTGCACTGACCGCGCTGATGCTGGCCTGGACAGGTGGTCCGGCCGACAGTTGCCGTCTGGCCCTTTCGCTGGCGTTGGACGTGTCGGGATCGGTCAATGCGGATGAGTACCGACTGCAGGTCCAGGGGTTGGCCGCGGCGCTTGAGGATCCCGAGGTGCAGGCCGCCTTTCTTGCGATCGAAGGCACCCCCGTGGCCCTGTCGATCTATGAGTGGTCGTCCTCGAAATACCAGCGTCTGATCCAGGATTGGATCGTGATTGGATCAGCCGACGCATTGAGCAGCCTGGCGTCCAAGGTTCGCCGCTGGCAACGCGAACCAGCGCCCGAGGCAACCGGACTTGGGGCAGCACTGGGGTTTGGCCATGATCTGATCGCCCGGGCCCCGGCGTGTTGGCAGACGACCCTGGATGTTTCAGGCGATGGGGAAAATAACGATTGGCCGACACCGCGCGATCTGAAAAAGCAGGGCGAACTGAGAGGTCTTCGGATCAATGGGCTGGTAATCGCAGCGACTGATGAAGGGGCGGCAAAGTTGTCGGCCTATTTCCGGGCCGTCGTCATTCAAGGGCCCGATGCCTTTGTGGAAGTCGCACTTGGGTTTGACGATTACTCTCGTGCCATGAAGCGCAAGTTGCTTAAAGAACTGGCCACGCAGCCGCTTGGAAGCCGGGGCAGTTCGCATCCGCTTCGGCTGGCGGGTCAGTAGATGTACCTGATCTGATCGCTCCAGAAACGTTCCATGCGGGTCAGCGATTCGTTCAAGGTTTTCAGGTTTCCGTCCCCAAGAAGCACATCCAATTCAAGCATCTCGGCATGTTTGTCAAACAGGTCCGACACCACACGATGCACATCGCGCCCTTTGTCCGTCAGACGTACCCGGACCGAGCGGCGATCAATTTCGCACCGCTGGTGATGCATGAAGCCCATGTCGACGAGTTTCTTCAGATTATAAGATACGTTCGACCCCTGGTAATAGCCGCGTGTTCTAAGTTCGCCCGCCGTCACCTCGTTATCGCCGATATTGAACAGCAAAAGTGCCTGGACCGCGTTGATTTCCAGAACGCCAAGGCGTTCGAATTCGTCCTTGATCACGTCCAGAAGAAGCCTGTGCAGGCGTTCCACCAAGGACAGGCTATCAAGGTATTGCCTGGCATATGTCTGTTCTGCGTCAAGAGTGACGGCTTGGTGGATTGACATCAGGATACTCCGACTTTTTTGCTCTGCTCAGCCGCAGCATTCGTCGAAATTTCCCAAGATACGGTTAAAAGCTTCGGGTTATTTTTGCCGAGCCATCACTCTGTCGATCATCGCCGCAAACCGGGCCGGAGCCGGTGCCTGCCCGCTAACCCATTGATAAAGGTCCTGGTCGTTTTCAGCCAGAAGGGCCTCATAGAGATCAAGGTCCGCACTATTCAACGAAGACCCGTCGTCGTCCCAGAAGCGCCCAAGAACAAGATCCATTTCTTTGGTACCGCGACGCCAGGACCGCATTTTCAACCGACGCAGACGTGTGTCGCGGTCTTCCATCAGGCGGCTTCGGCGACGGCCTTCTTCAACCGCTTTTCTAGAACGCCAAGACGGGCCGCCGACTGCTGCATTTCGGTCTGTAGTACACGCATTTCGTGCAACAATTCGGCAAGATCGGCGACGATGATTTCGCCTCCGGCATCGACGCCTTGACCCTCGCCGGTCAAAAGCCAGCTTAGCGAGACATCCAGCACACCCGACAACATCTGCAACCGATTGGCCCGCGGCTCACGCATATCGTTTTCCCAGCCCTCGACAGTTCCCAGGGCCACACCAAGTCGGCGCGCCAAATCCTCCTGCGTCATGCCTTGAGATTCGCGAGCGGCGGCCAAGCGGTCACCGAACGTTGCTGCGTCTTCGGCAAACCAGTTTACATTCGAGTTTTCGGTCATCGGGTTCCTATCGGGTTGCGAGCCATGGCATCACCTTCTAAGAGATTCTTCATCCCATGTCTTCCTGGTGACGACCATGCCTTTCCTTTCTGCGACACTAGACCGCGTGAAACCCTCGCCCACAGTCGCCCTGACCGGACTGGTGGCCGAACTTAAGGCCGCGGGTCAAGATATCATCAGCCTAGGTGCGGGCGAGCCGGGTTTTCCCACGCCCAAGAATATTCGCGAAGCCGGCAAACGGGCCATCGACGAGGGTAAAACGCGGTACACGGCCGTGGACGGGATCGCAGAACTGAAAGACGCAATTGTTCAGAAGTTCCTTCGCGACAACGGGCTTGTTTATGAAACCGATCAGATCAATGTCGGGGTCGGTGGCAAACAGGTTCTCTTTAATGCTCTGATGGCGACGCTGAACCCTGGTGACGAGGTCATTATCCCGGCCCCGTATTGGGTCAGCTATCCCGATATGGTGCGGCTGGCGGGGGGGACGCCGGTCATCGTGGAAAGCACGCTAGAGGACGGGTTTCGGATAACTCCAGAGCAGTTGGACGCAGCCATCACGCCCAAGACCAAGTGGCTGATCTTCAATTCTCCGTCTAATCCCACAGGTGCAGGGTATTCCAGGGAAGCGGTGAAGGCACTAACTGACGTCCTTGAACGTCATCCACATGTCTGGGTGCTGAGCGACGACATGTACGAACACATCGCCTTTCCCGGGTTCGAATTCACGACCCCTGCCGAAGTTGCACCGTCACTCATTGATCGTACGCTGACAGTGAACGGCGTTTCAAAGGCTTATGCCATGACCGGGTGGCGGATCGGCTATGCGGGGGGGCCCAAGGCACTGATTGGCGCGATGCGGAAAATCCAGTCTCAGTCGACCACCAACCCTTGTTCCATAAGCCAATGGGCCGCAGTCGAGGCATTGAACGGTCCGCAGGATTTTCTGGAGGAAGCGGTTCAGACCTTTTTGCGCCGTCGTGATCTGATCGTAAAAGGGTTGAACGCGGCAGAGGGGATTGAGTGCCCGGTGCCCGAGGGAGCGTTTTATGTCTATCCGTCGATCGCCGGCTGTATCGGCAAGACCTCTGCTGGGGGGGCGTTGATTGCGACTGACGAAGACTTTTCGCGGGCATTACTTGAGGAAACCGGTGTCGCAGTGGTTTTTGGATCGGCCTTCGGATTAAGCCCCAATTTCCGGGTCAGCTATGCCACGTCAGACGAATTGCTCGCCGAGGCAGCATCCCGGATTCAGGCGTTTTGCGCGGGGCTTTCATGACTGAAACACTGCCAGAGTACTATTTCCGTGTCCGCGAAAACGGCGCCATGGTGTTTCGGGTCAATGCGGAAAACCGGATGCGTCGAATCGAGATGGATCAGATTGCCGTGGTCAATATCAAGAACGGCGAGATCAAGGCGCACGGGCAAACCGAGTTGTCCGAGGCTGATCGCTTGGCCATTTCCAACTGGCTTGAGGCGCGACGTGCAGAGTTGGCCGCGCGTGATATTGACGACATTCTTCGCACAGTGGACAGGTTGAACCTGACCGCCGTCTGGGCGCAGCAACGCGCCACGCCTGAGGACCTTGAACGGGTCTCCGATGCGCTTTTGCTGGCGATGCACGATCTGCGGTCGGTGCTGGTGCGCAAAAAATCTGATCATTTGCGCAAGGGGAATGAAGAATAATGGGGCCTTTCGTCTGACGCTGCCCCTCGTGCTCCCCAAAGTTATTTCAGGTCGATGGCGGAGTGCTTTGGGACGCATCCCATGGCGTGACGTCTCCACTCAGGCCATCCCAGGCGCCAGGGCGAAGAGCACGCCCCAAGACGCGGTCAGGGTTGGTCGGAGGCGGCATGAAGATTCCGGCAAGCCGCTGAAACCCGAATTTGCCGTAGTAGGGCGCATCGCCCACCAGCATCACTCTGTCCCAATCTTTGGCGCAGGCAAGGGAGGTTTCGATCAGCAATCGCCCCAAGCCTTCGCCCTGACGCGTCGGATGGACCGCTATTGGACCCAACAGAAGTGAGCTGGACCGACCAATTCGAACCGGCCAGTATCGGATAGCGCCACCCAGGATTCTGTCGGGGTCGCGCGCAGTCATGCAAAGCTCGGCAACGGGTGGAACAGCGTCGCGCAGACGATATGACGACAAAGCCTCGCGGCCCGGCGCAAAGCAGAGATCAAAAAGGGCCTCGACCTCCCACCAATCCTCTTCGGTTTCGACCTCAAGTTGCACAGCACGTTCCGTTTTTGGCTGGCTTCGCCCGTAGCACATGCGTTAGGGCAGGCACAAATCGAAGGATTGTTGCCGATGTTTTATCGCCCCGAAGACGGCCATGGATTGCCGCATAACCCGTTCAACGCAATCGTCACGCCCAGACCGATCGGCTGGATTTCCACCCGTGGTGCTGACGGAAGCGAAAACCTGGCCCCTTATTCGTTCTTCAACGCAGTCGCCTATGTGCCGCCACAGGTCATGTTCGCATCCACTGGTGCAAAACCCGACCGAGGCCCGACCAAGGACAGCGTGTCGAATATTCGGGAAACCGGCGTATTCTGCGTGAACATTGTTGAATACGCCACGCGCGAAAAGATGAACGTCACCTCGGGGACGTATGGCAAGGACATCGACGAATTTGACAAGGCGGGCCTAGACCGGTTGGAATGCGAAACCATCCCCTGTTCGCGCGTCGCGGGCACCCCGGCGGCGCTGGAGTGTCGCCTGACCGAAGTGGTTCCCCTGAAGGGCGCTGCGAATTTCCTGGTACTTGGCGAGGTGACAGGCATTCATCTGCGCGACGATTGCCTGAAGAACGGTCAGTTTGACGTACTGAGCTTTGAACCGCTAGCTCGTCTGGGTTACCGGGATTATGCCAAGGTGGATGCGCTGTTCTCGCTCAATCGCCCCGACGATTGAAACTAGTTGGTTTTCTGTTTGGGAATAAACGGTAGCGGCATCGCCGGAACCCCGTCTTCGATCAGCTTCTTCGCATCTTCGGCCTTGGCCTGACCGTGAATCGAGCGCTGAGGAAGGTCGCCATCGTGCATCGCGCGGGCCTCTTCCGCGAATTTGTCACCCACATAGTCGGAATTCTCTTCAACATGGGCCTTCAATGCCTTGATCGCTTCGGCCAGTTCCGGATCTGCCCCAGTCGAAGCCATGGGTTGGGTTGGCCCCGCAGACCCTCGCTTGCGCGACGCTTGAACAGGTGGAGCCATGAGCGACTTTGCAACATCTGGGCTGTTGCAATCGGGACACAATACATGGCCCGATGCAGCAAGTTCGTCAAACGTGTTGTTCGACGAAAACCAGCTTTCAAAGCTGTGGCCATTGGCGCAAGTCAAAGAAAAACGGATCATGTATTAGCGTCCTCACCCTGAGAATTAGCTATGATCGTTGAGAAATGATTGCAATACAGCAGTTTATTTCGCGACGTTTCCTAAATCCTTTCGGGATCAAACCCCGCGAGGATCGAGGCCAATTCCGGCTCTTCCACCAGTTTTGCGGCCTTTTTCAGAGGGAACCACCGACGTTTCCGCACATCGGATTCAGGGTAAGCGCTTTTAAGGCTTTTTACCTTGATCGGGAATACGGCGACGACGCATGGCACCTCTTCGCCTTCCACCAAACCTTTGTCATAGCTAAATATTCCCAGGCAGTCGGGCTTGGCCTTGCCTTCGACGCCGGATTCTTCCCAAGCCTCAGTTGCTGCCGTTTCCGCAGGGGTTGCGCCATCTACCGGCCAGCCCTTCGGGATAATCCAGCGCTTGCTGCGGCGTGTGGTGACAAGGAGTGCTTGAACTTCGCCTTCATGACGACGCCAGCACAACGCGCCAAACTGGGTTCTGACCCCCCGTTTGCCGCCATCCAAAAGCTTTAACCTGCGTTGTTTTCTGCCGAGTGCCGTCATGTTCTTATATCGTTAGTGTTGTAGTCTTAATGCCAAATTAACACTGTCTTAGGCGATTTAGAAGGTTTAGCGCGACGGATTCTTCAGCCCTGCGCTTTACAAACCGGGCAGCCCGGCCTTTGCCGGACCGTAATTATCCGAGTGTCTGCATAGAGTGCGTCATAGATAATCATGCGGCCCAACAGGGTCTCTCCCGCCTCAGCAAGGTGCTTGACCGCCTCAACCGCCATCATTGCTCCAAGAACGCCTGGAAGAGGCCCCAGAACACCGCCTTCGGCGCAAGTGGGGGCAAGCCCCTCGGCAGCTGGTTCGGGGAAGACGCAGCGATAACACGGTCCCCCGCGCGCCGGATCGAACAAGCTGATCTGCCCCTCCCATTGGCCGATGGCCGCTGAAATCAGGGGCAATCCTGCAGCGACCGCGGTTTCGTTGACCAGATACCGCGTGTCGGCATCGTCAGTACCATCAAGCACCAGATCATATTCAGAAAACAGATCCGCGGCGATGTCAGCAGTCAGCCGACGATGGTAAGGACGCACGGTCACAAATGGATTCTGCGCCGTCATGGCCTTTTCAGCCGAAAACACCTTGGGCATGCCGATCCGGTCGTCCGTATGAATGACCTGTCGCTGCAGATTGGAGTTTTCGACGACATCATCGTCAATGACACCGATTGTCCCGACGCCAGCGGCAGCCAGGTATTGCAGCGCGGGGGAACCGAGGCCGCCTGCCCCGATCACCAGCACGCGCGCCTCTTTCAGCCGTTTCTGGCCCGGTCCGCCGATTTCCCTAAGCACTATGTGGCGGGCGTTGCGTTCTAGCTCGGTTCTGGAAACAGCGTGCTGCACCTTGGGTCTGTCTTCCGAGCGAACACGGGCCTTCAAGTGTCCCAATCCCTTGGCATAGGCGTAAACCAGAGCGCCGATGATCCCAACCGCCAGCCATTCACCCAAAGAACCACCCGTGGCATTTCGCAAGGGGTGCCCGTCTGGCAGCGCAATGTGAAGTATCAATACGCCGACATAAAGCAATCCGATCATTGTGATACGGGTCGATAGAGGGGCCTTGATCAGGTGTCCCAATCCCCAAAGCGCGACGGCCAGGCCCAGAACCAATGCCATCAGCCCTGCCCTGTTGACCCGAAACCGCCCTCGCCCCGTTTTGTGTCACTCAGCGCTTCAGCGATCTGGAAGCGGGCCTGCACGACGGGGGCGACGACGGCTTGCGCGATGCGTTGACCGTGGGTGATTGTGACCGGTTCGGTCCCGTGATTGATGACGAGAATGCCAAGGGGACCACGATAATCGCTGTCGATGGTTCCTGGCGTGTTCACGAGCGTAATGCCTTGTTTCAAGGCAAGACCCGAGCGAGGACGGATTTGCATCTCGAATCCCGGCGGAATTTCAACGTGAAGGCCGGTGGGGATCAGGCAACGCTCGCCGGGGTGCAGCGCGACGCCGGGGCGCTCGGAGACCGGGAAGTTGGCGCGAAGATCGGCGCCAGCAGCCCCGGGCGTTTCATAGCTGGGAAGCGGGAGGCTGCGGTCCGCGCCTTTGGTCCAGGTCATTGAGACGACAGGCGTCATGCATGGGCCTCGGAAAACAGGGACTTCGTGGCACCTTGGAGTTCGCGAATTGATGAAAAAAGACCAGTCATTTCAACGCATCTGCGATCCGTGCGGCCAGCCGTCTTGCAACTTCGACTTTTGAAGCGCGCGGCCAGCTTTCCGCCCCTTTGGCATCGATCAGCGTCACGGCGTTCTCGTCTCCCCCCATGATGCCGGTTTCTGGTGACACATCATTCGCAACGATCCAGTCACAGCGTTTGCGCTTTCGCTTAGCAGTGGCATTGGCCAGCACATTGTCCGTTTCGGCAGCAAAACCGACGACAAGTTCAGGTCGGTTCTTTCGCATCCGTGCGACGGTGGCGAGGATGTCGGGGTTTTCATCCAGGTTGAGTTTTGGCGGCGCCCCCGATTTCCCCTTTTTGATCTTGCCCTTGGCAGCGCGTGTGACGCGCCAATCGGCCACGGCTGCGGCAAAGACGGCCGCATCGGCGGGAAGCGCGGCTTTGACGGCATTTAACATTTGGTCTGCTGTTTCGACGGGAATGACGCTGACCCCGGAAGGTGGTGCAACTTCGGCGGGGCCGGTCACAAAAGTCACCTTCGCACCAAGTCCTGCAAGGGCCTTTGCGATGGCCGTGCCTTGTGCGCCCGAGGATCGGTTGGCGATATAGCGTACCGGATCAATGGGTTCGTGGGTCGGCCCCGAGGTCACGACCACGTGCTTTCCGCTAAGTGGCCCGTTGCCCAGTGCCGAGGCGATGGAATCAAGGATGGCCTCGGGCTCGGCCATCCGCCCGGGGCCGTATTCACCGCAAGCCATGTCGCCTTCGTCAGGGCCGATCCGAAAGATGCCATCGTTCTCAAGCGTGGTTAAATTTCGCTGGTTGGCCGGATGAAGCCACATGCGGACATTCATCGCCGGCGCAATCAGCACCGGCGTGTCGGTCGCCATTAGCAAGGTCGATGCCAGATCGTCGGCATGTCCGCCGGCCATCTTCGCCAAAAGGTCTGCCGTTGCCGGGGCCACAACAACCAGATCGGCGCTGCGCGACAACTCGATATGACCCATCTCGGCCTCGTCCGTGAGATCAAAGAGGTCGGTGTAAACCTTGTCGGCTGCCAAGGCAGACGCCGAAAGAGGTGTGACGAACTCTTTCGCAGCCCGGGTTAGAACCGGGGTGACCGCCCCGCCCGACTTCCGGATAAGCCGGATCAATTCCAGCGTCTTGAAAGCGGCGATGCCACCTCCCACGATCAGAAGAATACGTTTTCCGTCAAGCATGTTGCCCGGCTCCTTCCACCTGAAACAGTGTTATTTGCCGAAGCGCCGATGAGCAAGGTATTGGACCAGGGGCCCCCTGCCTGCTGCAGCTCTCAAGGTGTGAGGGCAACAACCGCCTATTTGAATGTGTCACACGGATCCGGCCGATCCACCGCCTCGGTCACAACAAAGGACGTGAACGGTGGCGACTGAGGGGCAGATGACTCGAACTGGGCGAAGGTGGCGACGGTGACGCCGGATTCCGCACCAAGGGCGAATTCCAGCATGGCAGGCAGGCCCCAGTCGCTGCGGGCATGGCCGTTGCCGGTGATGACGACAACGCGGGGCGCGTCGCTGACAGAGCTTGCGTGATCAAATGCGTCGAGTGTTGCGCGAGCGAGCGCTGCGTCCTTCAGGCGCTGCGCTTCGACCATTCCCGGCAGAAGGTCTTCGGGCAAGGCGCCGCAATGAGCCTCTTGCTGAAGCTCAAGACGGCGCTCCAATTCGCCGTCATCCAGCGGCTGGTCAATGCCGAACCGGGACGCATCGGCGCCAAAGGCGCCAGAAGCGCCATCCTTGAAGGCCTGACCAATCTTTTCACGTCCAACCGCCGCGCCGAATATCTTGGCCCGGGGCGCGGCCTGAAAGATCGGGTAATACATGTCAAAATCCGGCCATCCACTCGCTTCCCAGTCCAGCAAGGCGTCAAGGCGCGTCGCGTCGGCGCGGTGTTCTTCCTTGATCGCAGCCGCGCTTTCGGGCGCGATCATTTCAAAAACCATGGCTTGCGGTGCCACGTCGGCTGTAATCCGGGCCTGATTGGTGTGGTGGATGGGGTTGTCGTGAACTTCACCCAGAATGACGATCTGGGCGTCAACAAACAGATCGGAAAGCCGCTCTTGTGCCCCCACCGGGCTGGCCACCGGGGCCAGGCAGAGAATGACGATGATCAGTCGAAAAATTCGTGGACATCCTTGGATTGCGTCTGAAGCATCTTACGCATTTTCTGAAACGCCGCCACCTCAAGCTGACGGACGCGTTCCTTTGAGATGCCAATTTCATCGCCCAGAGACTCGAGCGTGCGCGCCTTGTCGTTCAAACGGCGTTCCCGGATGATGTAACGTTCGCGCGGTGACAGCTTTGTCATGGCTTCGACAAGCCAGATCCGCAGCGTTTCGATATCCTTGGCCTGTTCGACCTCTTCCGATGGCACTGCACTGTCATCTTCCAATGTCTCGATCCACTCACGGCCCTCGTCGTCAGAAGACTGCGTGGCATTGAGGGAAAAGTCGGATCCGGACAGGCGGCCTTCCATCATTTCGACGTCGTGAAGTGGCACGCCGACCTCGCTGGCAATGGCTTTGCGCATTTGGTGACGATCAAGGGGAGTGCCGGATTTGGCGGCTTCGCGCTCCAATCTGGCCTGCACGCGCCGAAGGTTGAAAAACAGCGATTTCTGGGATGCCGTCGACCCGGTGCGTACCATAGACCAGTTGCGCATCACATAGTCTTGGATCGAAGCTTTAATCCACCACACGGCATAGGTCGAAAAACGCACACCACGGTCGGGGTCAAACTTGTCGGCAGCTTTCATGAGTCCCAAGCTGGCCTCTTGGATCAGGTCGTTCATCGGAGCGCCATAGCGGCGGAACTTGGATGCCATCGAGATCGCCAAGCGCATATAGGCGGTAATCAATCGGTGCAGTGCCTTTTCGTCCCGCTGGTCGCGCCAGGCATAGGCAAGCTTCAGTTCGGTGTCCGCATCCAGCAATTCGGCACGCATGGCATTGCGCGAAAACGCCTGATCGAAAGAACCGTCAGAATACATCGTCCTCTCCTCTTTGCTTTTCCCTGATACGCAGGACATTGGCTTTTGGATCACCAGAAAACGCATGTGCTCTGAAACAATTCAATTGCCCCAAACAAACCGACGGCACGCCAGAAGCGCCAAGTCCGTTGGGCAAGATTCCTTAATTGGCGTTAACGCTTCGTTAACAGGCCTTGCAGAGAAGGAGAGAAACCAAATGGAGCCCAATGGTTTCTTGCACCTACACAGTTGCCTTCGAAGGCATCGAAGCCCGCCTGGTCCAGGTCCAATGCGCCTTGTCGCCCGGACTGCCGCACTTTTCGCTGGTTGGGTTGCCAGACAAGGCCGTCAGCGAAGCAAAGGAGCGGGTCCGGGCAGCGATGAACGCCCTGTCCATTGCCTTGCCCAATCGGCGGATCACGGTGAACCTGTCGCCGGCGGATCTGCCGAAGGAAGGGTCTCACTTTGACTTGCCGATCGCCTTGGCACTCCTCGCCGCCATCGACATCATCCCCAAGGAGTCCGTCGAACAACTGGTTTCTTTGGGCGAATTGTCATTGGACGGCGGATTGATCCCGGTGACGGGCGCGTTGCCTTCGGCGCTTGCCGCGGCCGAGGCGGGCCGGACATTGATCTGCCCCGAAGCCTCGGGCGCCGAAGCAGCTTGGGTCGGCGAAACGCCGGTGATCGCGCCAGCGAGCCTGGCCGAGACCATTCAGCATCTGACTGGCGCACGCATCCTGGATGTCAGTGAACCCGGCGAGGTCACAAAGCAGACCTCGGGCCCTGACCTGTCCGAGGTCAAGGGACAGGAGCGTGCGAAACGCGCCATCGAAATCGCCGCCGCGGGTCGGCACCACCTTCTGATGGTGGGTTCTCCGGGATCGGGCAAATCCATGCTGGCGGCCCGCCTGCCAGGGATACTGCCCGATCTCAGCCCCGAGGAAGCACTTGAAACGTCGATGGTGCATTCGCTGGCCGGCTTGATTCAGGAAGGCGGAATATCGCGACGGCGCCCGTTTCGCAGCCCGCATCACACCGCCTCGATGGCGGCCATTGTTGGTGGCGGCAAGGGGGCCAAGCCCGGGGAAATCAGCCTTGCGCACAATGGTGTGTTGTTCATGGACGAGTTTCCCGAGTATTCCCGAAGCGTTTTGGAAACCCTGCGCCAACCGATCGAAACCGGCGACGTCACCGTGGCGCGCGCCAATGCCCACGTGCGCTATCCTTGCCGGTTTTTGCTGATTGCTGCCGCCAACCCTTGCAAATGTGGATATCTGGCAGATGCCGGTCGGGCCTGCGCCCGCGTGCCGGCGTGTGGCGAAGATTACCTTGGACGCATCTCGGGGCCGTTGATGGACCGTTTCGATTTGCGCGTCGAGGTGCCACCGGTGTCTTTTCAGGATCTGGACCTGCCGGCCGATGGCACACCCTCTGCGGAAATCGCCGATCGCGTGGCCAGTGCCCGCGAACGGCAGCGACACCGTTATGCCGGATCGGATGGCGTTACGGTCAACGCCGATGCCAGCGGCGCCTTGCTTGACGACGTGGCTGCGCCAGATGACGAAGGTCGCGCGCTTTTGATGCAGGCCGCCGAACGGATCGGGCTTTCGGCGCGCGGGTATCACCGGGTTATCCGCGTTGCGCGTACGATTGCCGATCTCGACGGACGCGATACGGTAGGCAAACGCGACATCGCGGAAGCCGTGAGTTATCGCATCGTCGGGATGACCGGTTAATAACTCGCCTTAACCCTTCAATCGGGCGTCAATGGCATCCCAGATCGCTCCAGCGACATTTACCCCATCGAAACGCTCCAACTCCTGAATTCCGGTCGGTGAGGTAAGGTTGATTTCGGTCAGATAGTCACCGATCACGTCGATTCCGACGAATATCTGGCCCTTTTCGCGCAACAAAGGGCCGATCGCATCGCAAATTTCATTGTCGCGAGCTGTCAGCCCAATCTTCTCGGCCTTGCCGCCGACGTGAAGGTTTGACCGCGTTTCGCCGGCAGGTGGCACCCTGTTGATGGCCCCAACCGGGTCACCATCGACCAGGATGATCCGTTTGTCCCCGTTGCTGACATCCGGGACGAATTTCTGTGCAATCAGGGGTTCCGTGTTGATGCCGGTGAACAATTCATGCAGCGACACCAAATTCCGGTCATCGGGCGTCAGGCGAAACACTCCAGCGCCGCCGTTGCCGTAAAGGGGCTTTAGGATCATGTCGCCATGGCGTTCGCGGAAAGCACGGATCGCGTCAAGCGAGCGTGCGATCATCGTGGGTGGCGTCAGATCGGGATATTGGAGTACCAGAAGCTTCTCGGGATAGTTCCGCACCCAAAATGGGTCGTTGACGACCAACGGACCATCGACCTGCTCAAGCATATGGGTGGTGGTGATATACCCCATGTCAAACGGCGGGTCCTGGCGCAGCCAGATGACATCGAAATCGTCAAGGTCGACCGTTTCTTCCTGCCCAAGCGAGAAATGATCGCCCACTTTGCGCCGCACGGTCAAAGGCCATCCCCTAGCAGTGATCCGCCCTTCGTCCCAGCACAGTTGGCCGGGAAGGTAATAAAACAGTTCGGCCCCGCGCGCCTGAGCTTCTTCGGTAATGCGGAATGTGGAATCGGCCTCGATGTCGATCGGCCCGATCGGATCCATTTGAATGGCTACTTTCACGGTGACACCTCCCTGCCGCAAGCCTTGTCATGACAGCCTTACCTGCAGGGCGTGTCCACCCGCAATGCAGCGACGATGATTTTGCAGGTCAAAGAATCGAAATGTTCTGCAACACCTTGATCTGGCCCGAGGTATCCACCATCGCCAAATCAATGCGCATATTCACCAACTGGCCGGGGAACATGCGTTCGACGTAATCTTCGGCCGAGAGCATGATGCGGGAAAGTTGTCGGCGCGACAGGCTTTCGGCTGCTCTTGCGAATGTCTTGGAACGTTTCACTTCGACAAAGACCAATCCGTCGCTGTCACGGCCAATGAGATCAATTTCACCGCCAGCACCGCGCCAGCGTTCTTCGAAAATCTCGATACCGGCACGCTTGTAATGAAGCTCCACGGCATCTTCGGCGGCAAGTCCGTTATGATAGTTCGCAAGGCCGGTCATCTGGCGACTGGCCGAGGGAGTGTTGTCAAATGCCATGAGGCGACTTTGGTCAAGAGCCATGAAAATCAGGTTACTGATCGAACCCCAGACCCATTTGGTACAATTCCCGCCGCGAAACCCCGAATTGGTCTGCCACTTCGCGAGCGGCGTCCTTCAACCTTTGGGTTTTCATGGCATTGCGCAAGGCGGCCTCTAGTTCGACCGGATCCACGACCGTTTGCCCCTCGCCAATACACAACACAATTTCCCCTTTCGGTGCCATATCACGATAGAAATCTGCAAGCGCATCCAGCGTACCGCGCCGCACCTCTTCAAACTTCTTGGTCAATTCCCGACAAATGGCTGCGTCACGATCAGGGCCCAGAGTTTCGGATGCCGCATCAAGTGTGGCCCCAAGACGGCGGGGACTTTCATAGAGAACCAGCGTTCCTGGAACGCCGGAGAGACCCTCCAGGAACTTCCGTCGCGCTCCGATGGCCGAGGGCGGAAATCCAGCGAATGTGAAACGATCTGTGGGCAGCCCCGAAGCCGTCAAAGCCGCGAGCACCGCTGAAGGACCAGGCACAGGCCAGACCTTGTGTCCCGCCTCGATGGCCGCGCGTCCAAGGGCGAACCCGGGATCGGCGATCAAGGGTGTGCCGGCTTCGGAAGCATATGCAACGGAAAGACCCTTCTCCAGGCCCGAGATCAGCGCGGCACGGTCGCGGTCCTTGCTGTGGTCGTGATAGGCAACGATTCGCCTGCCCCTAAGGTCAATCCCATGAATCTCCATCAGGTGGCGCAGGGTTCGGGTGTCTTCTGCCGCCAGAACATCCGCAGCCCGCAGAACATCCAGTGCCCTGAGCGTTATATCACGGGCATTTCCCAGGGGCGTGGCGACAAAGTACAATCCTGGATCAAGGCCTGCGTCGTTCTTGGGTTTGCTCATGGTCCTGCCCGTGATTTACTTGGCTCAGGTTTCTGCATAGGGTCGCGCCGTTCATCCTAGGAGATATAGATGCTCGCCGTTTTATCGTTCCGCCGCAAGGTCATGGCCTGTTTTCTGGCGTTTTTCGCCTTGGTCGGTCTAAGCGCCTGTGACATCTCACTTCCCAGTGGTGGCCCGTTGATAAACACCGGCAAGTCCGTCCCGGTCGCGCTTTTAGTGCCCAAAAGCTCTCCGAACGGTGCATCGCTTGCGCAATCGCTGGAAAACGCGGCCTGGCTTGCCGTCGACGATTTGGGCGACGTGAAGATAGACCTGAAGATATATGACACGGGCGGCACTCCTGAAGGTGCAAGGATTGCGGCCAATCGGGCACTGGCGGACGGCGCAAGGATCTTCGTCGGTCCGCTTTTTGCCGAAAGTGCGAATGCAGCCGGTCAGGTTGCTGCCGGTCGTGGCGTGAACGTCCTGGCATTTTCGAACAACCCCGCGATTGCCGGCGGCAATGTCTTTATCCTTGGTAACACATTCCAGACAACGGCCGACAGGCTGGTGAACCACGCCGCCCGGACCGGACGGGGCGACATTTTCATCATCCACGCCGACGATCCTGCCGAAGAACTGGGGGCCTCTGCGATCCAACGGGCAGCCGCGGCGAACGGCGCACGCATAGTTGGCACTCAGTCCTTCGAGTTGTCGCAGCAAGGCGTGATCAACGCGATCCCGGGCATCGCCAGCAATTTCCGTGCCTCTGGCGCCTCGACCGTCTTCGTGACATCTGGCAATTCGGGCGCTTTGCCATTTCTGGCAGAACTATTGCCCGAGAATGGTATCGACAGCGAGAATGCACAGTTCGTCGGGCTTCAACGCCTGGACATTCCTTCCAGCGCCTTGTCGCTAAAGGGACTGCAGGGAGCCTGGTTCGCCACACCATCGCCCGGGCTTGTTCAGCAGTTCAACAACCGATACGCGGCTGTCTATGGCGTGCAGCCAAATCCTGTCGCAGGCCTTGCCTATGACGGGATTGCGGCTGTAGGCGCCTTGATTGCCCAAGGTCAGCCGAATGCCCTGAGCGCCGACGCCCTGACCCAAGGCGCAGGGTTTGCCGGTGTGAATGGGCCCTTTCGCTTTTTCCGCAACGGCACCAACGAGCGCGGCCTTGCTGTCGCGCAGATCCGGAACAACCAGGTGATCGTGATTGACCCCGCGCCGCGCAGCTTCGGTGGTGTCGGCTTCTAAGCCGACCCCGCCAAGCATCGATACAAACTTTGCCGAACTGGACCTTAAAGCGGCCCAGATCATTGACGTTGAAGCGGTCCTGACCGCAATCGAACGCGATGCCGAAGGCGCGGATGCGCGCGAGATCAGAACGATCACCGTGCGTCACCTGAAAGCGGCCATCGCCGCCGGGCGAACCGCGATCGCAGAAGCTTTCACCGCCAAACCGCGCGCGTCGCGCTCCACTGTTCGGGCATATTCCTTTCTGACCGACGGCGTGATTAAAACAGCATATCGCGTTGCAACCACCCGGCTGCACCCGAATCCAAATCCAACCGAGGGCGAGCGCCTTGCAATCCTTGCCGTAGGTGGTTCCGGTCGTGGCGAGATGGCGCCATTTTCCGATGTCGACCTGTTGTTCCTAATGCCATGGAAAGTCACGCCCTGGGCCGAAAGCCTGATCGAAAGCTTGTTGTATATTTTTTGGGATCTGCATCTGAAAGTTGGCCACGCCGCACGCAGTAGCAAAGAGTGCATCCGGCTTGGGCGCGAGGATTACACCATTCGCACCGCACTGTTGGAACACCGCCATCTGGTCGGTGATCGTGCCTTGGCCGACGACCTGTCCACCACCCTCACACGTGACCTTTTTCAGAGCACCGCTGCCGAATTCATAGAAGCCAAACTGCGTGAACGCAGCGAACGGCACCAGCGTCAGGGCGGTCAGCGATACATGGTCGAACCCAATGTGAAAGAGGGCAAGGGCGGACTGAGGGACCTGCAAACTTTGTTCTGGATCGGCAAGTACATCCACGGCGTTACAGACGCGGCCGAGTTGGTCCGTCCGGGGCTTTTGACGTCGGATGAATACAAGAAATTCCTGGCCGCCGAAACTTTTCTGATGGCCGTTCGCTGTCACTTGCACCTTGTCGCAAACCGCGCCGTTGACCAGTTGACCTTTGACATGCAGGTCGAGGTCGCAGACCGCATGGGGTTTCAGGACAAGGCCGGTCGCCGCGCCGTCGAGCACTTTATGCAGGAATACTTTCGACACGCTACAGTGGTTGGCGAGCTTACCCGCATCTTCCTGACCGCCCTGGAAGCCAACCACGTCAAAAGCGCACCCTCGCTCGTCAGGCTGCTGCAGCGTCGCAAAAAGGTGCGGAGCGATTTCGTGCTGCGCCAGAACCGGATCGACGTGGCAAACGAAAAGCGGTTTCTGAAAGACAAACTGAACCTCTTACGGCTGTTCGAAGAGGCCTTGCGGACCGGGTATCTCATTCACCCCGACGCTATGCGGCTGGTCACTGCCAATCTGCAATTGATTGATGCCGAGATGCGCGCCTCGCCCGAGGCCAATCGCATCTTTCTCGATCTGCTCCTAAAGCACGGAAACCCTGAACGCGCGCTCAGGCGGATGAACGAATTGGGTGTTCTTGCCGCTTTCATCCCCGAAATGGCACCCGTTGTCGCAATGATGCAGTTCAACATGTACCACCACTACACAGTGGACGAACATACCATCCAATGTATCTCGACCCTGGCCCAGATCGAGCGCGAGGAGTTGGTCGAGGAACTGCCAGTGGCCAGCGGCATTCTGAAAGCCGGTATTAACCGAAAAATACTGTATTCTGCACTTCTTTTGCATGACATCGGGAAAGGTCGACCGGAAGATCACTCGATCCTCGGGGCAAAGATCGCTCGAAAAGTCGCACCACGCCTGGGATTGAAGAAAGACGAAGCGGAAACCGTGGAATGGCTGGTACGCTATCACCTTCTGATGTCCGATGTGGCCCAGAAACGCGACCTTTCCGAACCTCGAACCGTGCGTGACTTTGCGAAGGCCGTGAAAACGCGCAAACGGCTGGATCTTCTAACGGTCTTGACGGTCTGCGATATTCGCGGGGTTGGCGCGGGTGTCTGGAACAACTGGAAGGCCCAGCTTCTGCGTGATCTCTATGCCATGACTGCCGGCGCGCTTGAGCACGGGCTTGAGGCCGTCAACCGCGAAAGCGCGGCCCGCGAGGCGAAGGCCGCGCTCCGTGCTTCGCTAAAGGATTGGGATGCCAAGGCGCTGCGCCACGAAACCACCCGGCACTATGATCCCTATTGGCGCGGCCTGCCGACTAACACGCATGTGGTTTTTGCCAAGCTGCTGGACGGGATCGACGACAGTGATATCCAACTTGACCTGATGCCCGACGAAGACCGGGACGCAACACGAATATGCTTCGCACTGGCCGATCACCCGGGCATCTTTTCGCGGCTTGCCGGCGCGCTTGCGCTGGTCGGAGCCAACGTGGTGGACGCCCGCACATATACGTCGTCCGACGGATATGCCACTGCCGTTTTCTGGGTCCAGGATGGCGAAGGTCATCCATATGAGGCCGCGCGCCTTCCCCGGCTGCGTACCACGATTGAAGAGACCCTGGCCGGAAAGCTGCAACCAAGGAAATCCCTGGCCAACCGCGACCGGATGAAAAAACGCGAGCGCGCCTTCAACGTGCCCACCTCGATCACGTTCGACAATGAAGGCTCCGAGATTTACACCATCATCGAAGTCGACACCCGGGACCGACCTGGCCTGTTGTACGATCTGACGCGCACCCTGTCGGAATCAAACGTCTATATCGCAAGCGCCGTGATCGCGACCTATGGCGAGCAGGTGGTCGATACCTTCTATGTCAAGGATATGTTCGGCCTGAAATACCACGCCCAATCCAAGCAAAAGGTCCTGGAAAACCGGCTGCGCACCGCCATCAAGGCCGGTGCCGAAAGAGCATTGGCCGAATGACGTATCGTGCGGTTTCTTTGCCTGCTTTCCGCAGGTCAGTTGCATGAGCGCCGTGCGACTAGTTTCCGGTGCACTGACGGTCGGCATCTGGACGCTACTGTCCCGCATCCTGGGTTTTGTACGCGACATTCTGATCGCCGCATGGCTTGGCACCGGACCGGTTGCCGAGGCTTTTTTGGTGGCCTTCGCGCTTCCCAACATGTTCCGCCGCTTCTTTGCCGAAGGCGCGTTCAACATGGCCTTCGTTCCGCTTTTCTCGAAAAAGCTCGAAGCTGGGGAAGGCGCCGAATCTTTCGCCCGCGATGCGCTCTCTGGGCTGGCGGCCATTCTTGTGGTCTTCACAGCCGTCGCGACCATATTCATGCCCTGGCTGGTGCTTGCCATGGCAAGCGGTTTTTCCGGCGATGTACGGTTTGAAATGACGGTCACCCTGGGGCGAATTGTCTTTGTCTATATTCTTTTCATATCCCTCGCCGCGCTTCTGTCGGGCGTCCTGAATGCAAGCGGCCGTTTTGCTGCGGCAGCGGCAGCGCCAGTTCTCTTGAATATCATTCTGATCACCGTTTTGTTCTTCGCAGAAATGGGCCTCGGGGGCTCGGTGATCGGCGACATCGACGGAGGTCGACAGGGCACTGCCCTTGCCTTTGGCGTCGTGGTCGCCGGGGTCGCCCAGCTAGTGCTTGTCTGGGTTGCGGTTCGACGCGCGGGATTTGACCTCCGACCGGCCTGGCCTCGCTGGACGCCGGATCTGAAGCGCCTGGCTATCATCGCCGCCCCGGCCGCACTTGCCGGTGGCGTGGTGCAGATCAACCTTCTGGTGGGCCGACAGGTGGCAAGCTTCTTCGATGGCGCCATTGCCTGGCTTTCCTACGCCGACCGCCTTTATCAACTGCCTCTGGGCATCGTCGGCATCGCCATCGGCATTGTCCTTTTGCCCGACCTTTCGCGACGGCTACAGGCGGATGACACGACCGGCGGCAGAACCGCGCTTTCGCGCGCCGCCGAAATGTCCCTGGCCCTGGCCGTTCCCGCCGCCGTCGCCCTTGTCGTTATCCCCGATACCCTTGTCGGAACCCTGTTCGAGCGTGGTGCATTTGACGCCGCCGACACCCGTGCCACCGCCCTTGCCTGCGCCATCTACGGACTTGGCCTACCGGCCTTTGTCCTGCAAAAAGTCGTGCAACCGCTCTATTTCGCTCGCGAAGACACAAAACGACCGTTCTATTATGCCGTCGTAGCCATGGTCATCAACGCCGTCCTGGCGATCGGTCTGGCCCCGGTTGTGGGCTATCTTGCCGCCGCGATTGGCGCTTCGGTGGCGGGCTGGGGCATGCTTGCCTTGCTCTGGTGGGGCGCGCGAAACATGGGGGAAGCGGCGCGCTTTGACGACCGGGTCAAGACCCGGATTGCCAGGATCATCCTTGCCGCCGCCGTGATGGGGGCCGGTCTTTGGATTGCTGACCGATTGCTTGCCTCGATGTTAAACCAAGGAGGCTTGATCGAAATCTTCGCCCTGACGCTTATCTGCCTGATCGGCCTTTGCCTTTACGCCATCGCCGGGCTGGCCTGCCGTGCTTTCACCCTGGACGATCTGCGCGCCACGTTCCGCCGTTAGTCCCTTATCAGCGGTGCCGCATCCGGTGCATGAACCGCCGGAAGGCACCAGGTGCAAGGGCCGGTGTCAAAAGAAACCCAAGGGCAAATCCGGCCACTTCCGCCACCCAGTCGTTGGAACTGCCAAACAAGGCGCCAAAGACCAATTGAATGCCCAAAAGGAAACCGATCAGCTGAAACGCCGCATACTGGTTTTCCCCGCGCGCGCCATGTCCGACCCACAGCAAAAAGGTATAGGCCCCGATCAACCCGTAAACCGAAGGATACCCTCCGACCAGCGGGCGCTCACTACCCACGATCCCCGCATAGACCAGCGCACCAAAAATTCCGCACGCAAAGAACAGCACCAGAACCGCAAAATTGCCAAAGCCTTCCCCCACAAGTTTGCCAAGCGCCAAAAGGAATACGATGACGAAAACCGCATGGGCAAATCCGAAATGGACAAAGGAATAGGTCACAAAGCGTTTCAAATGCTCAAGGGACCAGTTCCCGGTTTCGATCATCCAGGGAAGGAGTGGCGGATAGAACCCGAACTCCTGCACAGCCTGCACACGCCAGCCCAGCCCTTCGGTCCCGCCGATATAGCCGCGACTTGCTAGCGCCAAAAGCACTTCGACACCAAATATCGCCAAAGCCAAAGCGACCACAGCAGGCGGCAAGGCATTGAACAGCGGCTGAGAATATTCTTCGTCGGACATCAGAGGCTTTCTTGACGGGGCTGGCCCCTCTCGGTAAGCCGCACGAGGCAAAAAATCCAGAGGATCGGTGCATATGACGGGATCAGACTTCACGCCTCGCGTCTTTTCGGGCATCCAGCCGTCTGGCGGGCTTACCTTGGGCAACTATCTGGGTGCCCTGAAGCGCTTTGTCGATATGCAGGACGCGGCGACCCATGAATGCATCTACTGCATGGTCGACCTGCACGCGGTCACAGTCTGGCAAGATCCTGTGGCCCTGAAGGCAAGCACCCGCGAAGCAGCTGCGGCCTTTATGGCGGCTGGCATTGATCCGGCGCGTTCGATCCTTTTCAACCAAAGCCAGGTGCCACAGCACGCCCAACTTGCATGGGTTTTCAACTGCGTGGCCCGCATGGGGTGGATGGGCCGGATGACCCAGTGGAAAGACAAGGCCGGCAAGAACACGGAAAACGCCTCGCTCGGGCTTTTTGCCTATCCCGCACTCATGGCTGCCGACATTCTGGTCTATCACGCCACCCATGTGCCCGTGGGCGACGATCAGAAACAGCACCTTGAGTTGACCCGCGACATTGCCGCCAAGTTCAACCATGATTTCGGTGTCGACTTCTTTCCTATCACCGAACCCGTGATCGAAGGTCCGGCCACACGGGTCATGTCTCTGCGCGATGGCACCAAGAAGATGTCGAAAAGCGATCCCTCGGACATGAGCCGTATCAACATGAGCGACGATGCCGACACAATCGCCCAGAAATTTCGCAAGGCCCGCACCGACCCCGAGCCCCTGCCCGACAGCTATGAGGGCCTCAAAGACCGCCCGGAAGCTCGCAACCTGGTCGATATCTATGCCGCTCTGTCCGGCCGCTCGACTGAAGATATCATGAACGAGGTCGCAGGGTGGCAGTGGGGCCAGTTCAAGCCCCATCTGGCCGAAGCCGCTGTGGCGACCCTTGCACCGATCACGGACGAGATGACCAGATTTATGAATGATCCGGCCGAAATCGACCGCATTCTGGGCGAGGGCGCCGGTCGCGCCGAAGAGATTGCGGCACCGATATTGACCCGGACCTATGACATCATGGGGATGGTTGCCTCGCGCTGACCCTTAGCGTGTGAAATGGCTGGTTATATCGGCAGTTCCGTTGTCGCCTTGACCTCTTTCAGCACAAAACTTGACTGAACCGACCGCACCCAGGGGCTGCGCAGCAAGTGGCGTGTCTGGAAAGCTTCATACGCCTCCATATCCGCCACCCTCACCTTCAGCACGTAATCGGCTGCCCCTGAAATCTTGTGGCACTCCAGGATTTCGGGATGCCGCTCAATCATCCGCGTGAAGCCTTCGACAACCTCCTCGGAATGATCCTCAAGGGTAATTTGCGCCAGAACACAAAGACTGGCCCCCACCATCACCGGATCCAACAAGGCGACGCGCCGCCGGATTACGCCGGATGCCGTCAGATCATTCATGCGCCGCCAAAGCGTGGACTGCGCCATGCCAAGATGTTCAGCCAGTGCCGCCAGCGAACTGTCGGCACCCTGCTGGATTTCGCGCAGGATAGCTCGATCTTGGTCGGATAATTTCATATTTCCCTTGATTACGAGAATTTCTGCCGAAATTCTAGCTATCATTGCTGATAACGGCAAGAATATCTACTCATCCCGGAATAAACTGCACATATTCACAGAGGCTATACTATGGGAAAATCCAGCACTTACACCTCCAAAATTCCCGGTCCTGACGGGCGGTTCCGATATGACGCCGAAGAAACTGCGATCTGGAGCGAATTGTACCGCCGACAGATGGAAAAGCTTGGGGATTTCGCCTGTTTGTCGTACCTGGCGGGACAAGAGAAGCTGGGATTCTCGCCCAACTCTGTGCCTCAGGTCTCGGAAATTGACCAACGCCTGAACGCGCTGACTGGCGCTGGCGTGAAGCCCGTTGCAGCAATCATTCCTCAGGCTGAATTCTCCGGCCTACTGAGCGAACGCCGTTTTCCGGTGGCCACCTTTATTCGCCGCCGTGAACACATCGACTACATCGAGGAACCGGACATCTTCCACGAAGTGTTCGGCCATTGCCCGATGCTGACAGACCCGGCATTCTGCGTCTTCATGGAGCGCTTCGGCGGCCTTGCGCAGGAAGTTCCGAAAAAACACGTCCTGCGGCTTTATCGGCTGTGGTGGTTTACCGTCGAATTCGGACTGATCCGGGAAGACGGGGCGTTGAAGGCCTTTGGCGCAGGGATCATGTCGTCACCGTCCGAAGTCGATCACGCAAAGTGCGGCACAGCCGACGTCCTGCCTTTTGATTTGATGACCATTTTCCGAACGGCCTATCGGATCGACATTCTCCAACCGGTTTATTTTGTCATCAACAGCTTTGACGAACTTGCTGCGTCGCTGGATGAAAACATCCCCGAACTGCTGGACCGCGCGCGAGATATGGGCGATCTGCCGCCCCGCTTCGACATTGCGGCCTGATCGGCAGTTTACCCCTTTGCAGAGTATTAGCGCTGTCGCCCGAAGGCCGCTTGCCTCATCCGGGACGGAGCGATAGATCTGAGCGGTCATTTTCGGGGAGCGCGCTGCGATGGCGAATGATCTTTTCAACTCTTTCATGACCGGACCAGATGAAAAAGGCCGGTTTGGCCAGTTTGGCGGTCGGTTCGTCAGCGAAACCTTGATGCCCTTGATCCTTGATCTTGAGGCCGAATACGAAAAGGCAAAAACCGACCAGAGTTTCTGGGACGAAATGAATTACCTCTGGACCCACTATGTGGGCCGCCCCTCGCCGCTATATTTTGCAGAACGGCTGACCGAACGCCTTGGCGGCGCAAAGATCTATCTGAAACGCGACGAGTTGAATCACACCGGCGCACACAAGATCAACAACGTCCTTGGTCAGATCATCCTGGCCCGCCGCATGGGCAAGACCCGCATCATCGCCGAAACCGGCGCAGGTCAGCATGGAGTCGCAACCGCAACCGTCTGCGCCAAATTCGGGTTGAAGTGCATTGTCTACATGGGTGCCCATGACGTGGAGCGGCAAAAGCCGAACGTGTTCCGCATGAAACTTCTAGGAGCCGAAGTGGTGCCCGTCACCAGCGGGCGCGGCACCCTGAAGGACGCCATGAACGATGCCTTGCGCGACTGGGTTACCAATGTGCGCGACACCTTTTATTGCATCGGCACAGTTGCCGGCCCCCACCCCTATCCCGCCATGGTCCGCGATTTCCAGGCGATTATCGGAAAGGAAGCCAAGGCCCAGATGCAAGAGGCCGAAGGCCGTCTGCCCGATACCGTCATCGCCGCTATTGGGGGTGGATCGAACGCCATGGGGCTGTTTTTCCCGTTTCTTGACGACAAAGAAGTGCAGATCATCGGTGTCGAAGCGGGAGGCAAAGGCGTGAATGCCAATATGGAGCATTGCGCATCATTGACGGGTGGAAGGCCCGGAGTCTTGCACGGCAATCGCACCTATCTTTTGCAGGACGACGATGGTCAAATCCTTGAAGGATTTAGCATTTCCGCCGGTCTCGATTATCCGGGCATCGGCCCCGAGCACTCGTGGTTACACGAGATTGGGCGCGCCGAATACGTGGCTATCACTGACATCGAAGCGCTTGAGGCGTTTCAATTGTCTTGCGAGACCGAAGGCATTATCCCGGCACTGGAACCCTCGCACGCCCTGGCGCATGTGGCCAAGATCGCGCCTGGCCTGCCAATGGATCACATCATCTGCATGAACATGTGCGGACGCGGCGACAAGGACATCTTCACTGTGGCCAAGGCCCTTGGATGGGACATAGTTGAAGCGGACTGAGCCTTTCCCTCCAGACCCGAGCGCGTCAAACTTACTGCATGGCCAACGCCAGCAATTTGGATGGTAAGTGCAACCCAGCTCCGAACCGGATGAACGACCTAGAAGGATTTCACACCTAGCCTGGACCACCTGAGCGATTCCTATCCCGGGCACCTGGGAACAGGTTTATGCCGAAGGCAAATGCCCACACAAATGTTCTACCCCTTCCGCCGAGCGATAACGCCAACGTGCCGCAACCAACTGAAACCGGCGCACGGGCATTCCGTTCAATTCAGCCAACATCCTGACGCGCCAGATGCCATCAATGCGCAGCCTTTGACGCAGCCCGCTCACGATGGATAGGGGGTCGGCGCCGACAAGCTCGCGCCGCTTCGCCTGCAATCGCTGGTGCATTCGTTGGATCATGGGCGCGGCCTCAAGTTGCCGCTGGCCGGGAAAAACGACTTCAATCTCTTTTTTGCCGACGAAACCACGCACCACCAGATCGCCATCGCGTGTTGTGCGTGACTGCGGTGTTACTTCGACAACAACTTGGACGATCCCAGAGCGGAACAAGCCGGCATCATCGAAAGCAAGTCCTTCCGATATCGCCCTCTGACGTTCTGACAAAGACATGGCGCACCTTACAATGGGTGAAAGATGTGCCCACATAACCGGAAAAGTCTTTAGCAATCGCAAACGCCACCTAGCGCCGACATTCCCAAAGCCAGGCACCGACTGCCAGAAGCGAGGCCAGCAACAAAAAAGCCCAGGACGGCAACAAGGGCGAAATGCGAATGTCGGCGGTCAGATAGGCCTCGCGCGGGGTGATTCCGATCCAACCCCGCCCCGAAGCAGCCCGGCCCGCACGTACACGGCGAATATCGGGGATATCCTCGGCTATGCGATGAACACCCCCGCGCACAGTCTGCTCCAAGGGCCGCAAGAGATCCGCATTGGCAATCGTTTCCTCAAATTCCTTAGGCGCGGCTGGCCCCAGGGCAACGACGCTTTCCTTGTCGCCTTCTTTCAGGCGGTAAAGCCCCATCTCGGGCCCGACCCACTCGGCCGAAAACCGTCCCGGCGAAACCTCTTCCAGGGGGACTGTGACGACGACACCATCCGGCCCCGTAATTTCGACCGAGCCAACCTCGTCTTTCAAGGTGCGGCGGGTGACGGTCATCGTTTGGCCCTCGGCCAATGCAGTCAGAGCCTCCTCCTCCAGATCGGGCTCTTTCATCATCCAATGGGAAAGACGGCGTAACAATTCAAGCTGCGGCCCGCCACCCTCGAACCCACGCGACCAAAGCCAGGCGTGATCGGAAGCCAGAAGTGCAACGCGCCCTTCGCCCACCCGGTCCAACACCAAAAGTGGCGAGTCATCCGCCCCGGTCATGATGGTGTTACCGGTTGTGCCAACCATCACCTCGACCAGTCGAAGCCAGCGGCCCCAGGGAGCAGTAGTGTCGTCACCCTCTTCCGCCGCAGGCATGAAGCCCTCGGTTACCGGATGACGTTGCCCCAAATCGCTGACCTCGGGCAGATAGAGTTCCTCGCGCACACGCCCCGACGGTTCCGCGGGCAGAATTTCAGAAAGGGGAGAGCGATAGATGGATTCCGCAGAGGCAAAATCAGGCCCGGCCGCCACCAGCAAGGCCCCTCCCTGCTCAACATACTGGCGCACGTTGTCCAGATAGATGGCCGGCAGAATGCCGCGTCGTTTGTAACGGTCAAAGATGATCAGATCGAACTCGTTGATTTTGTCCAGAAACAATTCACGCGTCGGAAAAGCGATCAGGCTCAACTCGTTCACCGGCACGCCGTCCTGTTTCTCCGGCGGGCGCAGAATGGTGAAATGCACAAGATCGACCGAAGCGTCGGATTTCAGCAAGTTGCGCCAGGTCCGTTCGCCTGCATGCGGTTCGCCCGAAATCAGCAGGACCCGCAAGCGGTCGCGAACACCGTTGATTTGAACCACGGCCGCATTGTTGCGCGCTGTCAACTCGCCGTCCTGTTCCGGCAAGGTGAACTGGATCACGTTCATACCACCGTGGCCCAAGGTCACCGGTAATTCCAGGTCCTGGCCCGTTGGAACCTGGAAACGCTGCGGTTCGTCGCCATCCACCGAAATATCAATATCGGCCAGGTCCGGAAGACCCGAAGGCACGTTGCCCTGGTCTTCGATCCTGAGCGTCAGAGTGACCGGTTCTCCTATTATGGCAAATGCCGGAGCGTTCTGGACCAGCAACCGGCGATCCCAATCGTCATCTTCCCCAGTCAATAAAACGTGCAATGGCGCAGGCAAGTCAGGCGCGCGTTCAATGTCATGCAATTGGCCATCGCTCAGAAGGATCGCACCGGCCAGTCGGGCACGCGGTTCTTCGGCCATGGCATCGGCAAGGGCCTGCATCAGTAGCGTGCCACGGTTGCCATCGCTGTCGCCCAGGCGAACCACCCTGAGTTCGGTATTCGCCAATCGTGCGATCCCGGCTTCAACACCCGCAATGGCTGTGGCGACCTGATCGGGCCGGACGTCGATGCCCTGGCTAGAGCTTTCATCCACCACCAGAACAACAATATCGCTCAGTGGATTTCGGTTTTCGGTCTGAAGCGAAGGATTGGCAATGGCCAGCAGTAGAACCGCCAACGCAAGTCCCCTAAGCCACCACGCGGAAAGGCCGCGCCAAACAGCAACCAGAGCGAAGATCAGTGCGCATGCAATTGCACCGTAAAGCACCGGCCAGGGCAAAAGCGGGTCGAATATGATGCTGCCGGTTTCCATCAGCGACCCCTCATTGTCCCAACCGGTCCAGCAATGCCGGAACATGGACCTGATCGGACTTATAGTTGCCCGTCAGCACATGCATGATCAGGTTAATTCCGAAACGATAGGCGATCTCGCGCTGGCGTTCTCCGGCAAATCCACGCCCCACCGGGAACATCGGGCGGCCATTCGCATCCACGGCCCAGGCGGCAGCCCAATCGTTGCCTCCGATCACAACGGGGGTCACATTGTCATTGAGGTTACGAAACGGCATCCCTTCGGCCTGCTCTGCCCCAACCGGAGCGGCTTCGACCCAAACCTCACGGCTGAGATACCGCCCCGGGAAATCCTGCAATAGGTAAAACGTTCGTGTCAGCACATGATCGGTCGGGATGGGCTCTAGCGGCGGCACATCCAAAGGCAACGCCAATTGTTGCAACTTGCGGCCGTTCGGGCTTCCGGTCGTAAATCCAGATGTGCCGGCGTCGCGGGTGTCAAACAAGATCAGCCCGCCGGTGCGCAGGTAACGGTTCAACTTGGCATATGCGTCAGAGGATGGTCGTGGCTGGTTGGCGGTGACGGGCCAGTAAAGGAACGGGTAAACCGAAAGCTCATCGGTTTCCAGATTTACCGCAATGGGGTCCGCAGGCTCGATGGACGTACGTCGGAAGATGATGTTCGACAAGCCACGCAATCCGGCCTCGGCCACCTCGTCGACCCGGGAATCGCCAGTGATCACATGGGCCAACGTCACTTCGGATGCCGCAGACAGGATGCGGTCGATGTCCTGATCCTGGGCCTGAACTTCGGGCACCGGCAAGAGCAACAGCATCGCCCCCACACTTGCCGTCGCTGCGGCCCGTGTCAGCCGACCCGACAACCAGAGAGTCGCCAGAATGTCGATCATCAGTGCAGCCAGCGCAATCGACAGGATAATTCCCTTCAACGGCATCTCGCGCTGGACGGCGAACCCCTCGACGGTCACATCAGCGGGCCAGACCGTTGCGGCAAGGGTCGCCTCCCGATCAAGAACATTCAGGGCAATTCGTCGTTTCTCACCCACATACAGCCCCGGAGGCAACTCCGGGCCGCGTGGATCGCTCGCCAGCTTTTCACCTTCGATCCCGGCCAGCGACCCGGACGCCTCGACCTCGCCAAACCCGGTCAACCTTTGATCCAGAGTCCACAAGGTGCCCACCAAATCCTCGGCATCCAAAGTAGAAAGACGGGTCGAGACCGCAAGCCGTTCCAGCATTTTCACGAACAACCCCGACAACGGCAGGCTTGACCAGTCGGCATTGGCCGTCACGTGGAACAGAACCACCTGCCCTTGGTCCAGCCGTTTGCGCGTCACCAAAGGCGTGCCATCGGCAAGCGTGGCTATCGTGCGCTCGGCCAAAGTGGGGTCGGGTTGCGCCATGACCTGGCTCGACACCGTCACATCGTCGGGGATCGCAAGCCCGAAGAACGGACTTTCGGCGGAAAATGCACGCAACGCCTTTGGTTCGCCCCAACTCATGGCCCCACCGACGGTTCGGCCCCCGGCCCGCAGTCGAACCGGCATCAAGGTGTCTTCTGCATCGCGCCCGAAATCCGATGCCGCAAGACGTGGTCCGGCAAATCGCAACAACAAACCACCCTGCCGCACCCAGTCTTCCAGAACTTCCGGTTCGGTCCCCGCCAGCGCCACGACGTCGGCCAGCACAATGACATCGGGATTGGCCAAGACGATATCGCCAATCGCCCCTCCGATCAGATCCGCACTCGGGGTCAGGGCCTGCTCCAGATAATGGGTCGGCGATAAAAGCCGCAGACCCTCGCGTTCGTCTCGCGCCGCAACGACGGCAACCTCGCGGCGTCTGAGGCTGTCATCCGTCAGGCTGACTGCCCCCGCCGAACGGACACCCGCGATCTCAAACCGGGTGACCCGGTTGCGAAGTTCCGCAGGCAGCGTCAATTCCGCCAAGCCCCCCAACTCTCCGGTCACCAGCGTCACATCCACCGTCGTCAGTTGCCGGGGCGTGCCACTGGGATCAAGCCCATGGCCGGTCACGGTGATGGTGCCCTCCGTTCCGCCGCGATTACGCAGAACAGGCACACTGACAGTGCCATCGCTGAATTCCGCTGGACCCAAGGCCCAAACCGGGCGCGGACTTTCGAAGACGGTAACGCTTCCTCGTCCCTGCAGCGCTTCAAGTAGCGAAGCGCGCCAATCCCGATCCAAGCCGTCCGAGAACCAGAAAGTATCGAAAGGCCCACCAAGTGTATTGAACCATTCAAGCGTGGACGCCCCGTCCGGCGACCATGCCGCGGGAAGAAAGCCTGGTAACTGGGCGTACCAGTCTGCAGCTGCGCGAAATGGCAGAGTGCCATCGGCAGGCAGATCAGTCAGTGAAACAACGGCGGTTTCCCGGCCCGCTTGCGACGCTTCGTCCAGCAACGTCTCGACCCGGTCGACCCGCTGGTTCCAATCGGGAGCCTCGGCCCAGCTTCCGTCCAGCAAGACAAGCAACGGGCCATCTCCGTCTGGCTTGGTTTCGGGGTTCAGAACAGGACCTGCAAACCCGACGATGGCCGCACCAATCGCCAACGTCCGCAAAAGCAGTAACCACCAGGGGGTGCGATCCGTCTGGGTTTCGTCATCGCTGAGCCCCAGCAACAAAGCCACGCCGGGAAACCGGCGCCGGATCGGCGCAGGCGGAACTGCTCGCAACAAAAGCCACAGGATCGGCAACAGGACCAACCCCAGCAAAAGCCAGGGCGCGGTAAATCCAAGGTTGCCAATAACCCACATCAGTCAGCCCCCTCAGTCACCGATGGGACGAGACGGTCGGTCAGCGCTTGGTTTCGCTGCATATCCATCATCAATGCACCCGCTCCAGCGCCGAATAGAGCCACAACAGGGCGGCGGCCGCGGGAGTCCCCGTATGATGCAGATGATATTGCCAGCCGGTGATCCGGGCGAGAGACCTCAACTCGGCCTTTCGATCGGCAAGCCGCGCCAGATAGCGGTCGCGCAAATCGCCAGCCTTCAGCGTTTCGTGCTGCAAAGTACCCCCGACCGATTCGAAGATCGTGCGGCCATCGAAGGGAAAGGCCTCTTCCTGGGGGTCGAGGATCTGCAACAAAACGCCGTCAATGCCCCGGTCCGCCGCACGCGTCAAAGCTTCGCGGACCGGCCCGAGGTCACCCAGAAAATCCGACAAGAACACAGCCCGGGACCGGGACGGTGCGCCGCCAAGTCGCGGTGCAGCGTAATCGCTGGTATCGTCGCCTTCTGCCATGGCCGAAGTCAACCGCATCAACTGCAACTGCCCGGCCCTTGGCGGCATTCCAAGATTGGTCAATCCGACCCGCTCTCCGCCCCGGATCAATAACACCGACAAAGCCAAAGCCAGACGCCGGGCATCATGCGCCTTGGTCGGCAATGACTTGTCCGACGCAAACCGCATGGATTGGCCCATATCCAGCCAGATCATCACCGATTGCGCCGCCTGCCACTCTTTTTCGCGCACGAAAAGCGCATCATCGGCTTTGGCCGACCGGCGCCAGTCGATCATCCGAACCTCGTCGCCGGCATGGCTCGGGCGATATTGCCAGAACTCGTCGCCTTGCCCGGCGCGCCGCCGCCCATGTTCGCCCGACATGACACTTGACGCCAGATGCTCGGCCGCCGCCAGCAAGGGCGGCAGCGGACCCGCAAGCGTTTCCGCATCGCGCCTCAGACGCGCCGGTGCATCACCCGGCAATAGATTGGCATCAGTGCTCACGCGGCTGCCTCGACCCGGGTCACATCGCGAACGACCTCTCCTATGACATCGGGCAATTCCAGCCCCTGCGCCCGCGCCGCAAAGCTCAACGCCATGCGATGGGTCAAAACGGGCGTGGCCAACGCAGAAACGTCCTCGACCGACGGGGCAAGGCGCCCTTCCAGCAAGGCCCGCGCACGCACGGTCAACATCAAAGCCTGAGCGGCGCGGGGTCCGGGGCCCCAGCCCACATGCTCGCGCACGACATCAAGGGCACCGGTTTCTTCGGGCCGACAGGCGCGCACCAGATCAAGGATCAGTTCCATCACGCCTTCGCCCACGGGCATGCGCCGTACAACGTGCTGAGCTGCAATCAGTTCTTCGGGCAAAAAGACCCGGCTTGACTGGGCTTCTTCCACACCCGTGGTCGCCAGAAGAATGTCGCGCTCGGTGTTGCGATCGGGATATGGCACGTCGATTTGCACCAGGAACCTGTCAAGTTGAGCCTCGGGCAAAGGATAGGTGCCTTCCTGTTCGATCGGGTTCTGGGTCGCCAATACGTGGAAGGGCACCGGCAGATCATGCGGCGCGCCCGCCACGGTCACCGATTTTTCCTGCATCGCCTGTAACAGGGCCGATTGGGTCCTGGGACTGGCCCGGTTGATTTCATCCGCCATCAATAGCTGGCAAAAGATCGGGCCCTCGATGAACTTGAAAGCCCGGCTGCCATCAGCGCCGGTTTCCAGAACCTCGGACCCCAAAATATCCGCAGGCATCAAATCGGGCGTGAACTGTACGCGTTTGCCATCAAGGCCAAGAACAGTCGACAGCGTGTCAACCAGCCGCGTCTTCCCAAGCCCAGGCAAACCAACCAAAAGCCCGTGTCCACCACAAAGAATCGCCGACAAGACCAGGTCAACGACTTGCTCCTGGCCGATGAATCGTTTGGTGATGCTGGCCTTGGCATCGGCAAGCTTGGCCCCCAGCCCTTCGATCTCGGCGACAAGTTCGGGTGTGTCGGACATGGCAATCGCTCCAGTTCAGATTATGATGCCTAGTAGACCGAACTATTCCGCCGGGCACAAATGGCAAAACAAGATGATAATCAAAACAACGTGAAACCGTCCGCAGAAGGCATCGCCGCCGCCGCAAGAACTGCGTCCAAGCGCGGATTACCGCCGGTTCACCTGTGGAATCCCCCCGATTGTGGCGATCTGGACATGCGGATCGCGCGGGATGGCACCTGGTTTTATCTGGGCACACCCATTGGTCGGCCCGAGTTGGTACGCCTGTTTTCCACCATCTTGCGCAGGGACGGCGACCGCTACGTGCTGGTCACGCCCGTCGAAAAGGTGGGAATCACGGTTGACGATGCGCCTTTTGTTGCGGTCGATTTCACTGCCGAGGGGCAAGGCAAAGACCAAAACCTTACCTTTGAAACCAACCTGGGCGACACCGCTGTCGCAGGCCCCGAAAACCCGATCCGCGTGGTGCGCGACCCCGAAACCGGCGAACCTTCGCCCTATGTCCTGATCCGCGCCGAACTTGAGGCACTGATCGACCGCAAAAGTTTCTATCGCCTGGTCGACATCGGCGCCCACGCAGACCACGAAGAGACAAGCTGGTTCGGTCTCTGGTCCTACGGCCAGTTCTTTCCGATCATCCCATCCGACGAACTTACCAAGACATGACTAATCCCGACCCATTACGCGATGCTGAATCTTGGAGGAGATTGACATGACAACTGCGGCAAACGACGAAGAACGCGCTGCAGGGCGCGGCTATGAAGCGCTGTTTGTGCCCGCACTCTTTGCCCCCTGGACCACCCACATTATCGAAGCTATCGACATCAGGCCAGAGGACCACGTCTTGGATATTGCGTGCGGATCCGGGGTTCTGGCGCGCCACGCCCATAGATTGACCGGGCCTTCGGGACGTGTTGTCGGGCTTGACGCCGCGCCCGGCATGATTTCGGCGGCCAGCGAAATGAACGCAGAAATTGTCTGGATAGTGGGTTCTGCCGAGGATCTGCCATTTGACAACGCCAGTTTTGATCATGCGATTTCGCAGTTCGGCATCATGTTCTTTGCTGACCGCGAAGAAGCCGCAAGGGAGACCGCCCGAGTCCTGAAACCCCGCGGTCGGTTCGCATTCGCCGCCTGGGGTCCGCTTGAAGACAACCCGGCATATAAACGCGTCGCCACTCTGCTTGATCGTCTAGTAAGCCCGGCTGCGGGCGACGCCGTGAGGGTGCCATTCTCCTTTTCCAGCCAATCCGAGGCGGAATCGTTGTTTCGAGAGGCAGGGTTTGAGGCAGTGACCTCTGTCTCAAAGACCGAAACCGCGACTTTCCCAAGCCCCCGCGTAATGGTCGAGGCCGAGCTCCGCGGCTGGCTTCCGATGTTCGGGATTACGCTGGACGAAGCCGAGATCGAGTCTGTTCTGACCGATGTCGATTCCGAGCTTTCAGAATTTACCACCGACGAAGGCACCGCCGAGTTTCCCACAGCCGCATATATCATCAGCGGCCAGAAGCCCTTTTAAACGTCGCAGCCGGGCGCAATACGGCTCTGTAATATCCTGACACAATGCTGTCAGGAGACTTATGCGATAAGAGGCTCATCAACCATGAAAGGAACACAAAAAATGAGCTTCTCTCCTGCCAATGCTGTCGTCTGGACGGAAATTCCCGTGCGCGATCTGGATCGGGGCATGGCCTTTTATTCCAAGGTCTTCGACTATGCCCTGAACCGGGACGAAAGCGGTCCGAACCCGATATCTTTCATCCCCACGGGCGATTCGGAAAACGGGATCGCAGGCCACCTGTACCCCGGCGATCCGGCGGCTCCCGGCACCGGGCCGACGATCCACCTAGCAGTGCCTGACACGCTTGAAGCTACGGCAGCAAGGTTCGCCTCTGCGGGCGGTACGGTCAAATCCGATCCAATTGCCATCCCGCCGGGCCGCTTTCAATATGGCGAAGACCCCGACGGCAACTCCATCGGATTGTTCGAAGCCAACAAGAGCTGAGCCATGCGCCGCGCCGACCGTCTTTTCCAGATCGTTCAGCATCTTAGGGGCGGTCGGCTTGTCACAGCCCGCAAACTGGCCGAACGGCTAGAAGTCTCGGATCGCACGATCTACCGCGACATCGCCGATCTCATCGGCTCGGGCGTGCCTGTCGAAGGCGAAGCTGGCGTCGGCTATGTGATGCGCACGGGCTTTGATCTGCCGCCCCTCATGTTCACTCGCGAAGAAATCGTGGCCCTTGTGGCCGGAGCCCGCCTGATCCGCGCCTGGGGTGGAGCTTCGATGGCAGAAGCCGCCGAGGAAGCCCTGGTCAAGATCAATGCCGTTCTGCCCGAACATGAACGTAACAGCGCCGAGCGCGTTCAGGTCCATGCTCTCCAGATGAGCGATCTTGACGACGCCACCCGTGCCCGACTTGACCGGCTGGAAGACGCGATTGAAAAACGCACTCGCATGCAAATTTCCTATACCACAGAAACCGGCCAAATCTCGGACCGAACCGTCTGCCCCTTGGGTCTGTTTTTCTGGGGCAAGGTCTGGACCCTTGTCGCTTGGTGCGACCTTCGCGACGATTTCCGCATGTTCCGCGTTGACCGCATGGACTCGGACGAACCCATTGGCACCTTCAAACGCAACGCCCGAAAATCGCTGACCCAGTTTTTCAAAATTCAACGCGCGAAGGGCGGCGACCGGGAACCCGGCACCTGAGTTGAGCGGAGCGTCTAGCTTTCCACGCGCCCTCGCCTATCCCGGCGCAGGTTGGCGTACAGCACATGGTTCCGCCACCGTCCGTTGATCTGCAGGTAACTTTGCGCCACGCCTTCGTATTTGTAGCCACACTGTTCCAAAAGCCCCTTCGAGGCCTCGTTCTCGGGCAGGCAGGCACTTTCCAAACGGCTGAGATCGAGAACGTCGAAAGCATAATGCACCGCCGCAGACAGCGCCTCGCGCATATATCCTTTGCGGGCGTAGGGTTCTCCGATCCAATAACCGATGGTTGCGGCCTGCGACGGACCACGCCTGATATTGTCGATGGTGATGGCGCCCAGAATTTGCGTGTCCTCGCGCCGGACCAGAAAAAGGGGCACCGCCGTGCCTTGTGCAATCGACCGGTTGGCCCAATAGACCCGGTTAACGAATCCCTTCCGCGTCAGATGATCTGATGACCAGGAAGGTTCCCAGGGCTGCAGGAATTGGGCACTTTGGCGTCGCAAAGCCGACCACGACCGGAAATCGGAATGCACCGGCGGGCGAAGCACCATGCTTTCGGTGTCGATCCGGACCCGACCGCGAAACCTTAGCATCAGGCCGCCAGTCGTCCCGTGACATCCTCGACCGAGGGGGCCGAGGATACGGGGCCATAAAGGGCCAGTGCAGCTGCACCGCTGGCGGCCATCTGCCCAGCCATCGCGCGCACGGCTTCGATGGTGACGGCCTCGATCTTTTCAACCGTTTCCTCGATCCCCGGCACGCGGTCCCAGATCGCCAGAAGACGCGCCAACCGTTCGGCCCGGTTCGCGGGGCTTTCCAGTCCCATCAACATGCCAGCCTTCAGTTGCGCCCGTGCCCGCGCAAGTTCGTCTTGCGACATGTCATCCGACGCCCGCCGCATTTCATCTACGGTCAACCCCAATAGATCACCAACCTCTTCACCGCTGGTTCCTGCATAGATCGTCATCAGCCCACTGTCCGAATAGGCGCCGGTCTGCGCAAAGATCGTGTAACACAACCCCCGCTTTTCGCGAGCCTCCTGGAACAGACGGGAGGACATGCCACCCCCCATGGTCATTGCGAAAATCTGCGCGGTATAAACACTGTCGTCGCGGTAGGCAGGGCTGGCAAAGGCCAGGGCCACATGCGCCTGTTCTAACCCTTTCTCGACGCGGCACTCGCCACCTGCGAAACGCCCGGGCTCGGTCTCGACCTGCACGACCGGGGCAAGATGCCCGAACCTTTCTTCGGCCATCCGAACGATGTGGTCGTGATCCACTCCACCGGCCGCCGCCACAATCAGGTTTCCCGGCGCATAGCGTTCGTTCACAAAAGCAGAGAGATCGTTGGCATTGAATTTTTCGACCATGGTCGAGGGACCAAGAATCGGACGCCCCAAGGGCTGGTCGGGAAAGGCCGTTTCCTGCAACCAGTCAAAGATGATGTCGTCGGGCGTATCCAGAGCCTGCCCGATCTCTTGCAGGATCACATGGCGCTCGACCTCGATTTCGTGGGGATCGAAAACGGGGTTCAGCACGATGTCCGACAAAACGTCGAGCGCAAGGCCCGTGTCTTCGGCCAGAACCCGTGCGTAATACGATGTCATCTCGCGCGAGGTATAGGCGTTGATGAACCCGCCCACGTCCTCGATGGCTTCGGCAATTTCCAAGGCGGTGCGCGTCTTGGTGCCCTTGAACGCCATGTGTTCCAGGAAATGGGCGATACCGTTCTGCTCGGCTCGCTCGTGGCGACCGCCCGCGGCAACCCAAACCCCGATCGACGCCGACTGCAATCCCGGCATGTGTTCCGTCACGACACGAACGCCGTTCGACAGGCGATGAAGCTGAACCGTCACTCTGCACGTTTCTCCCGGATCAATGTCTGTATCGCGGCCAGATCGTTTTCAACCCGGGTTACCCGCTCTGAACGGTCATAGAGGTCCGCCATCCGCTTGGGAAGAGGCGGGCGGATCCCCGTTGCAGCCTCAACCGCATCGGGGAACTTGGCGGGATGGGCCGTGGCAAGCACAATCTTCGGATCAGACCCGGTCCGTCCGCGGGCCACATGAACGCCGACGGCTGTATGGGGGCAAACCAACTCGGTGGTCATGGCCAGGGTCCGACCAATTTCGGCACTTGTGGTGGCCTCATCAGCCATACCACTGTCATAAACGTCCGCCAGCGCGCCCATGGCGTTGCCGGACACCGAAAAAGCGCCTTGCGTCATCAAATCGTCCATCAGCCCGGCAACCACCTGCCCATCCCGGCCATGGGCCCAGAACAACGCCCGCTCAAAGTTCGACGACACCTCGATGTCCATCGACGGCGAGATCGAAGGTTGCACGCCCTGTTTGGAATAACGCGAAGTCTGCATGCAGCGGTGCAAAATATCATTTTGGTTCGTCGCAATCACTAGACGGTCAATCGGCAATCCCATTTCGCGCGCGATAAAACCCGCAAAAATGTCCCCGAAGTTCCCTGTCGGCACCACGAAACTCACTCGCCGATCAGGCGCACCCAATGCCACGGCCGAGGTGAAGAAATACACCACTTGCGCCATCACGCGCGCCCAGTTGATCGAGTTCACTGCCGCCAGCCGCACGTCGTCGCGAAACCCGTGATCGGCGAACATGTCCTTCAGATGGCGCTGACAATCATCAAACGTGCCATCAACGGCAATCGCATGCACATTCGCCTCATCCGGCGTCGTCATCTGCCGCCGCTGCACTTCGCTGACACGCCCGTGGGGGTAAAGGATACACACATCCACGTTGTCCAGCCCCTTGAAAGCCTCGATGGCCGCTGACCCGGTGTCCCCGCTTGTCGCCCCTACAATGGTGATCCGCTGGCCGCGTCGTGCCAGCACATGCTGAAACATCTGGCCGATCAGTTGCATGGCGAAATCCTTGAACGCCAGTGTCGGCCCGTGGAACAGCTCCAACAGCCAAAGATCGCTGTCCAACTCTTTCAACGGTGCGCGCGCCACATGATCGAACCCGTGATAGGCCTTCGTGATCAATGCCCGAAATTCGGCTTCAATGAACGTGTCCCCGACAAATGGCGCCATGACTGTGAAGGCCACATCTTCGTATTTCTGCCCCTGCATGGCTCGAATGGCTTCGACATCCAGCATCGGGATCTCTTCGGGCACATAAAGCCCGCCATCCCCGGCCAGCCCGGTCAGCATGGTGTCTTCGAATGAAAGTGCCGGGGCCTGCCCCCGGGTCGAGATATACTTCATTGGTCTTCCTCAGACTCTCCGCTTCCGGATACGCCAGAGCAGGAATATTGTCATCCCCGCCCAGACAGCCGCCAATCCGAACCATTGCACCGCGTAGCCCAGATGATTGTTGGGAATGCCCGCCGAGGTCACCGGATAAGGCGTTGCGATCCCGTCTGACACAGACACCTCGCGGGCAACGATCAGAACCGGTTCGGTCCCCAGTTCCGCCGCCATCACCGCCAGATCGCGCCCATAATGAACGCCGGTGGCATCGGGTGCAGGCGTCCAGTTGTCCGCCTCATCTGGCCAATGCAGGTTGCCAACCACGCGCACTGCCGCCATCGGTCCGGTTCGCTTCGTCGGATCCAGGGTCCGCAAGGCCGAGAATCCGCCCCGATCCACCATCACGCGGCGTCCTTTCGAGGTTTCGAAACTTGCCACCAAGCGATACACCGGTCCGCCATCGCGCGCGATGAACACCGGAATGTCTTGGCCATCGAAGTCGCCTTCGATCACGACCGGAAGAAACCGGTGCGCGTCGATCTCCGGCGCGTCCGGCAAAGCAACGGGGGCTGCGCCGATCCTGTCCGCAATCTCCGTCAGCAAAGCTTCTTTCCAGGCCAGCCGCTGCATTTGCCACAGCCCCAACGAAAGAAGGACGGCAAAGCCGCCCAAACCAAAAATCAAGGGGATCACATAGCGCCGCAAAGGGCTTCCCATTTCATCTGTCTACTTGCTTTGGGAGAGTGCCGAGGGGGCAAAGCCCCCTCGCCCACCGCGACGTGCGAAAGCACGGCGCAAATCCTGAACTTAGCCGCCCCAGATGTAAACCGCAGCAAAAAGGAACAACCAGACAACGTCGACAAAGTGCCAGTACCAGGCCGCCGCCTCGAAACCGATGTGACGCTCGGGCGTGAAGTGTCCTGCGCGCAGGCGCAGATAACAGACGAACAGGAAGATCGTGCCGACAATCACGTGGAACCCATGGAACCCGGTCGCCATGAAGAACGTCGCGCCATAGATGTTGCCCGAGAACCCGAAGGCCGCGTGGCTGTACTCATAGGCTTGGAAAACCGTGAACAGCAGCCCCAGAAGAACCGCGATGATCAGGCCCGTTGCCATGTCCTTGCGATTGTTCTCATGAGCAATCGCATGGTGCGCCCAGGTCGCGGCAGCTCCCGAACACAACAGGATTAGCGTGTTGATCAGGGGCAGGTGCCAGGGATCGAAGGTCTCGATGCCAACGGGAGGCCAGACACCGTCCACCATCGGGCTTTCGCGGCCCATTGGGTACATGGCGTTCTTGAAAAACGCCCAGAACCAGGCCGAAAAGAACATGACCTCAGACATGATGAACATGATGAAGCCATAACGCAGACCGATCGCCACCACCGGAGTGTGATCGCCCACGTTCGATTCGCGGATCACATCCGACCACCAAGCGTACATTACGTAAACGACACCGACAAAGCCGATCGCCGCCATGATCCAGGTGATCCCCTGCATCCAGAGCACGGCTCCAAACAGCATGATGAAACCGGACACCGCGCCAAGAAACGGCCAAAGCGAGGGTTCAAGAATGTGATAGTCGTGGTTCTTTTCGTGCGCCATATCGGTCGTTTCCTCGGGCGTTTAGTTAAGCGCCTGCTCGGGGACATAATCCTCGGGCAGATCGGCTTCGTGGAAGGTGTAAGACAGTGTGATGGTTTTGACAAACCGTGCATCGGGATCTTCGACGATTTCCGGTTCAACGAAAAAGCTGACGGGCATCGACACCCGCTGACCGGGCTCAAGAACCTGCATTTCAAAACAGAAGCACTCGATCTTCGAAAAGTAGGCCCCGGCAGTGAATGGCGAGACATTGAAACTTGCGGTCCCGGCGATCGTACGATCAGTGGGGTTGTGAGCTTCGTAAAAGGCCAGGCCCTCTTCGCCGATCCTAAGCGTCATTTTCAGCTGCGCCGGTGCAAACTCCCAAGGCATCCCGGTGGCGTTCGATGCATCGAACCGCACCGTGATCGTCTCGTCCAAAGGGTTCTCGGATGCGGCCTCGGCCACATCCGTGGCCCCGCCCCAGCCGGTCACCCGGCAGAACATGTCGTAAAGTGGCACCGAGGCCCAGGCCAGCGAGCCCATGACGGTGATCAGGCCAACCAGTTGAAGCACGGTCTTTTTCTTCGGATCCATGCTCATTGACCCGTGCCCTCCAATTCGGGTCGCACGGCATGATCAAAGGCCTGCATCGGATCGCCCCGGGTTACCTTGACGACCGTCAGTCCAAAGACAATCGCCACCAATCCCAGCAGGGCCAATCCCACGCCCAGATTCCGCGAAAACCGGCGTTTGTGAAGATCATGGGTGGCCTTGATCGGGGTCATAGCACCCCCCGCAAGCTGGCATCGACCAATAGCGCGCCGAAATGCAGGAACAAGTAGTAAAGCGACAGCTTGAAGAACTTTCGTTCGGCCAGATAATTGTCGGTTTCGGCCTCGGCATCGTCCCGCGTCCAGATGCGATAGGCCCCCAGCACAAACAGGGCGTTCAGCACCGCGAAAGCCAGCAATGTGACTGGCCCGCCGACCGACGTCAGCGCCAGCCAACCCGCGACCGGCACCAGCAATAGCGCATAGGCCAGGATATGACGGCGCGTGGTGGGGCGTCCATGGGTCACGGTCAGCATCGGAACCCCGGCATCGCCATAATCGGACTTGGTAAACAGGGCCAAAGCCCAGAAATGCGGCGGTGTCCACATGAAGATGATCGCGAACATCAGGACGGCCTCAATCGAGATCGTCCCGGTCACGGCCACCCATCCGATCATTGGGGGAAAAGCGCCTGCCGCACCACCGATGACAATGTTGTGCGGCGTCCATCGCTTTAGCCACATCGTGTAGACAACGGCGTAGAAGAATATCGTAAATGCCAATAACGCAGCCGCCGCCAGGTTCGTGGCCAAAGCCAGCATGACCACCGAAAGCCCCGATAGCCCCACACCGATCGCCAGAGCCTCGCCCGGTTCGACCCGGCCCGAGGGGACTGGCCGCTTGGCCGTCCGTCGCATCACCGCATCAATGTCGGCGTCATACCACATGTTCAGCGCGCCCGAGGCCCCTGCGCCAAGCGCGATGAACAGAATTGCACAAAATGCTTCGACCGGATGCAACGAAACAGGCGCCACCAAAAGTCCGACCAACGCGGTAAAAACCACGAGCGACATTACCCGTGGTTTCAAAAGCGCGAAGTAATCGCCGAAAGTCGGCTCATAGCTGCGCGTTGCGTTGATCGAGGCGTCGGCCATGGATCAGTCGCCCGACGCAACCCGAACCGCACCGGGTTCGACATAGGCACCGGCCACCTTGGTTTCGGCAACCCAGGCGTCATATTCGGCTTGAGTGACGGCTTTTACGGTGATCGGCATATAGGCGTGGCTCAGACCGCAAAGCTCGGAACACTGGCCGAAATAGATGCCTTCCTGGCCCTCGTCGACTTCGAACCACATTTCGGCCAGACGGCCCGGAACCGCGTCCTGTTTCACGCCGAATGCCGGAATGGTCCAGGCGTGGATCACATCGGCACCGGTCACTTGCACGACAACCACTTTGCCGGTCGGAATAACCACCGAAGTGTCGGTCGCCAAAAGGAAATGTTCGTCCGTATACCCGGCATCCGCCAGTTGCTGCGACGTCTCGGGTGTCAGTTGATTGCCGGAATCGACGCCGATCATATAACCTTCGAATTCGATCCCTTCGTCGGGATACTCATAGCCCCAGTACCATTGGTATCCGGTCGCCTTGATGAACACCTCGGCTTCGGGAATCTCTTGCTGCTTGAACAATACCGGCAGTGAAAACGCCCCGATGAAGACCAGAATGACAATGGGAATCAGCGTCCATGCCACCTCAATCGGCTGGTTGTGCGTGAAACTCGCCGGTACGGGATTTGCTTTCTGGTTGAACCGCAGGATGCAAAGCAGCAACAACGCCAGAACAAAGATGGTGATGGCAGTGATGATGATAAGCACCATACCGTCAAGCCATTGAATATCCCGGGCAAGTTCCGTTGCCGCAGGTTGAAATCCAAGGGCTCCGTCCACCGGAGTACCGATGATGGGAAGGTCCTGTGCAAAGGCCGCTTTGCCCGCGAAAAGCGCGGCCAGGCTGCTAAGAGATGTGATAAAGCGCATCCGTCTGATGATCCTGTTGGCGATAGCTGATCGACTGGCACAGGTGATGCACCGCCGACCGGTTGTTCTCAGTGCGCTAAAAACCATATTAGAGGTGCATGAACAAGGTATCTTCTTGCGGCAATCGGCCGCTTCGCTCTTCCCTGGAAAGGAGCACTCTATGACAGCCCAAACCCAGTTTCGCCCCTTCGACACGCTGATCGACGAGGCGCGCGCGCTGTCCCTTCTGCGCGAGGCCGTGGCGGGCGCCGATGACGGTGAACTGTTTCTTGAACGCCGCCGGTCGGAAGTTCTGGCCTATGATGACGGTCGGGTGCGCACTGCCAGCTACGACGCGACAGAAGGATTCGGACTTCGCGCCGTGCGGGGCGAAACAGCGGGCTATGCCCATTCCACCGAAATCAGCGAAAACGCCTTGAAACGAGCGGTCGAAACCGCACGCCTTGCCGTGGGGGACGGTGGCGGCACGCTGGCTGATGCCCCTCAGCACACCAACGTCAGACTCTATGGCGACGCCGACCCCATGGCCGATGCCACATTTCCCGTGAAAATCGCCACACTGCAGGAAATCGACGCGTTCGCCCGCGATCTTGATTCGCGGGTGGTCCAGGTTTCGGCCACGCTCGCGGCTTCGCTGCAAGAGGTCGTGATCCTGCGCCCCGAGGGCCACGCCGTCACCGACACAAGGCCCATGACCCGACTGAACGTCAGCGTGATCGTCGAGGAAGACGGCCGACGGGAATCGGGCATGGCAGGCGGCGGTGGCCGTTACGCATTGACTGGCCTCATCGACCCCGACCACTGGAAAAACCTTTCGCGTGAAGCCCTGCGCATTGCGCTTGTCAATCTTGATGCCGTGCCCGCCCCTGCGGGTGTCATGGACGTCGCACTCGGATCAGGCTGGCCCGGCATCCTGTTGCACGAGGCGATCGGTCACGGTCTTGAAGGCGATTTCAACCGCAAGAAATCTTCGGCCTTCGCAGGCCTTATGGGGCAGAAGATCGCCTCGAAAGGCGTCACGGTGCTTGACGACGGCACGATCCCCGACCGGCGCGGCTCGCTTACCGTGGATGACGAAGGCACGCCGTCGGGCAAGAATACCCTAATCGAAGACGGTGTGCTTGTTGGGTACATGCAAGACCGCCAGAACGCCCGCCTCATGGGCGTCGCCCCCACTGGCAACGGGCGCCGCGAAAGCTTCGCCCATGCCCCAATGCCGCGGATGACCAACACCTACATGTTATCGGGCAACGCTGACCCCGACGCGATTGTGGCTGACGTGAAGGATGGCATCTACGCCGTCGGCTTTGGCGGAGGCCAGGTCGATATCACCAACGGCAAGTTCGTGTTCAGTTGCACCGAGGCTTATCGGGTGGAAAACGGCAAGGTCGGCGCACCGGTCAAGGGCGCGACCCTCATCGGCGACGGCGCTACGGCGCTGAAACAGATCCGCGCTGTCGGCAACGACATGGCCTTGGACCCGGGCATCGGCAATTGCGGCAAGGCAGGCCAATGGGTGCCGGTGGGCGTCGGCCAGCCAACACTTCTGATCGGTGGCCTGACGGTCGGCGGTTCGGCAGCCTAGGGGCCCGAGGGGTATCGTGGGGCGGGATTTTATTTAGTTCCAGGCTGGATCATGATCGGCTGTGGCAACCGTCGGAACTGAGCGCGAAGGTTGATTGGCAACAGCGGATTGGAAGCACCAATTGCGGCGGCATTCCCTAGGCTTCACGCAAATTCGCCAACGAGCGAAGGTCAGGAAATGAGAAGAACGCCCCGGGGCGTTCGTGTTTCTTGGCAACGGCAATACGGCACCGCTCCACATATCCATCCAAATCTGTCCGAGGTCAAAACGCCTCTAATCGCGCAAATACGCCTCGATCGCGGCCGCCGTTCCGTCTGACCAAATCAGGTCCAACCAGCGACCAAAATCCTCGGCAAAGCGCGGATTTCGGGCCAGGTCACCATAAAACTGCGACTGCCCCAACCAGGCTGCAGGGTCGGTGCGCGCGGCCTTGGCGGCCTTGGTCAAGTCGCTCCAAAACGGGTCGTTCGGCTCGATGGTCGATCCGTCCTCGCGGGTGCCTTCGCACATGCGCGCCCAAAGCGCCTCGGTCAGGGCCAACCCTTCGATTGAAGTGCCTGCCGCAAGGGCCTCGCGCAGTACAGGCAGAATGAAGCCCGTGTGTCGCGACGAACCATCGAAGGCAACGCGGCGCACAGTATCGACGATCTGCGGGTTCGAGAAACGGCGGTCGATCAGGTCGACATAGTCTTCCGGTGCCATGCCAGGCACGGGATCGACATGTGGCGCGATTTCTTGGGTCGCGGCTTTCCGGAAAAACGAGCCGATCAAAGGATGCGCCATGCATCCCGAGATATACTCGACAGAAAGGATTTCGCCCGCGTTTGCCAGGATCTGATGCCCCCCGTTTAGAATGCGGATTTTCATCGCTTCATAGGCATGCACATCGTCCGAGAATGTCGCGCCCGCCTTGTCCCAATCGGGGCGTCCGGCGCAGAAATCATCCTCGATCACCCATTGGCGGAAATTCTCGTGGGTTACGGGGGCCGCGTCGTCGATGCCAAAGGACCGGGCGAGTTCCAGTTCTTTAGGTCCTGTCGCCGGGACGATGCAATCGACCATCGAATTGGGGAATGTGCAGTTTGCGTCAATCCAATCGGCCAGGTCGGGATCCGAAAGCCGCGCCAATGAAACCACCGTCTGACGCAGAATTGCACCGTTTCCTTGCAGGTTGTCGCAGCTTTGCCCGGTGAGAGGCCCGATGCCCCGCTCTCGGCGTTGTTTCAGCGCAGCGACCATGGCACCGAATGCAGTGCGCGGTGCGCCGGGATTAGCGGCATCGTGTTCGATATCCGCGTGCGTTGCATCAAACCCTTTGGTCACGGGGTCAATGTAGTATCCGCCTTCGGTCACGGTCAGCGAAACGATGCGGATGGCCGGGTCCGCCATCTGAGCGATAAGAGCGGCATTGCCCTCTTCCACCGGCACGAATCCGATCATGGATCCAATGACTTCCGCCGATTGTCCGGCAGGGTCAAGCTCGATCAATGTCGTCAGGTAATCCTGAGCTGCCAACCTTTGGCGCTGCGCTTCATCCCCTGCGCGCACGCCCGCGCCGATGATGGCCCAGTCCAACGCCATGCCTTGCTGCATCAAGCGGTGCAAATACCAGGCTTGATGTCCGCGATGAAAATTGCCCAGGCCAATATGCACAATCCCCGGGGTGAGGGCTGACCGATCATAGGTCGGTCGCTGGATCTCGGCCCCAAGATCCGAAAGCGTGGTATTCGACAATTTCCGCGCGGCAACCAACATCAGCTCATCCAGTTTCCGCCATCGACGTTCAATGTCTGCGCCGTAATATAGCGGGCCTCGTCCGAGGCCAGGAAGACGCATGGATCTGCGACGTCCTTCGGATCGCCCATCCGCCCCAGGGGTACCGCTTCGCCCACTTCGCGTTTTTTCTGCCCGATAGGTTTGTTTTCATATTCCGCGAATTGCGCATCGACATGTTTCCACATCGGCGTGTCGATCACACCAGGCGCGATGGCGTTCACGCGGATGTTGTCCTTTGCCAATTCCAGGGCCAGGGACTGCGTGACCGAGATTACTGCCGCCTTGGTCGAACAATAAATAGCGATATTCGGCTCGCCGCGCCGCCCGGCCTGACTGGCGAAGTTAACGATGGCTCCGCCACCGCGCCGCTTCATCGACGGCACCACAGCCTGGGCGGCGAAGATCGTGCCGCCGACATTAATGTCGTACTGGCGGCGGTAGTCTTCCACCGTGATCTTGTCCAGCGAAGCCATGTTGAAGACGCCCGCGTTGTTCACCAGAACGTCGATCCCGCCCCAGGCTGCTTCAACTTCCGCAACGCCCGATGCTATGGAAGCCAAATCGGTTACGTCCACTTTAACGGCCAGTCCGCCGATCACTTTGGCCGTGGCCTCTGCGTCGTCTTCAAGAAGATCAGCCACCGCGACTTTGGCACCCGCTGCGGCGAAAGCCTCGCAAATTGCGCTCCCGATACCGCGCGCACCGCCAGTGACAATGGCAACCTTCCCCTCAAGGCGCTTCATTCTATACGCAAACCATCGGCGTCGAACTTGTGGATCAGGGCCGGATCGGGCGTAAGGTAGATCGCATCGCCATAGTGCAGATCGACGTCGCCGCCTGCGCGCACGGTCAGGGGCTCGGGAAATCCTTCGACATTGACGTGGAAAAAGGTGTCACTTCCAAGGTGTTCAGACACACCCACGGTGCCCTTCCAGTCGCCGCTTTCGGTCGACACAGAGATGTGCTCGGGACGCGATCCGATGGTATGGGCATTGTGCTTGGCCGCCTCCGGGCCTTCGATCAGGTTCATCTTGGGCGAACCGATGAAACCCGCCACGAACTTGTTCCGTGGCGTCTTGTACAGCTCTAACGGTGAGCCGACCTGTTCGATCACACCTGCCTGAAGCACAACGATCTTGTCGGCCATGGTCATGGCTTCGACCTGGTCGTGGGTCACATAAATCATCGTTGTATCAAGGCGCTTGTGCAGTTCGCTGATCTCAAGTCTCATGCCGACGCGCAGCGCGGCATCGAGGTTCGACAAAGGCTCGTCAAAGAGAAACGCCGCAGGCTCGCGCACAATGGCCCGGCCAATGGCGACCCGCTGACGCTGACCACCCGAAAGCTGGCCCGGCCGCCTGTCCAGATAATCAGTAAGGTTCAGCGCATCGGCGGCCGCGGCGATCCGCTTCTCCTGTTCGGCTTGATCCATTCCTGCCATCTTCATCGGGAAGGCGATGTTCTTCCTGACCGACATGTGCGGATAAAGCGCGTAAGACTGGAACACCATTGCCAGACCGCGCTTGGCGGGCGGCAGCGAAGTCGCGTCCTTGCCGTCGATCTCGATGTGCCCCGAGGTCGTGTCCTCAAGACCCGCAATCAGGCGCAGCAATGTCGACTTACCGCAGCCCGAGGGGCCGACGAAGACAACGAACTCGCCGTCGTTGATTTCAAGGTCCAGGGGCGGAATGACTTCGACGTCACCGAACTTCTTCTGGACCTGTTTAAGCTGAATACGTCCCATGTTCGTTCCTCACTTAACGGCGCCGAAGGTCAGGCCTCGGACAAGTTGTTTCTGGCTGAACCAGCCAAGGATCAGGATTGGTGCGATGGCCATGGTCGAAGCCGCGCTGAGTTTGGCAAAGAACAGGCCTTCGGGGCTGGAGTAGCTGGCGATGAAGGCGGTCAATGGTGCCGCGTTCACTGCCGTCAGGTTCAGCGTCCAGAAGGCTTCGTTCCAGGCCAGGATGAAGTTTAGAAGCATCGTCGAGGCGATGCCGGGAATGGCCATGGGGGTCAGGATGTACAAGAGTTCCTCTTTCAAGGTGGCACCGTCCATCCGCGCCGCTTCCAGGATCTCGCCCGGGATTTCCTTGAAATAGGTGTAAAGCATCCAGACGATGATCGGCAGGTTGATCAGCATCAGCACGATCACCAGACCGACGCGGCTGTCGAGCAATCCCAGTTGAATGAAACCCAGGTAGATCGGGTACAGAACACCAACAGCGGGAAGCATCTTGGTCGAGAGCATCCAAAGAAGGATATCTTTCGTCCGCTTCGAGGGCACAAAGGCCATCGACCAGGCGGCTGGTACAGCGATGATCAGACCCAGAATGGTCGAGCCGCCGGCCAGAAAGACCGAGTTCCAAAGGAACTTCATGTAGTTCGAGCGTTCCTGCACAATCGAATAGTTCTCAAGCGTCCAGTCGAAGAACAGGAAGATCGGCGGGTCGTTGATCGCCTGGGCTTCTGTCTTGAAGCTGGTCAGGATCGTCCAAAGGATCGGGAAGAAAATCAACAATCCGATGATCCAGGCGATTGCGGTATTGAGGGCCTTGCGGTTGGTTGTGACAGCGCGTGCCATGATCGTCCCTCCTCAAG
>JABDJO010000084.1 GCA_013002465.1 Silicimonas sp. | reverse complement strand
CCTGCCCGCCATTGGACGACTGAACGCCGCCTATGACACCGCTGGTGCCAGCAACCAGTTGGAAACATTTATCGACCCAAAAACCGGCCACGGAGAAAGCGCCGAAATGCGTGTCAGGGTGCTGGATTTCCTCGACCGCGCACCTGGCCTAGGACCCGTATAGCCGCTTCAAGCGGCGCGCCTTGCCTCGATCAGGTCAAGCGCGGCCAGAACGACGTCCGAATTCGCCCCATCCTTGTGTGCGTTCTCTGACAGGTGGCGACGCCAGGCGCGTGCGCCAGGACGCCCGAAAAACAGCCCCAGCATGTGGCGGGTCACCGCGTGAAGCCCGCCGCCTTCGGCCAAATGCGCGTCGATATAGGGCACAATGGCGCGGACGGCTTCGTCCGGCGATGCAAAGGGCGAGGCTTCGCCCCAGATGACCTGATCGGCCGTTCCTAGCGTGTCCCAGGGAGTCTGATATGCCGCACGCCCGATCATCACACCATCCAGGCCGCGCGCCAGAAAACTCTGCGCCTGTTCCAGGGAACCAATGCCGCCATTGATCCAGATCGACAGGTCGGAAAACCGGTCTTTCATCGCCAGAACCAGATCATAGTCAAGCGGCGGCACTTCGCGGTTTTCCTTTGGCGACAAACCGTCAAGCCAGGCCTTGCGCGCATGGATCGCCACTTCATTGATACCTGCGCCCCTAACGTGATCCAGAAAGTCCGGCAGCACGACGGCGGGGTCCTGATCATTGACGCCAATCCGACATTTGACAGTGACCGGCACCGAAACCGCCTGCCGCATCGCCAAAAGACAGTCGGCCACCAGCGCCGGAGATTTCATCAAGACCGCGCCAAACGTCCCCGATTGAACCCGGTCCGAGGGACAGCCGACGTTGAGGTTGATTTCGTCATACCCTTCGGCCTCGGCCATGGCAGCGGCTTCGGCCAGTTCACCCGGGTCGGACCCACCTAGCTGAAGCGCGACGGGGTGTTCCGTGGGGTCGAACCGCAATAGATGCGTCGCACCACCCCGAACCAAGGCCGGCGCCGTGACCATCTCGGTATAAAGCCGCACCCGCCGCGACAACAGCCGGTGGAGGTATCGGCAATGGCGGTCGGTCCAATCCATCATCGGGGCGACAGAGAGGTATGCGCGATCTGGAACGTCCACGTGTCGATCCTTGTCGGTGCAGATAGTCGTCGAACAAATTCGGCCAGTCTTAGCTTTTCATTGAGACGTCTGCAACTTGGTCGACGCCAATCGACAACCCAAGCCAGCTTGTGCGCAGAAGGCAGTGGTTTGGCGCAGCAATCGATCCTCCGCACCGCGAACCGGTGCGTTCAGGTTCCGGGCCTGGGACGCAACAGGCCGGGGCCGTACAACACCGCAAACCCACCAAACGCGGCGATCCAGAACAGGCCGGACAACATGTACAGCAAGTGAGGGTCCCCCGGCGATATCCCGGCAAAAGCCCGCAAAGCGACAGAAGCCAGAAGGGCCAGATAGACCGCAACCGTGCCTTGCCCCGCGCGCAGTGCCTGACCCGTGTGCCCAAGGGTCGCCCGGGTCATGACCGCCAGTGTCATCAAGCCAATGGCACCCGCCATCCAGATGTGGAGAGCGGCGACGATCTGGCCGGGGTTCCCTGACAGTTCGGCGGCCCCCAGTAGGATTGCTCCGAGGGGAACCAACCCATAACCAAGGTGAAGCACCCAGACCAATGGTTCGCTCAAGGTTTGCGCGCCCTTCCAACGGGCCAATCTAAACGCGTGAAGGATGCCCGCAACGATCAATGCGCCAAAGGCAACAGGTCTAACGTCGAATACCCACAGCAGGATTGCCACCGCCAGACCGATCAGGGCCACCTTGTCAAAGGCCTGCATCGGCGGCGCGGGCCGCGCTTCCTTGCCGTTTTTGACCAGCCAATTCCGCGTGAACGAGGGCACAATTCGTCCGCCGATGACCGAAATCATCATGATGCCGGCGCCCAAAAGGAAACGAAAACCAATACCCTCAGCGGTCGCAACACCCCGGGCGTTATCCAGGTGCAGCATTGCGCCGCCGGCAATCACGCACCCCAGAATGGCCAGCACGATCAAGTTCTTCCAGTTTCGACCCACGATGATCTCGCGTCCAAGAAACAGGAAAAGCGCGATCAGGCTTGCCAGATCCAAAAGCGCCGCCAGCCAGACTGGCCAGCCTTCCGAAACCAGCATCGCAAGGCGCCCCGCCACCCAGAGAAACGCCAGGAACGCCAGTCTCCAACCCACGACCGGCAGGCCTCCGGTCCAGTTCGGAACCGCCGTCAGTAGAAATCCGCTCAGAATGGCGCCAAGGTAACCGACCAGAAAGGCATTGGCATGCCAGGTGATCGGATCGAAACCCGTGGGCAGGTCCAACTGCCCGCCCAGCATCAATAACCAAAGACCCATGGCCAGAGCAGACCAGAGTGAACCCATCAGGAAAAACGGGCGAAATCCAAAGGAAAAAATCGCTGGTCCTTGCCAGTGACGCATTTGTTGGGACGAGGTGTTTGCCACGACGCGGTCAGCCTTTGAAGCGTGAATACAAATGGTGCAATGATCACGGCTCGCGACCGTAGCCGACATTGCTCCAAATCAGGAGTGGCCGGTAATATCGGCGTCATCCTCGAACGAAACAAGGGACAGAGCCGCGTCATTCGCGCGCATCTGATCATCCACGCGGTCAAGGCGCAGATACGCCAGTCCCTTGCCGCCCGCCTGGGTGTAAAGCGTTCCGATTGCGGCGCCCTTGCCGTTGGTAATCTCTGTTCCGACCGGAGCTTGGCCGTCCACCGCCACTTGACAGAGCCCCTTGCGCAACTTGGCCTTGTGCTTCATCCGGGCGGTCACTTCCTGGCCAACATAGCAGCCCTTCCTGAAATCCACGCCATGCAGCCGTTCGAACCCGACCTCAAGCGGATAGCTTTCATTGGGGATCAATTCGACCCCGCTTTCCGGCACGATGGCCGCCACGCGCAAGGCATCCCAATCCGCGTCTTCGCCCGGGCGTCCATCATAGGCACGCCAGCCAAGCGAAGGGTGGCGGGGATCGGGAAATGCGCCTTCGGGTACGGGGCCGGTGCCCTGGGAGACCTGGATATCGGTCGCATTGACCGTCACATCGGCGCGCAACTTGTACATGGCCAAGCGCTGTTGAAGCCCTGCCGCCAGACCCTCGGCCACATCAAGAAGAATGGCATCGGGGGCGGGTACCAAAAAGAAATCGGCCAGGTATTTTCCCTGCGGCGTCAGAAGTGCTGCCCAGACCAGCCCCTCCTTCATCCCGTCAACGTCGTTTGTCACAAGGTTCTGCAAAAAAGCCTCGCGGTCCTTGCCGCCAATCCGATAGACCTTGCGCGTGCTCATTCTGGTCTCCTGCCGCTGATCCGGCCTATATAGGCGAAACCTCAAACGGGTACACCCATGCCTGCGCCAATTTCCGTCATCATCCCCACACTGAACGCCGCCGCGTCTCTGCCAGAGACGACCGAGGCGCTTTTGGGCGGACTGACGGACGGGCTGATCGCTGAATTGGTGATATCCGACGGTGGCTCGACCGACGGCATCGACACACTGGCGCGCGAGCTGGGCGCGCGTTTCATAGCCGGCCCGCCGGGACGCGGTGGCCAGATCGCCCGCGGCGTAGCCGTTTCGACGGCGCCCTGGGTGTTGATCCTGCACGCCGATACCCATCTGTCGCCCGACTGGGCCGGGGCCGCGCGTGACCACATCGAACACCATCCCGACAAGGCCGGTTGGTTTCGCCTGAAGTTTCGCGACCATGGGCTGGCCCCCGCCATTGTGGCAAGTGGCGCAAACCTACGATCGCGCGCCTTGGGTCTGCCATATGGGGATCAGGGCCTTTTGGTTGCACGCGATACACTGGCGGACGTCGGAGGCATGCCGGAATTGCCGCTGATGGAGGACGTCGCACTTGCTGGCCGTCTGAAGGGACGGTTGCGGATGCTGAAAGCCGAGGCCTGGACGTCGGCAGCGCGCTATCAGAATGACGGATGGGTCCGGCGCAGCCTTGGTAACCTGGGCACGTTGCTTCGGTTTCGCATGGGGGCCTCGCCCGAGGACCTGGTCAGCCGCTATGAAGACTAGCTGTCGCTGAACTGTAGTTCGTACAACCGGGCATAAACCCCGCCCCGGGCCAGAAGTTCCTCGTGGCGACCTTCATCAACAACCTTGCCCTTGTCCATGACAACGATCTTGTCGGCGCGCCGAATGGTCGACAGCCGATGTGCGATCACCAGTGTCGTGCGATCCTGCGACAACCGGTCCAAAGCCGCTTGAACACGCGCTTCGCTTTCCGCATCCAGGGCCGAGGTCGCCTCGTCCAGCAACAGGATCGGGGCATCGCGCAACAAAGCGCGCGCAATCGCGACCCGCTGCCGCTGCCCGCCTGATAGTTGCGATCCTCTGGGACCTGCCGGTGTATCCAGGCCCTCGGTCGATGCCGAGACAAATTCTGTCAGATTGGCCGCTTCGAGCGCGGCGGCAATCGCCTCGTCCTGAACTCCGGTCTCTCCCAGGACAATGTTGTCGCGCAGGGTTTCGTCGAACATCGGCGCATCCTGTGTCACCACGGAAAACAGACGTCTAAGATCGGCAAGGGACAATTCTGTCGTCGGAACACCTCCGACGGTAATCCGCCCCGCATCTGCATCAACAAGCCGTGTCAGAACATTGAAAAGCGTCGATTTTCCAGCTCCCGAGGCACCCACCAATGCGGTGGTTTCGCCTGCGCGGGCAACAAAACTGGTTCCATGCAAGGCCGGCTCTCCGCCATAGGCCACGTTGACGTCCTCAAAGCTGATGTCGGCTTGGGCGGCATCAGTTGTCAGCACTGCGCTTTCGTCAGGCGACGTGATCGTCGGCACCTCATTGAAGATGCTCTGAATGCGTTCAAGACTGGCACGCGCGGCCTGCCAGGAGGCCGAGACATTGGCAAGACGCCGCAAAGGTTCAAACAACAGCGCCATGGCGGTGAAGAACGACATGAACTGCCCGACGGTCTTTTCGCCGTCGATGATTTCGTTGCCCCCGTAAATGACGACCCCTGCAAACCCGATGGCCGCCACGATATCCATGGTCGAGGGGATCCCCGCCTGACCGATCCGGGCCTTCATTTCCTGGCCAAGATAGCTTTTCACGGCCACGCCGAACCGCTGATCCTCGTGGGCTTCGGAATTGTTCAGCTTGATCGTGTTGACGCCGTGGAAGATCTCATCCAACCGGGTCGAAAGTCGAGCCGCGGCTTCCCGAGCGGCAAAGGTCTTCCTGCGCACGAAACGTTGCATCACAAGGATCGGCCCCAACAACAGGGGCACACCGGCAATGGCCACCACGGTCCATTTCCAGTCGACCGAGATCGCAACGCCCAAAAGCGCCAGAACCGTGATGACCTCGCGCCAGGCCGTGCCCAACACCTGCATCCATATCTGGTTGGCGACTGTCGTGTCTCCGCGCACCCGTTCGATCAGCGTTCCCGGCGGGTTGGACTGGAAAAAGGAACTGTCGAGGGTCAATAGATGATGCACCATATTGCGCTGCATCTGGGTGGTGACACCGATGCCCACACCAAACATCAGGATACGGTGGCCAAAATCCGAACAGGCGCGGATGATGAAGATGCCGGCAAGCGCACCCGCGACCCAAAAAATCGCCCCCCTGTCGCCCGCGATGAATACCTCGTCAAACATCGGCTGCACGATATAGCTCAGCGCCCCCAGCATCGAACCCTCGATTGCCATGAGGACCAGAGCCACAGCGATTTTGGGCCAATGTGGTTTTAGGTAATCGCCCCATATCCAGGGCAACAGGGGCTTGTCCGCCGACGTGCCGTTTGGCGAGGTATCAGATGAAATGTCGGTCACGTTGTGCCGTTCCGGGACGCTACAGTGGCCTTTGCTATCGCGCCTGAGAGGCGGGCACAAGTTGGTGTCGCGATTGACGTCACCGGCGCGCAGGCTTACCCCTTGGCCGTCTTGATCGAAGGTTCACCATGACGCTGTCCAACGGAGTGTCCTATCTGGCAATTCCCGGCCCCTCGGTGTTTCCCGAACGCGTGCTTCGGGCCATGCACCGTATGTCTCCCAACATCTATGAAGGCGAATTGCCGGACATGATGCCGGATCTGCTTCGCCGCCTGAAGGACATCGCGCGCACCAAACACCATCTGGCAATCTATATCGCCAACGGCCACGGGGTCTGGGAAGCCGCAGTCGCCAACACCCTTGCCCCCGGTGATCGGGTTCTGGTGCCCGCAAACGGCTCTTTTGCCAAGGATTGGGCGATGATTGCGGAACGCATGGGGGTCAGCGCCGAAATCATGGATTTCGGCAAACGCAGTCCCATTGACCTTGACCGGGTGACCGCGCGTTTGAAGGCGGATACGGATGGGAACATCAAGGCGGTTCTGGCGGTTCACACCGACACCTCGACCGGCATCAGAAATGACATTGCCGCAACCCGCGCGGCCATCGACGCCGCTTCGCACCCAGCCTTGTTGATGGCCGATTGCATGGCCTCCTTGGGCTGCGACCGGTTCGAAATGGATGCCTGGGGCGTCGATGTCATGGTGGCGGGGTCTCAGAAGGGCTTGATGACACCGCCCGGGGTCGGGTTTGTCTATTTCAACGACAAGGCCGACCGGGTGCGCGACCGGATGGCACGCGTCAGCTATTATTGGGATTGGCGCACCCGAGTTGAACCTGACTTTTTCTACCAGTATTTCGCCGGCACAGCACCGACCCAACATCTCTACGGCCTTCGCGAAGCGCTATTGATGATCGAAGAAGAAGGTTTAGAGGCCGTCTGGCGCCGTCACGAGATTCTGTCGCGCGCAATTTGGGCCGCCTTCGATCATTGGGGGCAGAATGGGCCGCTGGAAATCAACATGGCCGATCCCGCCTTCCGGTCCCATTCAATCACTTCGTTGCGTGCCGGGTCGAACAAGGCCACCATGCTTCGCCAATGGTGCGAGAACCGGGCGGGACTGACCCTTGGGATTGGTCTTGGTATGGTCGACAGCGGTCGCGAATGGCACCATTTCTTCCGCCTGGGCCACATGGGGCATATCAGCGCGCAGATGATCCTGGGTGCCTTGGCCACAATCGAAGCCGGTATGAAGGCCGTTGATATGCCACACGTCCCGGGGGGGATTGAAAAAGCCGCCGAGGTTATCGCCGATAACGCCTAGCCTTGCCGTCCTGTCGGAAATCCACGGTCATCAAGCGATCAGCAACCCAGCTGACAAGCCCCGCCACCAGCAGGCCCCAGATGGCCCAGATCGTGAACAGCGCCAGAAATGTCAGAACGCCAAAAGACACCAGAAAGGCATTTGTATAGTCTTCTACCATGGTACGCGGCCTCATGTGCGGCCCCCTTCGAAAATACTATGACAATACTAGTACCAAATCCCACCACGCCGAAAATAAAATTTCGTGAACGCGAATTCTAGCCGAGCCCACGCGCGGCTTTCAAAGCGTCGGGCAAAGCTTCGGCAAAGCATTCAAGATCGTGCGAGCGCCCGGCACTGATCCTGATGCAGCGGTTGCCTGGCCCGGCAAAAGGCATGCGCACAAAAACATCGCGCTTGCCAAGCTCTTGAAGAACGGTGCGGGCAAACTCTGCATCGCCACCGCAGTCAAGAGTCACGAAATTGGTTGCCGAGGGCAAAGGGACAAGTCCGTTTTGCCGCGCAATATCACCTATGCGAATGCGGGCGGTGTCGACTTTTTCGCAGACCTCGGCGATCCAATCCTGATCTGCCAGGGCGGCGAGAGCGGCGATTTGACTGATCCGGTTCATGCCGAAATGGTTGCGGATCTTTTCGAACCCTCGGATCACGTCCGCGTTGCCGAATGCATAGCCGACCCGCATGCCCGCCATCCCGTAAGCTTTTGAAAACGTGCGCATTCGGATGACACGCGGATCGTTGATGTCGATCCGAGGCACGGCATCGTCCGGGGCAAATTCCCAATAGGCCTCGTCCAGGATCAGCATGCAATCCGCTGGCAGGTTCGCCACCATGGCCTCGATCACGCCGGCGTCGTGCCAGGATCCCATGGGGTTGTCGGGGTTCGCCAGATAGACCATCCGCGCCTTGTGATCACATGCGGCGCTCAAAAGGGCCTCGATGTCTTCCTTGTCGTCCCTGTAAGGCACCTTGACCAGGTCTCCGCCAAATCCTGCCACATGGTAGTTGAACGTCGGGTATGCACCGTCCGAGGTCACCACAACGTCGCCTGCCCCCACATAAAGCCGCACCGCATAGCCCAAAAGCGCGTCAACGCCTTCCCCCATGACGACCTCACCGGTGTCAATTCCAAGGTGCCGGGCCAAAGCCTCGCGCAGGTCATGGTTTTCAGGATCGCCGTACATCCAAGCCTGATCGGCTGCCGCCCGGATCGCCTGAATTACGCGCGGTGATGGTCCGAAAACGCTTTCATTGGCCCCAATCCGCGCCCGAAACGGCCGCCCTCGCTGGCGTTCAAGGGTTTCGGGTCCAACGAACGGAACCGTGGCGGGCAGGCTCTGGGCAAGCGGGGTTTCCGGTGGTGCTGTCATGGTAAAAATCACACCATGGTGCGAAGGTGCAGGCAAGTGGTAATGCCTGCTCGCCCGCGTCCGGCTTGATCGCCAGCGCAAACATGTTCAAAGCGCTAAACGTCCTCGCGCCGCTGCCACCATCCAACCCTGCCCCGACGATTGTACAATCCAGGGCAAGGTGCCATTCGATGCCGGGTTCGTCGTCCGAAAAGGCCCCAACGGTCGTTGCCCGGACGGCATGGTTGGCTCGGGACATCAGAACCAACGGGAATTGGCCACCAGATGCCGCAAACGGGCGATCCAAGGGCCCGCCGCTGCGGCAAGCTTTCCACAAGAGGGAGGAGTACTATGAAAGTTGGATTCATCGGGCTTGGCAATGTGGGGTCCAAGCTGGCCGGAAGCCTGTTGCGAAACGGGTATGACCTGACCGTGCGCGATCTGGACAAGGAGGCGGCCGCCCCTTTCCTGAAAGATGGCGCCAAATGGGCCAACAGCCCGGCCGAAATGGCCGCCACATGCGATTACGTGATCACCTGCCTGCCCTCGCCAGCGGCCTGTTCGGGCGTGATGGAAGGACCGGACGGCTTGTTGCAAGGGCTTCGTACGGGCGTGATATGGGCGGAAATGTCGACCACTGACGCAACCGAAGTGCGACGGATGGCAACGCTTGTGGCCGACAGGGGCGCCCATGCCATTGATTGCCCGGTGTCGGGCGGATGCCACCGTGCCGCAACGGGCAACATCTCGATCTTCGCTGGCTGCGACCGGGCGACCTTTGACAAAGCTCTGCCGGTTCTGACCACGCTTGGGCGGCGCGTCCTGCATACCGGGGACATCGGTTCAGCTTCGATACTGAAGGTCATGACCAACTATCTGGCGACCGTGAACCTGGTCAGCCTGTCCGAAGCGCTAACCACGATGAAGGCCGCTGGCCTTGACCTTGCCACCACCTACGAGGCGATCCGCATCTCGTCTGGAAACAGCTTTGTCCATGAAACCGAAAGCCAGGTCATTTTGAACGGGTCGCGCGACATCAATTTCACCATGGACCTGGTTTTGAAGGACATCGGATTGTTCGACCAGATCGCTCGGGACAAGGATGTGCCCCTGGCGCTTTCGCCGCTTTTGGTCGACCTGTTTCGCGACGCGGTAGAGACCTATGGCGCGCGGGAGTACTCGCCCAACATCATCCGCCGCTATGAAGACCCCACCGGGCTTGATATCCGCGCACCGGGTTTTCCCGCCGAAATGACAGACGACGAACCCGAAGAGCCGGGTTATGAAGTGAAAGTGAACCGCTGACTGGTTGGCCAAACGCAGCTATCGGCCTAGAACCTTCATCATGGACGACGATACGAAACTTGAAAGCGCCTATGCCCTGGAAACGCCAGAAGACAACCTGAGGCTCTATGAGGCCTGGGCCACGACCTATGACGCGGATTTCGTCGAAGGCGCCGGGTATCGGCTGCCAAAGTTGGTCGCCGACGCATTTCTGGCGTTGGAGAGTTCGGGCCCGGTTCTGGACGTGGGTTGCGGGACCGGAGCGGTTACCGATCATCTGCCCAAGCACATCGTCGTTGACGGTCTGGATTTGTCGCGGGACATGCTGGATGTTGCAGGTAAGAAAGGGCGCTATCGCCGCCTGATCGAAGCCAATCTTCTGGAGACCTTGCCCATCGAAACTGCCAGTTATGGAGGTGTCATCTGTGCGGGAACGTTTACCCACGGCCATGTCGGAGGTACGGCCCTGCCCGAACTTGTCCGCATCCTGCGGCGCGGAGCACTTGTTGTTGTGACCATCCGCGATCAGGTCTGGGATAGCATGGGGTTCGGGTATGCCTTTGAAAACCTCCACAAAACCCGTATGATCACCGCCCCCGACGTGAAAGCGGAACGGATTTATGCCAATCCCCACCTCGCGCCCGGGAAGCATGGTAATGGCATGGCCTATCTGACCACATTCCGGCGCCGCTAAGGGACTTCTTGTGGCGCGCATCATCCTGTTCAACAAACCCATGGGCGTTCTGTCGCAGTTCACCGACGCCAAAAGCCCGACGGCACGCCCGACACTTTCCGGTTTTGATCTTCCAAAGGATGTCTATGCCGCCGGACGCCTGGACCGGGATAGCGAAGGGCTGTTGGTGCTGACCGACAGTGGCAAGCTTCAGGCCCGGATCGCATCACCAAAGGCACAGACCAAAAAGACATACCTCGTGCAAATCGAAGGCGATCCACGCGACTCGGACCTACAGTCAATTCGCGACGGGTTAACCTTGAAAGACGGCCCGACACGCCCGGCAAAAGCGCGCCTCATCGACCCTCCGGCTGTCTGGAACCGTGACCCGCCTGTGCGCATCCGCAAATCCGTGCCCGACCGCTGGATCGAGGTCACTCTGACCGAAGGCCGAAACCGTCAGGTGCGGCGCATGACCGCCGCCATCGGATTTCCGACGCTTAGGCTTATCCGTTGGCGCATCGGAAGCTGGACAATAGACGGCCTCGCGCCCGGTGATTGGCGCGAGGCCTGAAATCCTAGCCGTGCTGGCCCCAAAGGCGCCACCAGCTTCGGCGTTCGTGTCGGTCAATACGGCTTGGGCCATCAAAGCCGCGCCGGTCGCGGAAATCTTCGCGACGGTCGACCACATCTTCCAGTCGGTCACGCCAGCCGTTGTCGGTTTGCCGGTCGATATAGCTTTCGCGTCGATCAATCCGATCTTCCAGGCGATCAAGCTTTTCCCTCGGTGTCAATTCAGCCGCCGAGGCGGGTATTGTGGCGGCAAGGCCGACCACGGTGGTCACGAGTATCAGGGTCTTCATCGAAAGGACTCCTCTTATGGTTGGTAAGAGTTCAACGCAGAGTCGCCCGAATTCCGTCGCAGGTATCTCGATCTCAGGGGTCGGGGATGCCTTGGTAGTCGTATTTCCCGGTGTCGATATCGCCCTGCCAGACATAGACCGACATGAAGGCAAGTTCGCCGGTCTTGTTGGAATGGGGCAGCATCGAAGGATGATATGATCTGCCGCCGGGTCCCTCTGCGACATAAGGATTGTCACCACGCCGCCAAAAAACCTGGCCTGCCAACATGACAAAGACCTCTTCGGCCGGGTGGGTTCTGAGCCCATACTCGTGCTCGGGCAACATACCGTAAAGCCCAAGACGCACCTTTGATGAATGAACAAGTCCGCCCGGGCCTAACAACTCCACGTGGACTTTTGGCAGGCTGTGTTCGACAAAAAGCGGGTCGTCAGATGTCGTGGGCGGTGCCCAGTCAAAGCGGTGTTCGGCGATAAGTGAACAAACAGGATGCGCGTCCGGCGCCAACAGGACGTCACGCACGGCAGAGGGCAGGCGCGCGGATTTGCTCCCATCCCGCGCCCGAGGCGCGGCCTGCACCAGCGCCGCCGCAGCGTTGCGTTCAATGTCCAGATCACCGTCAAAAACGGTGGCGAGCTGACAAAACAGTTGGCCAAGCCCCATGCAGAAATCCCCCTTTTTGCAGGGGAATTAGCTGGCCCTCAAACGGCTTTCTTTGCCACAAACGTCAAAGTTCAGTTCAAATGCGCCTCAAAGAAATTCAGGGTGCGCGTCCAGGCCAATGTCGCCGCTTCCTCATCGTATCGTGGCGTCGTGTCATTGTGGAAGCCATGGTTCACATCGGGATAGAAATGGACGCTGAAGTCCTTTTGATTGGCGCGCAGCGCCTGTGAATATGCTTCCCAGCATTCGTTGATGCGATCATCCAGACCGGCATAGTGGATCATCAGCGGCGCTTCTATGCTCGGAACATCAGCAGCGTCGGGTTGGCGGCCATAAAAGGGAGCCGAAGCCCCAAGATCGGGATAAGCCACAGCCAGAGCATTGCAGACGCCACCGCCATAGCAAAAACCGACCGCGCCGACCTTGCCCGTCGATCCTTCGTGATCGCGCAGGAATTCAAACGCGGCGAAAAAATCGTTCATCAGTTTCACCCGATCCATCGAGCGTTGCATCTCGCGACCTTCTTCGTCGGTGCCGGGATAGCCCCCAAGCGGTGAAAGACCATCAGGACCGAAAGCAAGATAGCCAGCCTTGGCGGCACGCCGCACAACATCCTGGATATAGGGGTTCAGACCGCGATTCTCATGCACCACCAGAACAGCAGGCAACGCCCCGGAAGCCCCGGCTGGCTTGGCCATCAGACCCGACACCTCGCCGTGTCCCTCGGGGCTGGAATAGGTCGCCTCGGTGGTTTCGATGTCCGGATCATCCGGCGCGACCTGCTGCGCCCAGGCATAATTCGGCTGAAGCTGTTCCAGGATCATCGCTCCCGTCACCCCGGCGGCGGCGTATTGACCGGCTTGCCGGATGAAAGCGCGCTTGCTGACCTTCCCATGTACATAGCCATCGAAGATCTCAAGTATGCGCTGATCGAAATCCTTGGCTTGCTTTCTGTGACCGGTGTCCATTCTGCCATCCTCCTAAAACTTAAATGGGCTCAATTACCTCTGAAAGCATAAAGAAAAATGGCCCGACATTGCCGGGCCATATTTTGCATGTTTCTGTTAATTTTCGCAGAGGTGTCGCGTGATCCTCAATCGACCTTTGGCAACAACAGATCAAGGCTGGCCTTGGCATCACCATAGAACATCCGGGTGTTTTCCTTGTAAAACAGCGGGTTCTCGATCCCGGAGTAACCCGTACCCTGCCCGCGCTTTGATACGAAAACCTGCTTGGCCTTCCAACACTCCAACACCGGCATTCCGGCAATGGGTGAGTTCGGATCGTCCTGAGCAGCGGGGTTCACGATGTCGTTCGACCCAATCACGATGGCGACGTCCGTGTTCGGAAAATCGTCGTTGATCTCGTCCATTTCCAGAACGATGTCATAGGGCACGCGCGCCTCGGCCAGCAGCACGTTCATGTGCCCCGGCAGACGTCCCGCCACCGGGTGGATCGCAAACCGTACGGTCTTGCCCTGCGCCCGCAGTTTCCGGGTCAACTCGCTGACCGATTGCTGGGCCTGGGCCACGGCCATGCCATAGCCGGGGATGATCACCACGCTGTCGGCATCGTTCAGGGCAGCAGCCACACCATCAGCATCAATGGCAATCATCTCGCCCTCGACCTCCATCGCCGGGCCGCCGTCGCCGCCAAAGCCGCCAAGGATGACACTGACAAAATGCCGGTTCATCGCCTTGCACATGATATAGGACAGGATCGCACCCGACGAGCCGACAAGCGCACCGGTCACGATCAGCAGGTCATTGCCAAGGGTGAAGCCGATCGCGGCGGCGGCCCAGCCGGAATAGCTGTTCAGCATCGACACGACCACCGGCATGTCCGCGCCGCCGATCCCCATGATCAGGTGCCAGCCGATGAAACCCGCGATCAGCGTCACCAGCACCATGGTCCAGATGCCCGCGCCGTTAAAGTACATCAGCCCAAGGATCACGCAGACAATCAGCGAAATCGCATTAAGCCAGTGGCCCGAGATGAAGGGAACCGGGCTTTCCTCGTTCGGCAGCATCAGCTTTTTCGGCTTGCCATCGACCTTGCCAGCAAGCTTGCCAAACGCCACGACCGAGCCTGTGAATGTCACCGCGCCGATGAAGATACCAAGGAACACCTCAACCTTCAGGATCGCGATTTCGGTGGCGTCCTTTTTCCAAAGCTTCTCGCCAAAGGCCGTAAGGTCAGCGCTTTCCAACGCCATGCCTGCTTCGCGCATGGCCGTAACCGCGCCAAGCATGATGTCGGCGTTGAGACCAATGAACACGGCAGCCAGACCGACGAAAGAGTGCAAGGCCGCCACAAGTTGTGGCATTTCGGTCATTTGCACTTTGCCCGCCACATATTGACCGGCAAAGGCACCCGCCGCGACAGCGACGATGATCAGCGCAAGGTTCTGAACGCCGGGAGCAAGAATGGTGGCCAAGACGGCGACCGCCATGCCGACAATTCCGTACCAGACCGCGCGCTTGGCGCTTTCCTGGTTCGAAAGACCCCCAAGCGAAAGGATGAACAACACAGAAGCCGCGATATAGGCGGCCGAGACAAGTCCGTTGGATAGCATCGCTTTGGCCCCCTATTAGGATTTCTGGAACATGGCGAGCATGCGCCGTGTCACCAGGAAGCCCCCCACGATGTTAATGGACGCGATCAACACGCCAATGAAACTCAGGAAGACCACCAGCCAGTTGCCCGACCCGATCTGTAACAAGGCACCCACGACGATGATGCCCGAGATCGCGTTGGTCACGGCCATCAAGGGTGTGTGGAGCGCGTGAGAGACGTTCCAGATCACCTGAAAACCCACGAAACAGGCCAGAGCGAAGACCACGAAGTGTTGCATGAAACTGGCAGGCGCATAGGCCCCGATCAGCAACATCAAAGCACCACCCGCGGCCAGCAACGTAACCTGCCGTTTGGTGGCATCTTTGAACGCGGCCAGTTCCTCGGCGCGCTTTTCTTCCGGTGTCAGAACCTTCGGTTTGTCCTTTTTCGGCTGCGCGGCAATGGCCTGGGTCTTCGGCGGCGGCGGAGGCCAGGTGATTTCACCTTGATGGGTGACCGTCGCCCCGCGGATCACGTCGTCTTCCATATCGTGAACGACCACGCCGTCTTTGCCGGGCGTGAGATCGGTCATCATGTGGCGGACGTTGGTCGAATAAAGCAGCGACGATTGCGCCGCCATGCGACTTGGGAAATCCGTGTAACCCACGATTGTCACACCGTTGTCGGTGACGATCTTCTGATCCTTCTCGGTCAATTCGCAGTTACCGCCCCGCTCGGCAGCCAGATCGACGATGACGCTCCCGGGCTTCATCATTTCGACCATGTCCTTGGTCCAAAGGACCGGCGCGTCGCGGTTCGGGATCAGGGCCGTTGTGATGACGATATCGACATCGGGCGCCAGCTCGCGAAACTTTTCAAGCTGCTTTTCGCGAAACTCAGGGCTTGAAGGTGCTGCATAACCACCGGTCGCCGCGCCGTCCTGCGCCTGTTCTTCGAAGTCGAGATAGACGAACTCGGCCCCCATGCTTTCAATTTGCTCCGCGACTTCGGGGCGCACGTCGAAGGCCAGGGTGATTGCGCCAAGGGATGTCGAGGTGCCGATCGCGGCAAGGCCCGCCACGCCCGCGCCGACGACCAGAACCTTGGCTGGCGGCACTTTGCCCGCCGCCGTCACCTGGCCCGTGAAAAACCGGCCAAAGTTGTTTCCTGCTTCGATAACAGCGCGATAGCCGGCGATATTCGCCATGGACGACAGCGCATCCATCTTCTGCGCCCGGCTGATGCGCGGTACCATGTCCATCGCGATAACGCTGGCGCCCTGCCCCTTGGCAGTTTCCAGAAGCGCTTCGTTTGCCGCCGGATAGAAGAACGAAATCAGCGTCTGACCTTCGGAAAGCTTTTCGGCCTCGGTTTCGGTCGGTGGCTGAACCTTGGCAATGATCTCGGCATCCTTCCAGACCGCAACGCCGGTCACGACCTTGACACCGGCTGCTTCATAAGCGGCATCGTCAAACCCGGCGGCCTCGCCCGCGCCTTTCTGGATCAGGCAGCTATGTCCAAGCTTTTGCAGGTCTTTGGCGGATTGCGGTGTCATCGCGACCCGCGCCTCGCCCGAGGCTACTTCTTTCAGCGCTCCGATTTTCATCGGTTGTCCCCCATTCGACATGGTTCTGGAAAATATAATAGAGCGCTTTTAGTCGCCGCCGCCTGTCTTCACAAGGTGCAGGCTTGTCGCATTTGGTTCGTTATATCCAGCGCCGGGTCGATGCGGCGTAATCGGTGAATTTCGGCCCGAATGCCGCCCGCAACCGTGCTTCTTCACCGCGTATGAAACGACGGTCCAGAAGGTAGATGTACAAGGGAACCAGAACCAACCCCAAAAACCGCCCCAGGATCAGTGCCACCCCCAAAAGAAACAGCACATCCGCCAAGTATATCGGGTTGCGCGACCAGCGATAAATTCCGGTGGTGATCAGCGCACTGGGGTCCTGTCGCGGAATGATTGTCGTGCGGGCCATTCGGAACGACAGGACCGCAGCCACCATGATCGTGGCACCTGCCAAAAGACACAGCCAGCCCAATAGGTGCAAGGGTCCAAGAAACACCACCCAGGGCGACAGCCAAGTCAAGATCAGACAAGCGGCAAGCCATACTGGGGGAAGATCAATCCACTTCATCGCAAAATCCTAGCGCAGCCTGTCAGCGCCCACCATGGGCCGATCCCCGCTCAATATCTTGTGGCAACAAACTGGTGACAACCCATGACTTGAGATTTGAGTTGGATTTGTGCAAAATGATCGAAACGATTCCTCTCGCCAAGCTGCCAGCTGCCAGAGAGGCAAGAACAATAACCTGGGGGGACGGCACGGCCGTTCCAGAGTAGTGCGCCATGCCGACAGGCTATAGGGTCATTCTTCGCGACGGAAGGCTGCAATCCGGAAATGAGATTCTGGATGTTCTGACCGGATTTTCGACAAGTTCAGTCATTGGGCCTGGCGAATGGTGCTGGAGCGGAGCAGCGAATGAAGCGCGTTTCGCGGGCTGCGTTGAACCCGGGGTCTATTACCTTGGTAAGGATCGGGCCCTTTACTTCGTCCCCGACCTGGGCCCGGCGACCAAGATCACCTCGGCCTGCGTTGATGCCGCACCGCCTTTTGACATCTCAGTCCTGGAAAGGCCCAGTGCGTCAGAAGACGCGGACAAGGGTTTTGCGCACTCGAAAACTGGCCAGACGTCCCCGATGCTTGCCGACACATTGTCCCTGGACGAATTTCTGGAAGCAGCACCGAAAGAACCGCCCCTGCCCGCCAAGGCGCAGTTGGCCACGGCCACGGCGCTTGACCCGCATGAAAACGAAGCGATCATCTGCTTTGCCGAAGGGACCCTGATCCAAACGCCACGGGGCGAGCGCCGGATCGAAAAGCTGAAACCGGGCGACATGGCCCACACCATCGACCGGGGTCCACAGCCCATTCGCTGGATCGGGCGAAAAACGGTACGAGCAACCGGAGCATTGGCACCCGTGCGGTTCGCCAAGGGCGTCTTCGGAAACCACCGCGATCTTTTGGTCTCGCCCCAGCATCGGATGTTGTTTCAGGGCTATTCGGCGCAACTCTTGTTCGGTCAGTCCGAAGTTTTGGCGCCCGCCGAAAGCCTGGTCGACGATTTCCAGGTCACCATCCGCTATGGCGGCATGATCACCTATTTTCACATGCTGTTCGATCATCACGAGGTGGTCGTCGCAAACGGGTCGCCAAGCGAAAGCTTCCACCCCGGCGGTCAGGGGCTGGACACTCTGTCGGCCGCATCACGCGACGAATTGTTCAACGTTTTCCCCGACTTGCGCAGCAACGGCGCATCATACGGACCGGCAAGCCGCCATTGCCTCAGCGCAAAGGACGCAGCGGTTCTGGCTACGGCGTGAACCAGCGGTCATAGTCGCTGATCAAAAGGTGCGTCGGGTCCGCATCTTCTTCGATTTCGGAAAACCGCCCGATCTCTTCGCGGAATATGTTGTCGGTCAGATCGTCATTGACCGTCGAGACCTCGCCGATCAGCACATCGCCGCCCTCGCCCCAGAAAGCATGCCAGTCACCCGGCATCAGCGTAACGCTTTCGCCCGGCGCGAACTTCAGCTTTTCGCCCGGGCCAAAGGGGCGTTCCAGCCCGTCACAGAGCACCATGCCGCCTTTGTCCGGGGCACAATTCCCGTCGTCGTCCGACCCGAACAACTCGATCACCAGGGTCGCACCACCCCGGTTGATGATGTCTTCGGATTTGATGACATGGGTGTGCATCGGGCTTAGCTGATCCTGTCGGCTGATCAGGAGTTTCTCGGCATAGACCATGCCTCGGCCCTGTTGCAGGTCGCTCAGAAATCCGTTCCGCAAGGTAAACAGGAACAGGCCCAGATTGTCGAAATCGCCTTGTCCGTAATCCGTGATGTCCCAGCCCATCCGTGCGTCCGCAATCCGACGGGCCGAGCCATTGTTGACGCGTGCCTTGAAATCTTGCGGGGTCCAATATGCAAAGGGTGGCAGGGCGAACCCATGGGCACGGATCATGTCATCCGCCGCCGCCATGATGTCGTTGATGTCCGAGCGTTTCATGAACGAAACCTCAGTCCAGGGCCTGAAGGCGCTTCAGCAAGCTGGACGTATCCCACCGTCCGCCACCCAGTTTTTGCACATCCTTATAGAACTGATCGACAAGGGCTGTCACCGGAAGGCTGGCGCCGGTTTCATTCGCCGTGCGCAGACAGATATCAAGGTCCTTTCGCATCCAGTCCACCGCAAATCCATGCTCCCATTGGTCGTCCAGCATGGTCTCATAGCGGTTTGCCATCTGCCAAGACCCGGCAGCGCCCTGGCTGATGACCTCGACAACCGCACGCCCGTCAAGGCCTGCCTTTTCCGCGAAATGCAATGCCTCGGACAAACCCTGTACAAGGCCCGCGATGGCGATCTGGTTGCACATCTTGGTCAACTGACCGGCCCCGCTGTCGCCGATCCGGCGGCATATCTTGGCATAGGATTGCATGATCGGTTCGGCGCGCGCATAGGCACCCTCGTCGCCGCCGCACATGATCGAAAGCTGGCCGTTTTCGGCCCCAGCCTGCCCGCCGCTGATCGGCGCATCGACGAACGAGACGTTCTGGCGATCAGCTTCGCCGAAAAGTTCGCGCGTCACAGCGGCCGACACCGTGGTGTGGTCGACAAAGACCGACCCCGCCGCCATCCCGGAAAATGCGCCATCGTCACCCAGGCAGACCGAGCGCAAATCGTCGTCGTTGCCGACGCAGGCCATTACAAAATCCGCGCCTTCCGAAGCTTCGCGCGGGGTCCCCCTATGGGTGCCGCCGTGCTCTTGCGACCACGACACCGCCTTCTCGACCGACCGGTTATAGACTGTCACCTCGTGCCCTGCGGCAACCAGATGACCCGCCATGGGATACCCCATGACACCCAAGCCAAGGAACGCGCATTTCGCCATGGTATCCTCCCCATTTCCGGCATAATCTCTGCCCTGCCGGTGATACCTACCTGACCGGCGGGTGCAGTCAACAAGGCTCTGATGGTCCGTCTCTTTCGCTGGCTCTTGCGCATTGTCACCGGGCTTGTCGCTCTGGGACTTTTGGCCGTGCTGCTGCTTTACTGGTTTTTCTCGCGGTCCATCCCCGATTATTCGCAATCCCTGACCGTTGCGGGGATCAGCGCGCCAGTTGAAATCGTGCGCGACAACGCCGGAGTGCCGCACATCTTCGGCGCCCAAGATACCGATGTCTATTTCGGCCTGGGATTTGCGCACGCGCAGGACCGGCTTTGGCAAATGACCATGCTTCGGCGCACGGCCCAGGGTCGTCTGTCCGAACTTTTCGGCACCCGTACCGTCAAGGTTGACGAATTGCTGCGCCGGTTCGATTTCTATGCCCAGGCCGTGGCTTCGTTCAAAGTGCAGGACGATTACACACGCGCCGCGCTTCAGGCCTATGCCGCCGGGGTCAACGCCTGGCTGGCCGAGGTGAATGCAGGCGCGCGCGGGCGTGGCGCGCCCGAATTCTGGTTGTTTGAACCAGCGATTGCCCCCTGGCAGCCCGCCGACAGCCTGGTGATTGGCAAGCTTCTGGCACTGCAGCTTTCCAGCCATATGTCTGCCGAAGTCCTGCGCGCCTCTGTCGCCGAGGTGTTGCCGGATGCGCGTCTGGCCGACCTTTTGCCCGACACGGCGGGGCCCGGATTGGCCGATCTGCCTGACTACAGTTCGCTCTTTGGCTCACCCCTTCCGCGCTTCGCCGCCGCCGGGCAAGCGGATCCGCTTTCGCCCGTTCCAACACCCGGCGCCGAGGGCGCCTCGAACGCCTGGGCCGCAGCGCCGCAACGCTCTGCCGCCGGGGGCACGCTTCTGGCCAACGATCCTCATCTTGAATTCA
>JABDJO010000074.1 GCA_013002465.1 Silicimonas sp. | reverse complement strand
GCCGAGATCCCTTCGACCGCCTTCAGATCGGCAAGCCCTGCCCGGCTGACCGCCTTGGCTGATCCGAAATGAGCCAGCAAGGCCCTCTTGCGGGTCGCGCCAACGCCCGGAACGTCGTCAAGGGGTGTCGCACCAACAGCTTTTGATCGTTTCGCACGGTGAGCGCCAATTGCAAACCGATGCGCCTCGTCTCGCAACCTTTGAATGAAGTACAAAACGGGGTCGCCACGGCGAAGGGCGAAAGGACGTTCGCCGGTGCGGTGGAATTCTTCCTTGCCCGCATCGCGATCCACACCCTTGGCAACCCCGACCATTGGCACATCCTCCACACCAAGTTCGGCCAGTATTCCGCGCACGGCGCTCACTTGCCCCGCCCCGCCGTCGATTAACAGCAAGTCCGGCCAGGTATCTGAACGGCGATCCGGGTCTTCCTTCAACAAGCGCTTGAAGCGACGCGTCAAAACCTCGCGCATCATGCCAAAGTCGTCGCCCGGGGTGAGTTGGGCGTCCTTGATGTTGAATTTGCGATACTGGCTTTTCAAGAACCCGTCGGCCCCTGCAACGATCATCGCCCCGACCGCATGGGCGCCCTGGATATGGCTGTTGTCATAGACTTCGATCCGGGCGGGCGGCGCGTCTAGGTCGAAGGCTTCGGCAACGCCGCGCAGCAATTTGGCCTGGGTCGCCGTTTCGGACATTTTCCGAGCAAGGCTTTCGCGGGCGTTGCGCAGGGCACTGGTCACCAGTTCCTTTTTTTCGCCGCGTTGTGGGACCGCGATTTCAACCTTGCGACCAGCCTTTTCGCTCAGGGCTTCGGCCATCAGATCGGCGTCTTCGATGTCATCTGACAACAGGATCAACCGCGGCGGGTCCTTTTGGTCGTAGAATTGGCCGACAAAGGCCTGCATCACTTCGGCCGCCCCTGCCCCGGAGCCCGTGCGTGGATAGTAATCCCGGTTTCCCCAATTCTGGTTGGCGCGAATGAAGAAGACTTGCACGCAGGCCTGCCCCCCATCCATGTGAAGCGCGACCACATCGGCCTCGGCGACGCCCGCCGGGTTTACAGCCTGAGATCCCTGAACAAATGTCAGCGCCTTCAAACGATCACGCAATGCTGCGGCGCGCTCGAATTCCAAAGCTTCGGAAGCCGCCTGCATTTCGCCAGCCAGGGTTTCCTGAACTTTTGTCGTCCGACCCTTCAGGAACCTCTCTGAATCGCGCACGAGCGTGCCATATTCGGCCTCGGAAATGTAACCAACACACGGTGCCGAACACCGTTTGATCTGGTAGAGAAGGCAGGGCCTTGTCCGGCTTTCGAATGTCGCGTCCGAGCAATTGCGCAGCAAGAAAACCTTTTGCAACTGGTTCAGCGTGCGGTTTACGGCACCGGCACTGGCAAAGGGACCATAATAGTCTCCCTTTTCCTTCTTTGCCCCGCGGTGTTTCTTGATTTGAGGGAACGCATGTTCCTTGGACACCAGAATATTGGGGAACGATTTGTCGTCGCGTAACAGAACATTGTAGCGCGGTTTCAATTGTTTGATCAGGTTTTGCTCAAGCAGCAGCGCCTCGGTTTCGGTCCGCGTGGTCAGAAACATCATCGAAGCGGTCTCGCGGATCATCCGGTCGATCCGGGGCGAATGCCCTGCGGGGCGGGCATAGGATGAAACCCGCGCCTTCAGATTGCGCGCTTTTCCGACATAGAGAACCGCGCCTTTTTCATCCAGCATTCGGTATACGCCAGGGCTCGCATCCAGCGTGTTCAGATACGCTTGGATGACGCTGTAGCCTTTCGTGGTGATGCTATCTGGCGCGTCGCTCATGATTCTCAGGTTGGCTGCACAATATGAGTGCGTGGGACAAGACAAAACCTTTCCACTGTTTCTGTGGATAACTCTTTGGACAAGTTCATGTGTTAGGAGATTTTTCCTTGAATTCAGAGCCTTTCCACGCGGTGCCTATTTTTTGGGCACATATTCAAGGCGTTGTTTTTGCTTGGTATTTTTTGTCATATTAACCAAATCACTGATAACATTAAGCTTTTCTTAAGAGTCTCGCTGCAACCGCAGCGCGACGTGTACAAGTCGGCCTTGTTTTGGCGAAGATCGGCCTATTCTACCCCCTGAATGTCCGGAGTTTCCCAGGCCAGATGTTGCCCGCCATCGGTACAGATCAACTGACCGGTCACACTTGGGGCATCCATGAAATACCCAAGTGCGTGAACGACATCCAATGGCGCAGCGCCACGTTTTAGAATGGTCGATTGGCGTTGCCTAGCAAAATGGGCATCGGACTGGCGTATGCCTTGCACCGTCGGACCAGGACCGATTGCATTCACCCGAATCCCCGGCGCGAGCGCTTGCGCCGCTGTTTGGGTCAGCGCCCAAAGCCCCATCTTGGCGATAGTGTAGGACATGAAATGCGGCGTCAGCTTACGCACGCGTTGGTCGATCATGTTGACAACAAGAGCCTTCGCTGTGAGTTCGCCCAATGCATCGTCCATTTCAGGCGCAGGCGCCTGTTTCGCGAAAGCCTGTGTCAGAACGAATGGCGCACGAAGGTTTGACTCGATGTGCCGGTCCCAGCTTTCGCGGGTCGCCGATTGAATTGTGTCATGCTCGAATACCGAGGCCGAGTTTACAAGGACCGTCAAAGGTCCGCCCAGTGCATTTGCGGCATCGGGCACCAGGGATTGCATGTCGTTTTCCCGTGTTAGATCGGCCTGAATTGCGGCAGCCGTTACGCCCAATTCGCGGCATTCGGCCACCACACCGTCGGCCTCCTTACCCGAGCCGTGATAGTGAACCGCCACATCCAAGCCGCGACCGGCCAGATAAAGCGCCATCGCGCGCCCAAGGCGCTTGCCCGCGCCTGTGACCAAAGCCTGTCCGTTCATCCGTGCATAACCACCATTACGACATAGATAATATAGAACGCTGTCAACATTGTCCCCCACCGACGTGTCAGATCACGTTTGTTGGAAAAAACGAACGGCACCAGCAGCAAGGACGCTCCCAGCATGACCCACAGATCAAAGGTCAGAAACCCTGGAGCCACTGGGATCGGGCCGAAAAGACTGGCAATGCCCACAATCGCCAGAAGATTGAACAGGTTCGACCCGATCACGTTGCCAAGCGCCACATCCGCCTGGCGTCGGATTGCTGCCATAACCGTGGTGGCCAATTCGGGCAGCGATGTACCCAGTGCAACCAAAGTGAGACCGATGACCGCGTCGGAAACGCCCACCTGCTCGGCAATCTCGATAGCGGCCTCGACCAAAAGACTGGCACCCAGTGGCAAACCGATCAGGCCCAAAAGAAGAAATGCCGCAATCTTCGTACCCGCCATCTTGGGATCGGCACCTTCTATCTTCGTGATCTCGGACTGGCGCCGGTGGGCAAGTGCGACACGGGTTTGGTCCGCGAGAATACCCGCCAGAATGGCAAGAAGCACAAGCCCGTGGACCCAGGTCAACGGCCCGAAAAAGCAAATGCCGATGAAAACGACGCTAACTGCGATCATTGTCACAAAGCTTTTCCGGGTATCAAACTCGGCCGTGTGCAATCGCGAGATCAGCGCAGGCAGACCCAGAACAAGAAGCACATTGGCGGTATTCGAGCCAACTGCATTGCCAAGCGCCAGGCCCGGGGCATTATCCAGCACGGCCTTTATCGAAATCAAAAGCTCAGGCGCCGAGGTCCCGAATGCCACCACGGTCAGGCTGACGATAAGCGCAGGTATGCCCAGACGGAGCGATGCATTCACCGCCCCACGCACCAGCAAGTCACCGGCGACAAGCAGGATGGCAAGCCCCAGGGCACCGGTGATCCAGATCACGCGTTCAGGCCTTTCCGCAGGGGCAATCCCCCTTGCCGATCCGGTGACGCCCGCATTTTGGGCATTTCCGAGCAATTTGCCGCATTTTTCGCGGAAGCAGCAGGCTAAGTTTGCCAAACATCGCCAACACCGCGATGAAGATCAGAAAGAGGGAAACGATCTTCAACATCATGAGTTCACACCCCGAAACGTTGGAACGCTACGCGATCCTCGACTTCCGCCAGCGCATCGCCCATGACCGAGGCCCCCAGACGGCCTAGCAGGGGTTTCTTCTGCTCGTATGGACGCAAGATCACCTTGTCGCCGTAAATCTCTTTCATCTTGGGCACCAGATGCCCAACCCCGTCGATCAGACCGGTTGGCATGGCTTCACTGCCGACCCAGATGTCGCCTTTGAAAAGCTCATCACCGCCCACCAAACGTGGACCGCGCCGCGTTTTGACGTGGTCAATGAATTCGCCATGAATATGTTCCTGTAGCTTCTTCAGCCGTGCAACATCTTCGGGCTTTTCGGGACGAAACGGATCCAGCATGCTTTTCGTCTCGCCTGCAGTGTACACCCGCCGTTCAATCCCGTGACGCTCGATAAATTCGCTCAGGCCAAAGCCCGCTGAAATGACGCCGATAGAGCCGACGATGGAATGTCGGTCAACCCAAATCTCATCAGCTCCGCTCGCGATATAGTACCCGCCCGAGGCGGCCACGTCCTCGACAAACGCAAAGACCTTCACATTCTTTTCGTCTGCCAGACGCCGAATGCGGGCCGATATCAGGGAAGATTGCGACGGGCTGCCGCCCGGCGAATTGATAGACAACGCCACGGCCTCGGGTTTTCCCTTGGTGAACGCTTTTTGAATCAATGTCGCCAGACCGGCATCATTCAATGCACCACGAGTTCGCGCGGCAATCACGCCGTGGAGCCTTAGGACCGACACGACAGGTGGGGACTTGAGAAATGGAATGTAACGCCTCATGGGCGTCCATCTAGGCGCGTTGGTCGTCGGCAACAAGCGGGAACAGGAAAATGCGGTGTGCCAACGGCAGGATTCACGGCCAATTTCCCTCAGGCTTCGGCCGAAAACCTGGCCTTCAACTTCTCGAACGCCTGCACATATTTCTCCAGCCGCACTTGATCGGCGGGCTTTCGACTGTCCAGAAATGGCTTTCGCTTGCCTGTAACCAAGACGTCGCAACCGCCAATTTCAGAGCTGAGAACCTCAAAAGGCGCGAACTTATCACAAGTGGTTCGTGGCAGATGCACCGCTAAATAGGCGTAGTCCGCTGTATCAAACTGATTTGACAGAAACAGCGCCCGTAGCCCTGAAAGCACCGCCAGTGGCCTCAATCCGCCCGACGACACCCGAAGATTCTGCAGCACAAGAACCTGCAGCCGATCCAGACCCGCCAATGGCTCCAACGTCTCGGCCCGGTTCGCGTTCCAGATGCCTCCTCGGTAAAGAAGGACGCGTAACTTCTTCAGGTTACTCAATGCCGAAATATCCGTGATTTTCGGCGTGTCGGTCAGTTCAAGGCACTCCAACCTGTCCAACTGGGCAAGCGGTGAGATATCATGCAGCTTTGGCGCCCAGGTGATGTTGAGGTGCGTAAGTCGCCGGCAATGGGCAAGCGCTGAAATATCGCCGCCACGCATTTCGGCAATGATCAACCGTTCCACATCCAGCCGTTCGGCGATGGGCCCGAACGTCTTGTCATTGACGGATGCCAGACGCGCCGCAATTCCTGTCAACCGCTTAGAACTCGCTGATAGGTCAACCCGCTTGCCGTCTATATGCAGTTTGGGCCGGTCTTCGGTACTATCAGCGCCAGCCAATTCCATTGCCGACTGCATCTCGTCGATCAATGGGTGCATCAGCCTGGATCTCGCCAACGGTTTACGATCGGATAACGTCGATCCAGCCAAAATGATCGCATGGTCAAACGTGCGCCAGGCGCTGACTGAAACCGTTTGTATTCAGCGATGTAGATCAGATTCTCGACCCTTTTCACCACATCGCGATCAAACCCCATGTCAACGACTTCGTCCACGGCTTTCTCATCGTCGATCAGGGCTTCGAGGATCACATCCAGATCAGCGTATTCAGGCAGACTGTCACTGTCTTTCTGATCATCGCGCAACTCGGCCGTCGGTGGTTTGTCGATCACCCCGGGTGGAATGACCTCGCCTGCCGGACCGTTCATCCAACCGCGATGGTTTGCGTTCCGCCAGCGGCAGGTCTCAAACACCCGCATCTTGTAGAGATCTTTGATCGGGTTATAGCCACCCGCCATGTCGCCATAGATCGTGGCATAACCCACGGCCACCTCCGACTTGTTGCCGGTGGTCAGAAGCATCTCGCCGAACTTGTTCGACAATGCCATCAGGATGACTCCCCGAAGACGCGATTGGATATTTTCTTCGGTAACACCCGGCGACGTCCCTTCAAACAAGGGTCCCAGAACCTTGGTCATGGCGGCCCGAGGTTCCTTGATCGGCACTGTGTCAAGACGGATGCCAAGGGCTTTGGCCACGTCCGCCGCATCGTCAAGCGATGACTGGCTGGTATACTCGGACGGCATCATAACGCCGCGTACGTTTTCGGGACCAAGCGCATCGGCGGCAATCGTCGCCACGATTGCGCTGTCCACGCCACCCGACAAGCCCAGAAGCGCCTTTTTGAACCCGGTTTTGCGGAAATAGTCGCGCGTCGCCTCGACCATCACACGATAATCCTGCTCCCAGGCATCGGGAAAGCTGGCGATCTTGCCGGGTTTGGCACGCCAGCCCGCGTCAGTTTGTTCAAAGTCGACATGAACAATCGCTTGGTCAAAAACCGGAAGTCGGACGGCGATCTCTCCGCCCGGGTTCAAGACAAATGACCCGCCATCGAAAACCTGATCGTCCTGACCCCCAATCATATTGAGATATACCAGCGGCAGGCCGGTTTCGACGACCCGGGACACCATGACGTTCAACCGCGTGTCGAACTTGTCGCGATAGTAAGGCGAACCATTGGGCACAAGCAAAACTTCGGCACCGGATTCCTCCAGCGCCTCGGGCACGTCTTCGTGCCAGGCATCCTCGCAGATCGGCGTGCCCACCCGCAGAACGCCCAGATCATAGGGACCAGCCAAGGGACCCCGGTCGTAAAGGCGCACCTCGTCGAAGACAGTTTCATTGGGGAGGTGGTGTTTCAGCACCTGGCGCACCAAACGCCCGCCTTTCAGCACGTGATAGGCGTTGTACAACTTGCCCCCCTGCATGAGCGGGCCGCCGATCCCCAGGGCGGGGCCATCGGCGCAATCTGTCATCAAAGCCTCGATATGCCCCATGGCATCTTTTGCAAAGGCGGGCTTCATCACCAGATCCTGTGTGTTGTATCCGGTGATGAACATTTCGGTCAGCGCCACCATGTCGGCGCCAGCGGCCTTGCCTTCGGCCCAGGCCCGGCGCGCCAGATCCGCGTTCCCGGCAAGATCGCCGACTGTCGGGTTCATCTGTGCCAGCGTCAGGCGAAATCGTCCTGCCATCACTCTCTCCCAGAGGTCGAAAAGCGGCAAATCAAGGCTGCCATCGACACAAATTACCATGTTGGGGGTTCGGGAGAGCGCAGCGTTCCCCCGACACCACGGCGGCGAAACCGACGCAATCCCGTTTCTTGTGGTCTTATCAGACCCGATGAGAAGGAAAAGACCCGGTCCGGGAAAAGCGTTGCGGGTCAATGGCCGGTCTACTAGATTTGCCGGGAACGGAAAAAACACGGGCCAAGGTCCGGGCAGGGAGAATTGGGGTACGCCATGAAATGGGCGCTCAGAATAAGTGCCGTTGCACTGACGGCGGTCATCGCGACCGGCGCGCATGCGCAACAGGTCATCACCAAGCAATATGACGATGGTGGCGTCTACGAAGGTACATTCAAAGACGGCAAGCAACACGGGACAGGCACATACCGATTGCCGAACGGCTATGTCTACGAAGGCGATTGGGTTGATGGCGAAATCAAGGGCCAGGGTCGGGCCGAGTTTCCCAATGGCTCGGTCTACGAGGGCGAATTTGCCGAAGGCAAGCCCGAGGGCACCGGAAAAATCACGTTTGCGGACGGCGGCACCTATGAAGGTGAATGGGCCGACGGCAGAATCAACGGCGATGGTGTGGCATTATACGCCAACGGGGTGCGCTACGAAGGCAGCTTTGTCGATGCCCTTCACGACGGCCAGGGACGGATGGAAAGCCCCAACGGCTATATCTATGACGGTGACTGGGTGCGGGGCATCAAAGAAGGTACCGGCCAGATCGAGTACCCGGACGGTGCTATCTACGAAGGCACGCTGGTGCGCGGTGTGCGTGAGGGCACGGGCACGCTGACCATGACCGATGGTATGATCTATGAAGGGGAATGGGCGAACGGCCAGATCAACGGCACAGGAAAACTCATTCAGCCCAATGGCGATATCTACGAAGGCAGCCTGGTCGATGGCAAGCGTCAGGGCGAAGGCAAGGTCACATATTCCAATGGCGACGTGTATGAAGGTGCCTTTGACAGTGACCAGCGACAGGGCGAAGGCACATTTATCGGCACCGATGGATATCGCTATTCCGGCCAATGGAATGCTGGCCAGATCGAAGGCACAGGTGAAGTTACGTATCCCGATGGCTCGGTCTATACCGGTAGTTTCCGCAACAATCTGGCTCACGGAACGGGAAAGATCGTCTATCCCGATGGCAACACCTATGACGGCGCTTGGGTGGACGGCGTGATCGAAGGCAAAGGCGTTGCAACATATTCCAACGGCTTGGTGTACGAGGGCGAGTTCAAGGACGCGCGTATGCATGGTCAGGGGAAAATGACCTTTGACGACGGATACACCTATGAAGGTGGCTGGGCCAATGGCCAACGCGAGGGCGAAGGCATTGCACGGTACTCTGACGGAACGGTCTATGAGGGCGGGTTTGTCGGCGGCAAACGCGCTGGCACCGGGTCGATCAAGATGGCGGATGGTTTTTCTTATGCAGGCGAATGGAAAGACGGCGAAATCGACGGCATGGGCACGGCAACCTACGCCAACGGCGACGTCTACGAAGGCATGTTCGTCCGTGGCAAGCGTCAGGGCGAAGGCACCATTCGATATGCAAGCGGCGAGGAACGCTCGGGGGTTTGGGAAGACGGAACCCTGACCGAAGACAACAGCGACTCAAACTGACCTTGAAAAGGTTAACCTGCGTTAACCATTCTTCGAGGAATAACCTGAAATGCGCCTAAGTTTCGCCCAACCAGGACGTGATGTTTGTGAGGTTCTGCAATTTATGGTTGTGTATAGATTTGATGAGTGTCCAAATGCCCCAATTTTTGAGCAAAGATCTCGCGGAAAGGCCCCGTCTGTTCCGCTATTTTTATTATGTCGTCAGCAGCTTTCAACTGACCAGTTTTGCTGCTTGGCAAACCAACGGCGAACCTAACCCATTTGTTGCAAAGACATATCGGCACCAAGCGACCGAGATGGCAGATTTTGTCGATATTTTCGACGACTACAAATCCCGAAACCACTAAGCGCTGAGGGCTGCACCCGCTCCAATGGTCGGGTGCAGACAACAAAACAGCGAAAATCCGCCGATTTGATTACTGATCGGCAACAATAACCGAGAAATCCGGCCAATATCGCCTCGGAAATCTGGTGTGCCCGCCGAATGCCCAATTTCGGCCACCAGAACGTCTGGCCTGAGAGTCACCCTTAACCATGATAATCTATTTTGGTGATCGTGATGATGACAAAACACATTAGACTTTTTGCAAGATGCCAAGAGGGCGCGTTGACGGCCTTTGGATTGCTTTTGACCATTGCAATGATCTGTATTGGCGGATTTGCGGTCGACGTTTCAAATGCCGTTATGGTGCGTACGCATCTGCAAGTGGCTGCCGATAGTGCGGCCCACGCGGCTTTGATGGCCCGCGAAACCGAAAGTGAAGCCGATGCAAAGGCAATTGCACTGAATGTAGCCCGGTCCGCACTCCCCCCCGGCAAGTTCGGCGCAACGCTCAATGCCAGCGACATTCAGTTTGGCCAGTGGAATTCCGGCACAGAGGTGTTCACCCCGGTCAGCGGCTCTCGTGACGCCGTCCTGGTGTCCACGCAGCGTCTTTTCAATCGCGGCAACCCGATGGTGACCTATTTTCTGAGGTTCGTTGGGTTGGATAGCATCGACGTGGTGTCGCAATCGGTGTTCGAGACCTATTATCCGACTTGCTATCGGGAAGGTTTTGTTGCCGACGAACGGATCGACGTTCAGTCAAACAACATCTATCGCGCCGGATTCTGCATTCACTCGCAAAGCCACATAGAGATGAACTCGAACAACACTTTCGAGAATGGCGTTATTGTATCGATGCCGAATGACGCGGACCTCATTATCCCGTCCAGCGGTTGGTCCAGCAATCCCGGGCTGTCTGCCGCTGTACGAAGTGGGTCGTATCACATCCGCATTCTGCAGCGTATCAATGACATTCACGACGACTACAACAATCCTTCCTCGCAATATCATCGGCCGGACTATTTTAATGCTGGCTTGACTGAGTCACTTAATCCCAACCAATTTTTGGAAACCAGCAACTGGAAGCCCAACCATGTTCACACCGCCACCTGCAACGGCAACAAGCGGCTGCGCATAAAAGCAGGTGAAACAATTCGGAATGGCGTTATTGACACATCCTGCAAGATCGATATCGGCGCGAACGCAACCCTCGAGAATGTCTTGATCATATCGCGCAACACCGATCTTCGCGCTGTAGATGGCGGATCGAACGTAACTCTGGGCGACAACGATGGATGCGCCGATGGAGGTGGGGTTCAGATCATCACATTGGGCGGCGTCCGGTTTACCGCCGGCCTGCAAATGTATGGTGTGCAGATCCTGGCCCAGGACATGATCGACTTCGAAGCCAACGGCAACGGCGTGGAAGGCGTCAGCCTGGTTTCGGGCGATGAAATCGACAGCACCTCGAACATGGACATGGGCTTTTGTAACGGCGCGGGAATGAACAACAACTTTGAAGCTGAATATTTTCGGATGGCGCGCTAATACACCCTTTGACACATGGAGCCGTGACGCATATCGTCTGGCCCCATGAATCAGGTTCCCAATACACCGAATGCGCGCGCATTGCTGCGCGTCGACCTGCTTCTTCTCCTTAGCCGCCTCTGAGCGTGCCTTTTGGCGCGACCGCTCAGGGGGGTTCCAGCGCCGGGAAAAATGACTAAGGAGATACTCATGAACACGATCAATCTGGCTGAAAAGCTGTCACGCTTTTCCTCGCACTGGGATCCCCATGTGGTGGCCGATTATAATGACAACGACGTGATGGTGGTGAAATTCCAGGGCGAGTTCCCATTTCACAAACATGACGCCACAGACGACTTCTTTCTTGTCCTTGATGGCGAGATGCAGATGGACATCGAAGGCGAAGACCCCAGAACGGTCACCGCTGGCGAAATGTTCATTGTACCGCAAGGCGTCGTGCATCGGCCGCGCGCCGAGAACGAGTGCAAGGTGCTTTTGATCGAGCCCAAGGGCGAACCAAATTCCGGTGATGCCGACCGCGTCCCGGCCAAGAAACCCCGAATTTAAGGAGGCACAGGCATGTCAGAGAAAGACCATGTGCTGATTTTCGACACCACATTGCGTGACGGCGAGCAATCACCGGGCGCCACCATGTCCCATACCGAAAAGCTGGAGATCGCGGGGCTTTTGGATGAAATGGGCGTCGATATCATCGAGGCCGGGTTCCCGATCGCCTCGGAAGGTGATTTCCAGGCCGTCAGCGAGATTGCAAAGCGCGCGAAAAGCTCGGTGATATGTGGGCTGGCACGCGCGAACTATAAAGACATCGACCGGTGCTGGGAGGCTGTGCGTCACGCCAAGAAACCGCGGATCCACACGTTTATCGGCACTTCGCCGCTGCACCGCGCCATCCCGAACCTGACCATGGACGAAATGGCCGAGCGCATCCACGACACTGTCACCCATGCGCGCAACCTCTGCGACAACGTGCAATGGTCGCCGATGGACGCAACACGAACCGAATGGGACTACCTGACGCGGGTCGTCGAAATCGCTATCAAGGCCGGGGCCACGACCATCAACATCCCCGACACTGTTGGCTATACCGCGCCGCGCGAAAGCGCCGATCTGATCAGACGATTGATCGCGGAAGTGCCCGGTGCTGACGATGTAGTCTTTGCCACCCATTGTCACAACGACCTTGGCATGGCGACGGCGAACTCGCTGGCTGCCGTGGAAGGTGGTGCGCGTCAGATCGAATGTACCATCAACGGTCTTGGCGAGCGCGCGGGCAACACGGCCCTGGAAGAGGTCGTGATGGCGATGCGTGTGCGCGGCGATATCATGCCTTACAAGACGGACATTGATGCAACCAAGCTCATGCACATCTCGCGCCGGGTGGCCACGGTTTCGGGGTTTGCCGTGCAGTACAACAAGGCCATCGTCGGCAAGAACGCGTTCGCCCACGAAAGCGGCATCCATCAGGACGGCATGCTGAAAAACGCCGAAACGTTCGAGATCATGCGCCCCGAAGACGTCGGCCTGACCGAGACGAATATCGTCATGGGCAAGCATTCGGGCCGTGCTGCGCTGCGCTCCAAGCTGAAAGAACTGGGTTACGAGTTGGGCGATAACCAGTTGAAAGACGTCTTCGTGCGCTTCAAAGCCCTTGCCGACCGCAAGAAAGAGGTGTTCGAGGACGATCTGATCGCACTGATGCGGGATCAGGAAACCGGCGAGGTTCACGACCGCATCAAGGTCAAGTTCCTGCGCGTGATCTGCGGCACCGAAGCGCCCCAGTCCGCTGACATCATTCTTGAGATCGACGGCAAGGAACAGCGCGCTACCGCAAAAGGCGACGGGCCAGTGGATGCGGCTTTCAATGCGGTGAAGGAACTCTTTCCCCACAACGCACATCTGCAACTCTATCAGGTCCACGCCGTAACCGAAGGCACGGATGCTCAAGCCACCGTCAGCGTGCGGATGGAGGAAGAGGGGCGGATTGCCACTGGGGAATCCGCAGACACCGACACAGTGGTCGCCAGCGCCAAGGCCTATGTGAACGCCTTGAACAGGCTTCTGGTGCGGCGCGAGAAATCCGATCCGGACGCCGATGTGAAAACCGTCAGTTATAAGGACGCCGGTTAACACCAGGAGTGCCGCAGAAGGTTCCTTCTGCGGCATTCCTTTTGCTCAGGGTGCCACATTCTTGTCCGATTCGAGGTCTTACGCCCCAATCCTGCCCAAATTCAGTCGGGTCATTTACCAAAAATCCTGCGATTAGGTCTTTGACATCGACAATCGCCAGCTAATCGCCTTGGATTGTCCTAGTATCGGCGACATTATCGCTCTGACGCGCCAAACTCTCGCCACAATTTTGTCCTAAAAATGTCTCCGAGGCCAATGTGTCCCGGCCTCGTGTGTGTAGTGTGTAAATGGTGAATGGTGTGGCGATGGTTCGTTCGTCCATAGGTCCGGCTCTCTCAATCTGTCTCCTTGCTTTGGCAGGGTGCGGAACGGCCAACTTCGAAACGTCGCGGACCAAGGCGACTTTGGCTGTTCCACAGCCTCCCGCAGTCAGCGTGCTTGCGCGCGAATTCAGAGCGGAAGTTCCCTATATTGTGAACTTTTCGTTCGATGCGGAGATGCTGGATGCCGAAGCGACCTCCCGGCTGGATCAACAGGCCGAGTGGATCATCGACCACCCTTTTGCAAAAATTCGCGTTTACGGCCACACCGACAAGACCGGTTCAGAAGTCTATAATGACGATCTGGGCAAACGTCGGGCCGATCAGGTGGCGGCGTATCTGATTTCCAAAGGCATCGACCAAAGTCGACTGGACGTCGTCCTGTCCTATGGCGAAGCCCTCCCGTTAGTTGCAACCGAAGACCGCGAACGCACGAACCGCCGTGTCATGACCGACGTCAGCGGCGTGGTGCGCGTGATGCAAAGAGATCAACAGGACCGCGTTTCGCGTTCCAGGTCCGTTCAATTCGTCGACCGTGTTCCTCAGATCGACAGCGATGACCAGTTTCAAGTTCAGGAGTTTGACGACTAGAGCTTTTTGAATGCTCAACGGAATGGCCAGTGTTTGTTGTAGCCATTCCGGTCTGGGTGGGGCGAGGCGCGCTCGTGGGGGGAGCGCGCCTCATTCCCAGACATTGTTTGGATTTTTTATTCTCACAAGATCAATACTCCGATAACTCGCCGGATTTCAGGCGTTCGTACATCTTAATTTGCGCATGTTCGGTGCGCTGTAACAGTCAGGTTGGGTCGCATGTGTGAGTTCAAGTATTGCCGGGGCAGTGGTGCCTGTTTTCTGAATGGGTCGTCGCCCTGCCCGTCGCGTGCGGATAGTTGCCAGCTGGGCGGACAAACGACTAGGGCGGTGCGATCACTTGGATTGCGTTACGACGGGTTTCTTGACCGCGACGATTTGATTGCCGCATTGGATCTGGACAACACCGCTGGACCCGTTGGTTATCTCCCCGAGGTTGTTGAAATCATTCGGAAACGCAGTATCCGTGCCATGATCCGGAAAAGGGAAGATCACCGCGATGTCGCCTAGGTTTGGACAGGACTCAGGAACTCGACGGATTCGGTGATGAATTCATTCCTGAACTTGGGTGCCTCCATCATCAATTCATGGCGCGCGCCCTCGATAAGGCGAAGAGTTGCTGACGGCCAGTCATCATGCATGGCCTTGATTGCGCTGATGGATACGATCTGCTCGTCGCTTCCAAAAAACGTCAGAACAGGTTTGGCAGGACGCGGGCAACTCGCAAGATAGCGGTTTTCCGTAGTCGCACGCCCAACCCAGTCAACTGACGGGCCGCCAAGCGCAAAGTCCGGACCCGCCTCGGCATGGCGGGCCATGAATTCATAGGTATCCAGATCGGTGGTCAGCATGTTGTCTTCGAACCCAGAGTAGACCACGTAGTTTTCGGGCCGGGTCCCGGGCGCGAAATCGGTGCCCCGGCCAACCGCCCGCATGACGGGCGGCAGGACAAAGGGCAAAGGTCTGACGACCAATGGCATGTGAAGGCCCCACATCGGGGCAGAGAAAACAGCTCTTTCGACCGGCAAACCCTCGATCAGTGCGCGCAAGCCGATGCACCCACCCATCGAATGCGCGATCAGGTACCAAGGTTCGGGCAAATCGTGATCCTGCGCAGCCTGCACGAGCGTTGCCACGTCCAACTGAAAATCAGGAAAATCCTCGATGTGACCAAGCCGGGGGTCTTCGGCAATCCGCTCGGATTTGCCCTGACCACGCCAATCAATCGTCGCGATTAAGTATCCTGCAGATGTTAGGTCATTCGCAACGCGACCGTACTTTTCGGCATACTCAGTTCGGCCCGTAAACAGCAGAATGGTTCCGACAGCATCGTTCACCGGCCAAATTGTCACCCGCAGTCGCAGACCGTCATGGGATGTGCGCCATTCCGAAAGCACATTATCCGGCCCTTCGGCCAGATCGGTGCGAAAGGGGGCCGGTTCCATCCTAGCCAAGCATGGGCGCCAACCGCATGGCAGCCCCCATGTCACCATCGACCTTCAGTTTTCCGGTCATGAAGGCCGATGTCGGATTTAGCGAACCGTCCAGTATTTCGGCAAAAGTCTCGGTATCCGCCGTCATCGTTACATCGGCCTCTTCGTCGCCTGCGCGCGCGCCATCCCCATCCAGCATGATCGAGCCTTCGCCCTCGATAACGAATTTGGCTGTACCGTCAAATCCGTCACCATCCATTTTTGCATTCAGGGCCGAGACCGCCTGGTCGATCGTATCGCTCATGGAAAGAACCTCACTTCACTGTCAGAAGGGCTCGCAATTGCCCCGGGTTACGCTAAGATCCATATATGATCGGTAAATTCAGAATTCTCAAATGTATCGTAGCGGCATGGGCAATCTGCGTTGCGTCACAGGGTCTTGCCTTGGCGGATGACGCCGAACTTGAAGCATTATTCGAAGGGCTTAAGGGCGCGGATGCCGAAGCTGCAACGCAAATCGAGGCGCGAATTTACGACATCTGGTCAAAGTCCGGATCGCCATCGATGGATCTGCTTCTGGATAGGGGCCGAACCGCATTATCCGAGGGCAACACGAAACTCGCCATCGAACACTTCACGGCGCTGATTGATCATGCACCTGAATTTGCCGAGGCATACAACGCACGCGCTACCGCCTTTTTTCAGGCAGGTCAGTTTGGTCTTTCCCTGTCCGACATCCAGACGGCGCTAAGTTTGAACCCTCGCCATTTTGGTGCGCTAAGCGGTCTTGCCTTGATATTGGAAGAACTTGGGCGCCCCGAAGATGCGCTGGACGCCTGGCGCGAGGTTCAGGCCCTGCACCCACAGCGCGATGGTTTGAGAGATTCAATTCAGCGGCTGGAACGTGAGGTCGAGGGACAAAGCCTTTGAAACCAGGAATGTTTCAACCCGTGAGCACCATGTCGCATTCGATAACCTGACCACACGTGTCGCGACGCCCCCCCCAACAGACAGGCAGACGATGAATTCCAAAACCACGAAGCTGCGCCCGGACTATGAAATATCGCGCGTCATAAAGGGCGGTTGGCAGCTTGCCGGCGACCATGGGTCAGTGGACCGCGCGGCGGCTGTCAGGGATATGGAGGCGTTTCTGGACGCAGGCATCACGACGTTTGATTGCGCCGACATTTATGTTGGCGTTGAGGAAATGATCGGAGAATTCATTGCCGACATTCGAAAAACGCGTGGAGCAGAGGTGGCCAACAGGGTTCATGTTCACACGAAACTGGTGCCCGACCTGGGATTGCTGGCCGATCTTCGCCCGGTGGATGTAGAGGCAATCATCGACCGATCACTGAAAAGACTGGGCGTTGAACGCCTTGATCTGGTTCAGTTTTACTGGTGGGATCTGTCGATCGGCAATCCCCAGTCTGGATTGGAGGTTTTGAAGAGGTGTCAGGAGCAGGGCAAAATTGCCCATCTTGGTGTCAACAACTGGGATTCCTCCGATATCCAGCCCTTTCTGGAAGCGGGATTTCAGTTGGTTTCGACCCAGACCCAGTATTCATTGCTGGACCGGCGACCTGAAAACGGATTGGCAGACTGGGCCGCATTCAATGGTATTCACCTGCTTTGTTATGGAACCCTGGCCGGAGGGTTTCTGACCGAAAAATGGCTGAACCAGCCGGATCCCGGATTCGCGTTTGAAAACCGCAGTCTGGTCAAATACCGCCTGATCATCGACGAATTCGGTCCGTGGCCCAAGTTTCAAGAGCTTTTGAGCGCGTTGCAGACGATCGGCAAGAAGCATGGTGTATCACTGTCGTCGGTTGCGACACGGTGGGTGTTGGATCGACCTCAGGTCGCGGCTGCCATTGTGGGCGCGCGCTATGCCCGGCATCTTCCGCAAACGCTTGAAGTGTTTCGCTTTGACCTTGATGAAGCGGATTTTGCTTTGATTGAGGTGGTTCTGGACACCGCGCCCGGTCCTCAAGGTCCGGTTTTCGGATTAGAGCGCGACCGCAACGGGCGCCATGGGCGCATCATGAAGTACAATCTGAACACGCGTCCCGATGACAAGGTTCATGGTGCCATCTAAGTGCTCGCCACGTCCGCGGCTCACAATCTAACGTTTGCTGACGGGCCATGGGTCAAATAGCCTGTTGCAATGACCTGGCCCAAGAACACCCCGCCCAGAAAAGAAACCGACGCGGCGGCGGGAATTGACGTTACCGATGAATTCGAGCGCTTCGCACAACGCAACGACATTTTCACACGCGCCTTCTGGGATGATCAGGTCAGGTCCAACGAGACGGACAAGTTCTTTGCTTCGTACCGAATGGAGGCTGCGCCGCGTCGTGGGGATGGGTTCTCGCAGCGGGATTTCGCGCTGCGCAATGCGTCCTGGCTGATTTCGGATGTCGTCTCTAACCGAAGCGCTACAGATGGAAGGCGCGAAGGGTTTCAGGCCGCGATTGAACCCGACACACTCGTTGCCGATCAGATGGTCAAGATCGAAGACGCAGGGAAAATGTCATCTGAAATCAAGCGCATCGCCAAGTTCTTCGGCGCGGATCTGTGCGGCATCACCGATCTGGACGAACGGTGGATCTATACTGCCCGGGTCGATACCCGTGATATGTCGGACGCCCCTCACGACCTGCCCGACGGATTGCACTCCGTCATCGTACTGGGCCATGAAATGGACAAGGAACTTGTCGCGACCTACCCCTCGGCCCTGGCCGGTGCCGCCACAGGGCGGGAATACAGCCACGAAGCAGCTATCGTGATGCAACTGGCCACGTATATCCGCAAACTTGGCTATGAAGCTGTTGCTTCGATGAACGACACGGCTCTTGTCATCCCATATGCAGTAAAGGCCGGTCTGGGCGAATACGCCCGCAACCAAATGGTCATAACGCCAGAGTTTGGTCCGCGCCTTCGGTTCTCCAAGATTTTCACCAACCTGCCGCTAGCCCATGACAACCCCAAGCCCATGGGGGTGCGCGCCTTTTGCGATATTTGCACCAAATGTGCTGATGCCTGCCCGGTAAAGGCGTTGCCCTATGGGCCACCTTCTAGGGAAACGGCAAATATTTCGGCCATCAAGGGGGTGCGCAAGTGGACTTCGGATGCCGAGAAATGCTTCTCGTTCTGGGCCAAACTCTCGACCGATTGCGCGATCTGCATGCGGGTTTGTCCGTTCAATCGCGACTATGAAAAGTTGGGTAACCGCTTGTGGTTGAAGCTGGCGCTTGGCCCATTGCGCAAACTGGCGCTGCGCTTAACCAGGTCGCATGGTCGGCGGCGCAAACCTGCGGAATGGTGGCAGCAAGATACCGGCCGCTCTGATCCTTGAAGAACTCTCGCGTTCAGCCCCGGCGCACGGCGTCCAGATGCTGTTGGAATGCCGGATCTTCCATCAGCGTCTTGCAGCGTTCGAACCTCCCGGTGGCGTAAGCCCAGAAATCCTCGGCTGGGTTGTCATCTGCGAACTGGATCAATCCCCATAGGGTCCACAGCAGATCGCACATCGCCTTATAGATCACCATGCGACCGGATTCGGCAGCAGTTGGTTCGCGGTCGAAGTAGGCCGTCATCATCTCATTGTCCTGAGCGTTGTCCATGCCGGCCTCGACCGATAGATCACCCAGATCCCAAAGCGGATCGTTCATGCCCGAGTATTCCCAGTCAACGATCCACATGAGCGTGCCGTCATCGAGGAAATTCTCGCACAAAGGATCGCAGTGGCACGGCGCAAGCGGAGCATTCGCGGCAGCCAAGACGTCTTTGACCGGCGCTGCAGCGGCAACGACGTCGTGATATCCCTCGGGCAAGGCCACGTCCTTTGTTGCCAGGATCTTGAGATAGTCGTCGATCATCGCAAAAAGCTCGAACCGGAACTCGAATGCTTCCCGCGATTTGTGCAGCTTTGCCAAAGCGCGCCCTGCCCGCGCTGGCGAACCCTTGCGCGTCGAAAATAGATCGGGCGTCATGGTTTCGATATTGGGAACGGCTTCCGAAATCATCAGGCCGGTTTCGGCTTCGGCATAGATCACCTCGGGCGAAACGCCCGCCCTCGCCGCGGCTTTGGCGTTATGGATTTCTACCGCGCGGTCGATATAGGCCTCGGTTCCTTCGCCCGGGATACGCACGATGACGGAACGATTGTCCATGTCGACACGATGCACCAGATTGGTCAGCCCACCCAATCGCGTGATCTTATCGACCGTGGCAACAGCTTTGAACTCAGGTGCCTTTCGCAAGGCCTCCATGACTTCTGCGGTATGGTCTGACATCGTCCCTCTCCTGTCTTATGCCTTTAGCGCGCGGTTCTCGGGGTCGTAGAGCGGTCCATCGACTTGGGTGATCCCGTGGCGCTCGCCGAAGACCTCAAGCATGAATTCTGTTGTGCCCCAGTGTGTTTGGTCAAGGTAACCGCGCAGGATGGTTTTTCCGACCGAGTAGCCGAAGCCGGCGGATGTGGCCAATGACACGACCTGATCGTCCCTCAGGATCGTCTCGCCACCGGTCAGCGGTAAATGGGCGTCGCTGACGAAAGTGCAAAGCCGTCGGCTGGTTCCGTTGTTCTTTTGATCTTCAAGCACATTGCGTCCAAGAAAATCACCTTTTGATTTCAGATGCACCCTGAACCCAAGCCCGGCCTCGATCGGCGTGTAGTCCGGCGATATATCCCCCGACCAGTAGACATAGCCTTTTTCCATGCGCAGGCTTTCGACCGCGCGATAGCCGACATTTGCGATCCCGTTTTTCTGACCCGCAGTCCAAAGGGCGTCATAGACATGGGCGGCGAATTCGGTCGGAATGTGCAACTCATAGCCCAGTTCGCCCACATAGCCGATCCGTGCGGCCAGAACGGGCGCAGCTCCGATCACGATATCGCTTGCCGTTGAAAACGGGATTGCCTGGTTCGAAACGTCACTTTCCGAGGCAGTCTCAAGCACTTTCCGGGACAGGGGGCCCACAAGGTTCAGGACCGCACAACCGCTTGTCACGTCGACGACGTGCACGCCCTTGGGCAGGTTCCGCCCGAGCCAGTCACTATCATGCACGCCAAACCCGGAGCCCGTGATCATGCGGAAATGATCGCGGCCCAACCGGATGAAGGTCACATCCGCCTCGATCCCGCCAGCAGCATTACACATCTGGGTGTAGATGATCGCGCCCTCGGGCTTGTCCATGTTCGATACGCATAGCCATTGAAGGGCACCCAGCGTGCCTTCGCCTAGTATCTCGAATTTGGCGAAGCTGGTCTGGTCGATCAGCGCAACGCGCTCTCGGACGGCTTTGTGTTCCTCGGCTGCAAAACGTTTCCATCCGGGCTCAAGGAAATCCAGCTGATCGACCGGTTCAACATCCTTGGGCGCGAACCAAAGCGAGCGTTCCCATCCGTTCTTGGAACCGTATACCGCCCCGGCGTCTTTCAGCCGTCGGTATAGCGGAGACAGGCGCAACTGGCGCGCGGTTTCGTGTTCCTGTCCAGGGTACCGCATCTTGTAGTGATGGGCATAATGCTCGACCGCCCGGGGGAACATGAAGGCGCGTGTGCCGTGATGCGGACCGAAACGGCGCACATCCAATGGCCAAAGGTCCAGCGACGGTGACCCGGCGACAATCCATTCGGCGATCATTTCCCCGGCCCCACCACCGGCGGCGATTCCATAAAGAAAACCCGTGGCCATCATCAGGTTGTCGAACCCGGGCTGCCATCCCATGACAAAGTCACCATCGGCGGAATAGGGAATGGGGCCGTTGATGACTTGCCGAATACCAACCTCGTTGACGATCGGTGTGACCTGGCTTGCAAGTTCGGCCAGAGGCAGGAACCGATCCATGTTCTCGGGCAGAAGTTGGCGCACGAATCTCTCAGGGATCCAAGGATTGCCGAATGCCACGGTGTCATCTTCGTACCCGCCGATGACCAACCGCCCGGCGACATCGGGCTTGTAGTAGACCAGTCGTTCGGGGTCACGAAGGGTCGGATAGTGGCCAATCTCTGCGCCGGTGCTTTCGGTTACGATGTATTGGTGTTCCACGGCGCAGGCGGGCACACGGATGCCCAGTTTCGCGCCCAGTTCGCGGCTCCACATGCCGGTTGCAAGGATGACCGTGTCAGCATCCCATTGGCCTTCGGTGGTATGGACCGATGTGATCCTGCCCTTCGCCACAGTGAAATCCGTGACTTCTACGTTCAGGCGGATGTCGGCACCTTGCCTGCGGGCCGCCCCTGCGATGGCCTGACAGAGAGACGCTGGATCCACATAGCCGTCTGACGGAATGAAAGCGGCTCCTTCAAGCCCCGCAGCATCAATGAGCGGGAACAAATCCTTGGCTTCGGATGGCGAAATAATCTGCATCTCAAGATCAAAGCTGCGCGCCATTGTCGCCAGCCGTTTGGCTTCCAGCATCCGGTCACGCGTGGCGGCCAATCGCAGCGAGCCGGTTTTCTTCCAATCGAAATTCAGACCTTCTTCGTTCTGAAGCCGGTCGTACATGGCGACGGACTTTTGCAACATACGCGTGGTATTGCGCGATGAACGCAACTGCCCGACCAATCCAGCCGCGTGCCAAGTCGCACCCTCGGTCAGGCCCGCGCGTTCAAGAAGCACCACATTTTCTTCGCCCATCCGAGTAAGATGGTAGGCGATCGAACAACCAATGATTCCGCCGCCAATGATCAGATGCTTTGCCGAGTTTTCAGACATGATGTCAGACCTTTACGCGTTCCATCCTTGGATCATAAAGTGGCGCGAGCGTTACATCGGCAGGCACGCGTTCGGTCGCAACTTCAAGTTCATAAGTGCCACTTAGAACGTAGTCACGGTCGATGACCCGGTCGGACCGCACGTATCCCATGCCAATGGATTTTCGCACAGTGTGCCCGTATCCGCCTGAACTCAGCCAACCACAGCGCGTGCCGTTGCGATAAATGGTTTCCCGACCCGACAGGATGGTGTCGCCGTCTGTGGTGAATGTCGCGAGTAACTTCTTCACCCCCGCTTCGCGCTGAGCGGCAACCGCCTCGCGCCCCAGAAACGGAATGTTCGACCGCAGTTTGACCGCCCAACCAAGACCGGCCTCGTCCGGCGTGTGGTCTGGGCCGATATCGGCCGACCATGCGCGATAGCCTTTCTCAAGGCGCAGCGTTTCGATTGCGCGGTACCCGGCATTGCGCAGGCCATGATCGGCACCGGCGTCGTGCAAGGCATCATAGACGGTCTGGGCGTATTCCGTCGGCAAGTGCAACTCCCAGCCCAATTCGCCGACATAAGTGATCCGCAAAGCCTGCACCGGACAGCCTGCGATGCCAATCTCCTTCGCCGTGGCGAAGGGCTGTGCCAAATTGCTGACATCGTCTTTGGTGACACTGGCCAGAATGTCCCGCGATTTTGGCCCAAAAAGCGATAGAACGGCATTCGATGAGGTCACATCCACAAGTTGCGCGTTCATGCCTTCGGGAATGCTGCGCGCTATCCAGTTGAAATCATGGGTGGCAAATCCGGTCCCGGTGACGATGTAATAGCTGTCATATCCGGTGCGCACACAGGTCAGATCGCACTCGATCCCACCGGCGTTGTTCAGCATCTGTGTATAGATGATTGACCCAACCGGCCGATCGACGCGATTGGCCGCGATCCATTGCAGGGCCGCTTCGGCATCGGGGCCCTTTAAAATGAACTTCGCAAACGAGGTTTGGTCAAAGAGAACCGCGGCCTCGCGCGCCGCCTTGTGTTCCCGCCCAACTGGGCCATGCCAATTCGGGCGCTCGAAGGTATAAATGTCGCGCGGCTCTTCTCCAGGCTCGGCAAACCAGTTCGGCCGTTCCCAGCCAAGTTTCTCACCAAACACCGCACCCGACGCCGCAAGTGTGTCATAGAGCGGTGAGCGGCGGCAGGGGCGACCGCTGTCGTGCTCTTCCGACGGCCAGGCCATGGTGTAGTGTTTGCCATAGGCCTCAAGCGTGCGGGCTTTGACCCATTCTGTATCGGTATGCGGTCGACCAAAGCGACGAATGTCGACCGCCCACAGATCATAGGGCGGCTGCCCGTTGGCGACCCACTCGGCCAAGGCCATGCCAGCCCCCCCGCCAGATGCGATTCCAAACGCATTGAAACCGGCACCGATGAAAACGTTCGACATCTCGGGGGCTTCACCAAGGATGAAATTGCCATCCGGGGTGAAGCTTTCGGGGCCATTGATCAACTCTTTCACGCCCACAGTTTCCAGCTTGGGCACGCGCGGCAGAGACAGTTCGATCAGTTGCCCGAAATGGTCGTAGTTAGAATCCAGCAGTTGAAAGTCGAAAGGGTCGGGAATGCCATCCGTAGCCCAGGGAATGCCATTTGGTTCATACCCGCCCATGACCAGACCGCCGACCTCTTCCTTATAGTAGGTCAGCCGGTCAGGGTCGCGTAGCGTCGGAAGGTTGGATGGAACATCAAAAGGTTCGGTGATCATGTACTGATGTTCGACCGACACCAGCGGGACAGTCACACCGATGGTCTTGGCCAGTTCTCTGGTCCATTGGCCGCAGCACAGGACCAGCTTTTCGCATTGAATGTCGCCGTGAGGGGTCCGCACGCCAGATATTTGACCCTTGTCTGTCAGGATCTGCGTAACTGGCGTGTTTTCCAGAATTTTTGCACCTTTCGCGCGCGCGCCCTTTGCAAGAGCCTGCGTGATATCCGACGGGCTGGCCTGGCCGTCAGTCGGCAGAAAGGCCGCGCCGACGACATCGCCAATCTCCATAAGCGGCCAAAGGTCTTGTGCTTCTTTGGGGTTCAAAAGCTGCATGTCTAGGCCAAACGAATGGGCCGTCGTGGCCTGTCGTTTCACTTCTGTCCAGCGTTCTTCGTTGCACGCCAGACGCAGGCCACCGTTCATTTTCCAACCGGTCGCCAGTCCGGTTTCCGCTTCAAGACGATCATAGAGATCAATGGAGTATCCCAAGAGCTGCGTGATATTGGCGTTCGAGCGCAGTTGCCCCACCAAACCAGCCGCGTGCCAGGTTGACCCCGAGGTCAAAGCCGCCTTTTCCAGAAGCAAAACCTCGTGACCCATCGCAGCCAGATGGTAGGCCGTTGAACACCCGATGATACCGCCACCCACAATGATGGTTTTTGACGAGGCAGGTTGCGTCATGATCAATCCTCACGAGTTACGGAAGTCCTGGAGCGCGACGTTGAATCGATCCATGTTTTCAGCCGTATAGGCGGAATAATCGAAATCGAGTTCTGAATGGATCTCTGACGTCATTGACCAGAGCGTTTCGCGCATCAGCGACACGCACTTCATCGCCTGATAGGGACGCCAGTGCAGTTCAGGCGCGGCTTCGAAATACTGCTCAAGGGCCGCGCGTTCCTGATCTTCGGAAAGCCCATTATTGCCAGCAAGCCCGGCAAGGTCAAAGAGTGGCGTGTTAAACCCCCCGTATTCCCAGTCGATCAGCCAAAGCCTGGATCCGTCATCAAGGACATTGGCAGCCAGCATGTCGTTGTGCCCAATTACCAATGTCACCGGGCCGGTCGCCGATTCCAATGCTTCCAGGTCTGATCGCAACTTGGGAAGCGCGCTTTGATGCTTTGAACCATCGGCCTGGAGGCGAGCCATATAGGTGCGATTGACCTGAAATGGCCAGAAGCCGAGCACCGGCGACGTGAGGTGGTTGGCAAGCCCAAGGTGCGCCGCCTTCATCAGGTCAATGATGCGCGGCAGGTTTTCGGGATCACGCACCGCTTCTTCGGTAAAGGTCTCGGCCAGAAGGAACTCAAGGACCAGAACGCCTTCTTCATGGTGATAGACGCCCGGCGATACGCCCGCAGCCTCGGCGGCTTTGCTAATGGCAAGTTCGTTCCAGCGCATTACACCATGCTCGGGAATGTCCGCCCCCAATCGCACAACAAAGCGCCGGTCGCCGTCGGTGACGCGCAGGTTGACGTTGGTTATCCCACCGCCCAGGGGCTCGATCTCGGACGGGTTGGCAAAACAGGAAAGGCGCGCGGCCTTGAAGATGGCGGCTTCGTTCATAATCCCAACCTTTGTCTTTGGCTTTCGGACAGGGCATTGACGATCCGATCTGCGACGATGGCAATGAAGGCAACCGACAGACCGGCCACGATCCCCTGCCCGGCGTTCGCCTTGGTCAGCGCGATATAGACTTCTTGTCCGAGGTCGCGGGTGCCGACCAATGCGGTGATGACCAGCATTGATAGTGCCAGCATGATCGTCTGGTTCAGGCCCAGCAAAAGCTGTGGCGTTGCAAGTGGCAGCTTCACCCGCCACATCAATTGTCGGGGGGTACACCCTGCCATTCGCCCGGCCTCGACCAGTTGTGCTGGCACCTCGCGGACACCGTGGGCGGCATAGCGCACGGCGGGGGCCAGAGCATATAGAATGACGGCCACCATTGCGCTGAAATCGCCAACGCGGAACAGCATGACAACTGGGATCAGATACACAAATGACGGCAAGGTCTGAAGCGTGTCCATCAGCCCAAGGATCACGCGTCCAGCCTTGGGTCGTTCGGCGGCCCATATGCCCAATGGAATGCCAATCAGCACGGCGATGAAAACTGATACTCCACAAAGATAGATTGTCACCATCGCTTTGGGCCACAGGCCCGAGGCGGCAATGAACGCCATCATGAGCGCGGCCAGCAATCCAAGCCGCCAACCCGCAACGCGCAAGGCGATCAATCCGGTCGCAATGATACCCCACAGCCAGGGAATACCTGCGAAGAACTTTTTGACGGGCAGCAAAAGGTACTGCAGTGCGACGGTCTTGATCGCCTCGAATGAGTCGAAGAAATTGACGTTGATCCATTCCATGGCCGAGGACCAGAATTGGCCTGTCGTGATTTTTAGCGCGTCGGGATAGGTTTGGATGGCAGGCAGAACTTGCCCAAGGGCTAGTGTGGCAAGCGACACAATGATTGCCGTTGCTAGCCAGGGATGCCTTGCGATCAGGCCGCCAGTCCTATGCGAACGCACCCGCCGTTCTGCAAAGGCCTGTGACGCCCTATCCAAAGCTATCGCCATGACCACGATGGCAAGCCCCGCTTCGATCCCGCCGCCGATATCCAGTTTGCGCAGACTCGCCAACACGTCGAACCCAAGACCGCCAGCCCCGATCATCGACGCGATAATCACCATGTTCAGCGTCAGCATTATGACTTGGTTAACGCCCACCATCAGTGTCGGTGTCGCGGCAGGCACAAGGACTTTCCAGGTCATCTGGCGCGGTGTGCAACCGCTCATCCGACCGGCTTCAAGCAATTCCTCGGGGACATTGCGCAAGGCAACAATCGTCACGCGCACCATAGGCGGCATCGCATAGATCACTGTCGCCACGAGAGCCGCGACGGGGCCAAAACCGAACAGGATCAGGATCGGAACAAGATAGGCAAAAACCGGAACGGTTTGCATCAGGTCAAGGATCGGGCGCAGCGTTTTTTCAACCCAATCAACCTTGTATGCCAGGATACCAAGCGCCAACCCGCCAACCGCACCAATGGGCACAGCAACCAGGACCGAGGCCAGCGTGATCATCGCGCTGTCCCATTGGCCAAAAACGGCCAGATAGAGAAAACAAACGCCAACCAGAACGGCCAATGCCCGGTCGCGCGCATAGTGCCCGATCACCACGGCAATGGCGATTACGGCAATCCAGCTTAGCGATGGCGCGAGTTGGACAGCCTGATCGCCAAGACCCGACTGAAACCCCTCGATCAAGAGGTTGCGAAGAAACTGATAGGGAACTTCGATCAGATAGGCGATGCCGCGCGTGACATCGCGAAAAGAGAACAACCAAAAATTGGCGGTGTTGACCAGCCAATCCAGAAAAGCGGATATCCAGCCATCAAGCTGCAGTTGGTATTGCTTTGGAAAGCGGATGATCCAGCGAGCGTCCAGCGCCTTGTAGATCTGGAATGAATATTGCGACAGCACCCAGGTGATCACGAAAAGCCCGGCCCAGAACAAGCGACCACTGGTCAGGTGTCTTGCCAGCCTGACCATCAATTGCGACCGACCAGAACGTCGATGACGGCACTGGCGGCGATCTGCCCCACAACCTGACCGTCCTTCATCACCTTCAACGGAGCGTTGGCGGCTTCAACCACGTCGGCGATGTCTTCAATCGTCGCATCATGGGGGACTTCACCAGCGAAAACATCGCTGGTGGCGGGCTCCATTCGACTGGCCGCCCTGATGACTTTGGCCCGGGCGACATGGCGGGTGAATTCGGCGACGTATTCTGTCGAGGGATTGAGGACCAGTTCTTCCGGCGTTGCGATCTGTTCAATCGTTCCGTCTTTCATGACCGCAATGCGGTCAGCCAGCCTGATCGCCTCGTCAAAGTCGTGGGTGATGAAAACGATGGTCTTCTTCAGCATGTTCTGAAGCCGCATGAATTCATCCTGCATTTCGCGCCGGATCAACGGGTCAAGTGCCGAGAAGGGTTCGTCCAGAAACCAAAGGTCGGGTTCCACGGCAAGGCTTCTGGCAATGCCGACCCGTTGTTGCTGGCCACCTGACAATTCGCGGGGGTAATAGCCTTCGCGCCCCTTCAGGCCGACAAGTTCGATCACTTCGTGCGCGCGGGCCTCGCGGGATTTTCGATCAACGCCCTGTATTTCAAGCGGAAAAGCGGCGTTCTCCAAGACGGTCAGGTGCGGCATAAGGGCGAATTGCTGAAACACCATGCCCATCTTCTTGCGCCGAATCTCGATCAACTCGGCATCGGTCGCCCGCAAGAGGTCCTGACCGTCAAATTCGATTTCGCCTGCCGTTGGTTCGACAAGGCGGGACAGGCATCGAACCAGTGTCGACTTGCCCGACCCCGAAAGGCCCATGATCACGAAGATCTCGCCCTTGTGGATTTGGACGTTCACATCTCGGACCGCGCCGATCACCCCGGCAGCCTTCAAATCGGCCGCATCCGGGGCGCGATGACCGGTTAGCAGTGCCTCGGCACCCGGACCGTAGAGTTTCCAGACGTGCCGGCAATCAAGGATGACAGGGTTGCTCATTGAAACCTCGGGCGCAGCGTCGCCGGCCGCCCAGTTGTGGGGGCCGGGGCAAGCGCATCAGGGACAAGTATGGATCAAGCGCGGGGCGCAGAGAAGCGCGCCCCACGATGCATACTATTGGGCGATCCAGGATTTCCAGGAGTCCTGGTTTGCATCCATCCAGGCTGCGACAACTTCGTCCACCGACTTGCCGTTCAAGTCGACATCCGCGACCATCGCACCCATATCTTCGTTCGATATCGTGAAGTTCTCGATGGTTTTTGCGGCACTTGGCCACTTGTCGGCCAGACCCGCCCAACCGGCTTTCCAGATCGGCCCCGTCGGCTTGCCGCAGTCATAAGCGGCGTTCGGATTCATGCCGACCGAAGGGTCGCTATAGCATTCAGCCGAATACGGGGGAAACTCGACAAACTTGCCATCGTACTTCGCGGGCGCCCAGTGCGGAGCATAGACCCAAAGCACGATGGGGTCTTGGCGCTGATAGGCGGCTTCAAGTTCGGCAAAAAGCGCGGCGTCGGTTCCGGCATGCACAACTTCAAAGTCCATGGCCAATGCTTCAACCCGTTCGTCGTCAAATCCACCCCAGGTCACCGGCCCACCCAGATAACGCCCCATAGGTGCGGTTTCGGCGGTTGCAAATTCAGAGGCGCAATCGTTCAAAGCCTTCCAATCAGGCAAGCCCGGGCAGCGCTCTTCCATATAGGCCGGATACCACCATTCCTCGATCGCGTTCATGCCGGTTTCGCCAAAGTTGACCACATTGCCTGTGCCAACGGCTTCGTCCAAAGCTTCACGCCCAGTGGTTTCCCAGATTTCCATCGCCAGATGCAGATCGCCGGTCTTCAACCCCGCGAACTGTGCAATGTAGTCGGCCTGGACATATTCAACGTTGTTTCCGGCCTCTTTCAGAACTTCTCCCATCAGGGTCGTGGTGATCAACTGACCAGACCAATCATGCAACGTCAGTTTGATCGGATCACTGGAATCCGCAGCAAGTACAGGCGCCGCGGCAAGCATCGCAACACTAACAATATGCAGGCATTTCATTATCTTATCTCCCCGTTTTCGGCCGGCGCACAGATCTGCGTAAGTTGGCGAATGGCTGCGGCCTGACACAATCATTCAACAACAACTGATTTTAAAATCAACAAAAAACTACATACTGTGTTGGTTTTTGTGGATTTTCATTGCCTCGCACCGGCTGCCAAGGCAAATTGGCGCTGTGACGCAAATAAGAGATGTCTCGCCATGGACCTACCACATCGCCTGACATTGGCCCGAAGCATCGCCCTTGAGGCTTCGGATGTCGCCCTTGCCCATTTCCGCAAACCGCTGGACATTATTGCAAAATCCGATGAAAGCCCTGTTACGATCGCCGATCAGGCCACCGAACGCGCAATACGCGAGGCGCTAAGTCAGCATTTCCCGGGCGAGACGATCTTTGGTGAGGAATATGGCCAAAGCGGCGACGCCGCCGATCTGTGGATCGTCGACCCGATTGATGGCACCCGATCATTCATCACGGGTCTGCCGCTGTTCGGAGTGTTGTTGGGGTACGCCGAAGCCGGGGCGCCTGCACTGGGCATTATCAACATGCCCGCCCTCGAAGAACTCTATTCCGGAGCGCGTGGGCTGGGCGCGACACTCAATGGCAAACCCATCCAGGTGAGCGATTGCGATACGCTCTCCAATGCGCGGCTGTTTTTGAATGAAGCCGACAAGATTGCGATGCACGAGCCCGCAGTATTCGCACGGCTGATTAACACCGGCGCTGTCCGACGTATGTCTGCGGATTGCTATCCTCACGCCTTAGTGGCAAGCGGACATGCGGATGCCGTCGTGGATTATGACCTCAAGCCCTATGACTTTCTTCCGGTATCCGCCGTCGTCGAAGCTGCGGGAGGTCTAATGACAGATTGGCAAGGCCGGCCTTTGACGATGCAATCTGATGGCAGAACACTAACCGCCGCCACTTCGGAACTTTTGGCGTCCTTGGTTGAACGGGTCAATCACCCATGACCAAGAAGCATAAAACCAATCATCCTCGATACTTCGCAGCACTGGTACGATTCCGTGAATAACCTCAAGTCGCCAACCACAGATTCCAAATATACCGAAGAAATCCTGCGGACCGTCGATATGATGGGGACGGTGTCCGTGCAGGAGTTATCTCAGATTCTTGGCGTTTCCGACCAGACCATCCGCCGTGTCACGCGCCCTTTGGCTGAACGCGGTGCGCTGAACAAGGTTCACGGGGCGCTCGTGTCAACCAAGTCAGCGCTGGATCCGCCTTTCATGTCACGCATGACGCTTCATCGCGGCGCAAAAATGGCCATTGCGAACGAGGTGGCCAGCATAATCCAGGATGGCGACAGTGTTGCGATTGATACCGGATCCACCTCTGCGTTCATTGCCCAGGCTTTGCAGAAGCGTCGGGATCTGACCGTGGTGACCAATTCCGCCTATGTGGCCAGCACACTGGCCATGATCCCAGGCAACAACGTCTCGATGGCCGGCACCCAATTGCGCGACCACGACGGAGCTTCGTTCGACCGAACGGCGTTTCAGGTCGTCGAACGGGCCGAGGTCGACTTTTGTGTTCTGTCCGCTTCGATGATCCATGCCACCAAAGGCTTTCTTGTCTACGAGCAATGCGAAGTGGATATGGCCACTGCCATGATGAACAGCGCTGCACGTTCCATCATGGCGGTGGATGCGACCAAATTCGAGTCACAAGAAAAACGACCTTCGCTCAGGCAACCACCGTTGAACGACAAAGATTATCTCGTGACTGATGCCGAACCACCCGACGCTTTTCGCCCGGCATTCGAGCGACTGGTCGTGAGGGTTGCATCCCGGAGGCGAGAGCAAGGGATTTCCGGCGCATGAAGCGCAAGTTACAAATGCTATCGACTGCGTTCAGTCCCACCAAACCCATAATCGCGTGGCACCGACCAAACTGGCCCCATCCGTGCCTGGGTGGTCGGCGTTGATCTCGGTCGCACCAAGTGCAATGAAGCGGTCGAGGACGTCGGCTGCCACCTCAGGCGATTGAAGCGGGCGCTCCATCTGGAACCCCACATGATCGGTGGAGGCGGTAATGATACGTGCGCGATGCTGCTGCCAAAGCCAACGGCAATGGGCCACGAAGACAGCTTTGGGCGCACAGATCGCGTAGGCGCCATGCTGCAGCCAGGCGGCGCTTTCCCAGGGCTCGGCGGTATCCAGCAGACCTGCGGCCAACTGCCCACCACGCCGCGGCGTCACATAGGCGACCGGGTCGGGGAACATACCCTTGGTGCCTTCGAGAGCGATCTCTTCGATAACAGCGCGAATTTCGGCCAATTCCTCGGCTGTCCCTTCACCCGCCGCTTCCAGTTCAGCGAGTTGCGTGCGCAACATATCGACCAGATAGTCACCCTGCGGTTCCTTGGCTGAACTTTCTTCGAACGGTGAAGTGGAGAGAAACTGTGGCCGATGCCCGCTGAGAGGCCAGGAAAGTGCGCGCACCGGAAGAAGCATGACATCCACGGGAACAGCTGCCACACGGTGGACCCCATTCAGAATCCGGCGGGTCGCTCCAACGCCTGACTCTCCAGGCACAGGCTTTCGTATTCGGTTGGCAAACCACGTATCAATATCAAGTGACCTGGCTTCGGCAAGAATATCTTCCGGCTCTTCAAATTCATCGACCTGCTCGGCCCATTCGGTTGAGAAAACGTCGGCATCACCCAAAAGAACGGGGCTTACCCCAGGGCGCCTTTCGATCATTTCGTAAATCGCGGTGTCGGCTTTGTCGGCCGGCACCGATTCCAACCGAAATGGAATTTCCAGCATTCTGCACCCTCGCTATCGTATTCTTACTGATAGGCTTTCCCCAAAAATCGGGCGAAATCAGGGCAATGGTTGCTGGTTTGGAGGGCGCGATCGGCTTGTTGCAATGCTGCCGCAACGAGTATCAGGCGGCGGCGGGCAATAATGCCGCTTCAGCCCGGCTGAGGGCACGGCGTGTCATTGGACCGTAGGTTTCCGGATCATAAGCCAAATCGGGCATGACGTCGTACAATCGCTGACGCTGTTCTTCCTCGATGGCATCGAGACGGGCGGCGGCCGGGTGGAAGCTTTCGGTTTCTACGCCATTGGCCACCAGGATCTCATGCGAGGGCAACATCAAATGATAGTAAGTCACTGATTTTGCGCCCATATCCCGAGTTATTCCCTTTCCATTGATCAGGTCCCGCGCCGCGATGAGAACTTCGTCCTCGCCCCAAAGGGCCTGCGCCGCCTGCCCTTCGATCAACATGCGATGGTCGGGTGAAACGATCAGGTCGCCGCCAGGGCGACCAGACCCAAGGGCCCCCTCACGGATACGAACAGGCCTGAGGTCAGGCATGGCATAAAGCCGCGCGCCAGAGACGTCGCGGCTGCCAACCCACAGGATGGATTCTGTGCCATTGTCCTTTGTTACGATCTTGTCGCCTGCCACCAGTTCTTCGACCAGCTGCGGCCCATTTGGCGTTTCAAGCCAGGTTCCCGGCGTAAAGCACACAACTCCTTCGGTCCCTTCAGAGAATCGGTGAGGAAGTGCGGGTTCGGTTACGCCCGTCGCAATCCGAAGCGGCGCGCCTGCGGGCGGCATGGACCCGTTGAACATCAGGAGCGGGCGCGCGATTTCCGGCATGTCGATCAATGTTGCAGTCCACTCCTGGCGACCGTCGGTCACAGTGAAAGCGCGATCGAAATCAGCCATATCGTCGACGAAAGGGGTTCGTACGCCTTCGCTTACCAGCGCGCGCGCCACAATGCGGCGTGCGCTGGACGCAGCACGTCGACGATGCATGTCATGATTTTCAAGTGCGCTATAGCCCGCAGGCCCGCCAATTGCGCCGTCAATGCAAACCGGCTCGCCCCGCCAAACCCATGTCACTCCCGCGTCGAGCGACGCAACCGGCGCGCCGGAAAGTCCGGCGACCTCGGTCTGCGACCAGGAAATGACGAACGTGCCTTTGCGGCCCGTCATCATATTCATCTACCTGCCTCGGTATATTTTTTATCGTTGGCAAAAGGTTAACGCGGAACGCGTGAGGAGCAAATCGAATTGGCTGCCAAATTAGCGCCGCTTATGGAGTGAGTCTCTGGCGCAACAGTGGGCTGCTCTGGCGCGTTCGCCGTCGCATATGTTGTGCGTTAGAAAGCATGCACCACTAGGCCGTCCTTCGCCCGACGCGTTCCTAAGGACCAAAGTTCGGCGACATACACCGGGGTCTACTGCTTCGCACCGGGTTCGGAGATGGGTATCTTGTTATCAGTGGGCGCCTCACCCACACTTTGAATGCCCGCAATTCGGGCAGGTCATGCAGCCTTCGATCATCTGCATGCCAAACTGACCGCAGTTCGGGCAGGCTGGTCCCGGATTGTCACCAAGGTTCACCACCTGCGCCTGTGGGTCCGACTTCAACCCCATACCTTCGCCGTCGATAAAGCCGATGGCGATCAAGTGGCGCTCGATGACGCCGCCGATTGCCGCAAGAATCGAGGGCACATATTTGCCGTTCATCCAGGCCCCGCCGCGCGGATCGAAGACCGCTTTCAATTCTTCAACCACAAATGACACATCCCCACCCCGCCGGAACACCGCCGAGATCATCCGGGTTAGTGCCACCGTCCAGGCAAAATGCTCCATGTTCTTGGAATTGATGAAAACTTCAAAGGGTTGGCGCCGTCCGCCGTGAATGATGTCATTGATCGTGATATAAATTGCATGCTCACTGTCGGGCCACTTCAGTTTGTAGGTATTGCCTTCCAGGGTTTGCGGGCGGTCGAGGGGTTCGGCGATATAGACCACCTCGCCGTCATGGACGGGTGCATCCCGCATCGGCGGTTCGGCGGCTTCACTGACGGCCAGGACCGACCCTGTCACCGCGTTCGGCCGGTAAGTCGTGCAGCCTTTGCAACCTGTCTCATAGGCCTGCATGTAGACATCCTTGAAATCCTCGAAACTGATGTCTTCGGGGCAGTTGATGGTCTTTGAGATCGAGGAATCCACCCATTCCTGTGCCGCCGCCTGCATCCGAACATGGTCAGCGGGCGTCAGGGTCTGGGCGTTCACAAAATGGTCCGGCAACTCCGCGTCGCCGAACTTGTCGCGCCACATTTGAACGGCGTAATCGACGACCTCTTCCTCGGTGCGATTGCCATCTTTCTGCAGCACCTTGCGCGTATAGGCATAGGCAAAGACCGGCTCGATCCCAGAACTGACGTTGCCCGCATAAAGACTGATGGTGCCAGTGGGGGCGATCGAAGTCAGAAGGGCATTTCTGATACCATTTGAGCGGATGGCCTCGCGCACGTCGTCGTCCATCTGTTGCAACGATCCGCTGGCCAGATACGCCTCGGCGTCAAAGAGCGGAAAGGCGCCTTTTTCGGACGCCAGTTGCGCCGAGGCCAGGTATGCGGCGCGGGAAAGACGTTTCAACCAGCGCGAGGTCAGGCGCGCCGCTTCTTCCGATCCGTAGCGCGCGCCGACCATCAAAAGAGCGTCCGCAAGCCCCGTGACTCCAAGCCCGATCCGCCGCTTGGCCGCCGCTTCGCGGGCCTGTGCCTCAAGTGGGAACTTTGATGCATCGACAACATTATCCATCATGCGAATGGCTGTGGTAACAAGTTCGTCCAAGGCTTCTTCGTCGAGTGCTGCGTCGTCCTCGAAGGGGTTGGGCACAAGGCGCGCCAGGTTGATCGAGCCCAACAGGCAGGCACCATAGGGCGGCAGAGGTTGCTCGCCGCAGGGGTTGGTGGCGGCTATTGTTTCGGCGTAGGCGAGGTTGTTCATCGCGTTGATACGGTCGATGAAGATCACGCCGGGTTCGGCATAATCAAAGGTGGCGCGCATGATCCTGTTCCAGAGATCGCGCGCGTCTACGGTGTGATAGACGCGCCCCTCAAACTGCAGATCCCACGGACCGTCCGCCTTCACAGCTTCCATGAATGCATCGGTGACCAGAACCGAGACATTGAAATTTCTAAGCCGTGCAGCATCGGATTTAGCCGAAATGAATTCCTCGATATCCGGGTGATCGCAACGAAGCGTCGCCATCATCGCACCCCGCCGCGAACCCGCCGACATGATCGTGCGGCACATGGCGTCCCAGACATCCATGAAACTCAGGGGGCCGCTCGCATCCGCCGCCACGCCTTTTACGTCGGCGCCCTTCGGGCGGATTGTCGAGAAATCATAGCCAATGCCACCGCCTTGCTGCATTGTCAGGGCGGCTTCTTTCAAGTTCTCGAAAATGCCGCCCATGCTGTCAGGTATGGTGCCCATGACAAAGCAGTTGAAAAGCGTCACCGCACGGTCTGTTCCGGCCCCGGCGACGATCCGACCGGCAGGCAGAAAGCGGAAGTCCTCAAGCGCGCCATAGAACTTGTTCTCCCACAGAACGGGATCCGTTTCGCCTTCGGCCAGCTCGCGGGCGATTCGACGCCAGGTGTCCTCGACGGATACATCCACGGGCGTGCCATCGGCTTCTTTCAGCCGATATTTCATATCCCAGATCTGTTCCGCGATCTTTGCTGCGAAGCGGGTCATTTCGAATCCTCGGAAATAGGCACTCAATCTACAACACGTTGCAGCCCGCGGGCAATGGGCTACCATATGGGGTGTGACCTGGGGATGATTCTGTGGATAACTCGCTACACCTGATCAAACTGAGCGTTGGCACCGAAAGCGTGGACACTCTGAAAGTCTGGCAGGCAACGCCGCGCGCCCAGGGGCCGGACGGCTTGCCACGCCATATCACCCGGATGTGGCCGAAACGCGAAGCCGAACTGCTGAAGGGTGGGTCGATCTATTGGGTGATCAAGGGGGCGATCCAGGCCCGGCAACGCATCGTCCGGCTGGATGAGGTCGACACCGGCGACGGCATCCGTCGCTGCGCCATCGTTCTGAACCCTGAGATTATCCGCACCGCCACGGCACTGCGCCGCCCGTTCCAGGGCTGGCGGTATCTTGAGGCACGAAACGCGCCCATAGACTTGCCGCGGGGCCGTGCCAATGACGACCTTCCCCCCAGCCTGTCGGCGGCCCTGTCGGACATTGGCGTGCGTTGAAGCTGGCCTAAGGTATCACGATTCCGGAAGGTTTCACGCAGTTCAACATCCGCAACTGGGGGGCTCTGCCCCCGTCGCGCGATGCGCGCCTCCCCCGGGATATTTGAACCAAGAAGAACGACGAATTCGCCAATTTACGACGCTAGACCAACCCGAGTTTTTTTTGCAGCGCTGTCCAATGGCCTTGGGCTGACATATCCCAGACTTCCGCACGGGTTTTGTAAAGCGTTGCCTCAGAAGACAGGACCAGCCCGTCGTTGAGTATCCTGAGGTGATTTGCGCGCAGTGTTTCGCCGGTCGAGGTGATGTCAGCAATTGCTTCAGCCGTAAGGTTCTTTACCGTGCCTTCGGTGGCGCCCTGACTGTCGACAAGCTGATAATCCGCGACACCGTGGTCGCGCAGAAACTCTCGGATCAGACGGTGATACTTGGTGGCGATGCGCAGGCGATGGCCGTGGGCCTGGCGAAAGTCGCGTGCCACCTGGTCGAGATCGTCAAGCGTTGTGACGTCGACCCAAAAATCGGGCACGGCTATCACCAGATCGGCGGCTCCGAAGCCCAGGGTCTTTATGGACGAAACCCTTGTGTCCCAAAGGGCAAGCCGTTCGCGCACCATATCGGTACCAGTAACGCCAAGATGAATGCGCCCGGCGGCAAGTTCGCGCGGAATTTCACCGGCGGCCAGCAGGACAAGTTCGACACCGTCGGCGCCGTCGACCCGGCCAGCGTATTCGCGCGATCCGCCTGACAAGCCCAAGGTGACGCCCCTGTCTCCGAACCAGGCAAAAGTTTTTTCCATCAACCGGCCCTTGGAAGGTACGCCCAGCCTCAAGGTCATGGCGCGCCTCCCAGCAATGTGGTGAGACCGGGCCGTATGACCCCTCCGACGGCGGGAACGCCGCGACCGCCACCGATCGCCCGGGTCAGGGCATCATAGCGTCCGCCCGTAGCAACCGGAGGAAGATCGGGACGGGCATCGGCATAGAAACCGAAGACGAAACCGTCATAATACTCCAGCGAGGTGCGGCCATAGCTTCCTTCGAAATCCAACTGATCGACATCAACGTCCAAGGCGCCCAGGGCATCGAACCGCCGGGACAATGTCGTGACGCGATCACGGATAGCGGGCAAATCCTTTGCGATATCGGTCAGATGCGTGACGGCCATTGGTGCCTTGTCCCGCACCGACAGCAAGGCGTCGATGGCGTCGACCGCCGTGGAGTCCAGCGGCGGGGTTTGCTGATCCGACGCCAAGGCAGCCAGGCGTGCCTCGACCTCGGCCCGGGTTCTTAAGCCAACTTCGGCGGCTGCGCCTGATGGCGCGATTGGGGAAGCGACACGTTTGGCCTCGCAGAATTGCCCGAGCAGCGATCGGAAGCGGCCGGGCCGCCACAGATGGTGCAGTAGCGCGGATTTTCGCGCTTCGCTGGTGTTCAACCCGTCAACCGCTGCACGCAACAAACCAATGTCCCCAATCGCGGCCCGAAGACCCAAAGGGGCCAGTATCCTCGCGATGGTCGCGAACACCTCGGCGTCCGCTTCGTGGGCGGCAGGGCCATTGAAAAGCTCGAAACCGACCTGCAGGTACTCTGCCTTGCGTTCCGGGTCTGCCTCCTGACGTCGAAAGACTTCGCCTGCATAGGCATAGCGCGCCTCGCCCCGCGCGCCCTGCATATGTCGCTGCACCAGCGGCACGGTGAAATCCGGCCTCAGCATCATCTCGCCGCGCAGCGGATCCTGGGTGACAAACGCGCGGGCCCGGATGTCTTCGCCGTACAAATCCAGAAGCGCCCCGGCTGGTTGGAGGATGTCGGTCTCGAAAACCTCCGCCCCGCGTGCTTCGAACAGGCTTTGAAGACGGTTCGCTTCGGCCCGAATGTCGGACTTGTCGCTCACCTCTGAAGACGCTCCTGCACCCGTGCAAGAAGATCAGCGCGTGAACACTCAAACTGCGCGGGTTGATCTTTCCATTCCTCAAGGGTCGCGGTTTCGGCGATCTTGGCCCCCAGAACCAGGTCCTTGATCTGAACCACTCCACGCTCGGCTTCGTCGGACCCCTGGATGATCGCCAACGGAGAACCGCGTTTATCGGCGTATTTCAACTGGTTGCCGAAGTTCTTGGGGTTTCCGAGATAGACTTCCGCCCGGATGCCGGCGGCACGCAACTCGGCTGCCATCGCCTGATAGTCCGCCATCCGGTCGCGATCCATGACGGTTACCACAACGGGGCCGGTGCCATCGCCCTGCAGTTGACCCTTGGCTCGGAGCGCGGCCAACAAACGGTCGACCCCGATGGAAATGCCGGTCGCAGGTACGGCCTGGCCGGTGAAGCGCTTGACCAGATCGTCGTAGCGTCCGCCACCCGCCACCGAACCGAACTGGCGCGGGCGGCCCTTCTCGTCGGTGATCTCGAAGGTCAGTTCGGCTTCGAAGACGGGGCCGGTGTAGTAGCCGAGGCCGCGGACGACGGAGGGGTCGATGACGATGCGGTCGGGACCGTAGCCCGCACGTCGGACTAACCTTTCGATATCGTTCAGTTCTTCGAGACCCGCGAGGCCTACAGCTGTTCGCATACAGATTTCACGCAGAGACATGTCCAAAGCATCTCCGCTGTCATTCTTCATAACGAATCCGGATGGCCCTGAATCTGGTCGCGCAAAGGCCAATATCATCGCAATTGCGCCGTGATCGAGCCCCGCGCCCTCTGTGTAGTCCCCGCTCTCGTCTTTCCGCCCCTTCCCCAACAAGGCACGCACACCGTCCGGCCCCAGCCGATCCAGCTTGTCAATCGCCCTCAGAACAATCCCGCGCGTCCGCTCGTCGTCTTCGACAATCCCGGCAACCTCCAGCACCCCGTTCAGCACCTTCCGGTTGTTCACCCGGATCACATAATCCCCGCGCTCGATGCCAACCGCCTCCAGCGCATCGGCGAGCATCATGCATATTTCGGCATCTGCTGCTACCGAAGCGGTCCCGACCGTATCCGCATCGCATTGATAAAACTGACGAAATCGCCCTGGCCCGGGCTTTTCGTTGCGCCAGACCGGACCCATGGCATAGCGCCGATAGGGCGTCGGCAAATCGTTGCGGTGCTGGGCATAGACACGCGCCAGAGGGGCCGTCAGATCATAGCGCAGCGCCAGCCAGTCGTTGTCTTCCTCCCAGGCAAATACCCCTTCATTCGGGCGATCCACGTCGGGAAGGAACTTCCCAAGGGCCTCAACCGTTTCCACGGCCGAGGATTCCAGCGCTTCGAACCCGTAAAGGTGATAAACACGGGCGATGGCATCCAGCATGTCCTTGCGTTCGGCGACATCGCGGCCGAAATAGTCGCGGAAACCTTTCGGCGTTTCCGCCTTGGGGCGTGGTGTCTTTTTGGTTTTGGCCATGGGCCTTCCCTCGGGTCTGGTCGCGCGCGGGTTTAGCCCGTGGGGCAAGGGGGGGCAAGGAGGACAGGTATGAGCGAGAAAATCGAAGAGAGACTGGCGCATCTGGAACGATTGACCGACGAGTTGAATGAGGTGGTGGCGCGCCAGGCGGGCGAGATCGACGATCTGACGGCGAAGGTCCGGATGCTGCTTGAACGCGAAGCGGCGCGCGAGGCGGAAAATTCGGGTGGCGTGGTCCTGGGGGACGAGCGTCCACCGCATTATTGAGCGGCAGTCAGTTCCTTTTAATTCTGAGTTCGCTACAGCGAGACACGCTTGCGAAAGTCGACTCTGGACCTGCCTGTCCGTGCCGCCTAGGGTCTGGCGCTGAAAGGAGCCGCTCATGGCCTTTGGCAGCAACATCCGCACCTATTTCAACGGCACCTGGCATGATGGTGACGTTCCGATCATGCGGGCGGCCGATCACGGCGCGTGGTTGGGGTCAGGCGTCTTCGATGGCGCGCGGTATTTCGATGGTGTGGCCCCCGACTTGCGGGCGCATTGCGAACGCGTCAACCGGTCGGCCAAGGCGCTTATGCTGTTCCCGAACCATACTGTCGATGAAATCGTGGCACTTGTCTGGGAGGGCCTGAAAACCTTCGACTGGACCGCTGCGGTGTACATCCGCCCGATGTACTGGGCCGCCGATGGGGATGACACGGCCATTATCCCGGTTTCCGATTCCACCAGGTTTGCAATCTGTCTGGAAGAAAAAGCCATGGCGCCTTCGGACGCCGCCGTCACCCTGACGACCACCCGCTTTCGCAGGCCTGTTCTGGAAAGTTCGGTCGTGAACGCCAAGGCGGGTTGCCTTTATCCGAATAATGCACGCATGTTGGCCGAAGCTCGTGCCAAGGGTTATCCGAACGCTCTGGTCGCCGACGCCATGGGAAATGTCGCCGAAACGGCCACCGCCAACATTTTCATGGTTCGGGATGGCGAAGTGATGACTCCCGCAGCGAACGGCACATTTCTGGCCGGCATCACACGCGCGCGGCACATGGTCAACCTGTCCAAGGACGGTACGCCCGTGACCGAAAAGGTTCTGACCTTCGAAGACTTTCGAACAGCCGACGAAGTGTTCATGTCGGGTAATATGAACAAGGTGACCGCGATCACCGAATTTGACGGCACACAATATCAACCTGGGCCGGTCACGCGGCGTGTGCGCGAGATGTACTGGGATTGGGCGATGTCAGAGCCCCAGTAATGCGGCGGCCGGTGCGGACCCTTCTGGGTCTTGCCAGTATTGCCACGTTTCTGGCGTCCGGCTGGTCTTTGTCTCGGTCGCCATTCACAGCGCCCTACCGGAGCCGGGCGCGAGGTGTCGTGCGACGGCGACTTGATCCGGCGGCATTGAACGACAAAAAGCTGCCGAGGGCCTGTCCACCGCCTTGTCAGACGCCCGGAAGCTGACCGACGCCATGCCGGTTGGCGATGCACTTGCCTGACTGCGATATGCCGATTCCACGGACAACCTGGCAAGAATAGCCCGCGTGGCCGCCATAGCTGGTCCCGAGGCCCGCACCCACTTCGCAGTCTTGGGCAGGGCGCGTGTCTTGCGGCTAACCACCCGCATCAGCGAACTGGTGTCGACAACGCTTGCTCTTCTGATTGCCTTGGCAGCGCAGTTGCTTGCATTCGCATTGTGGTTGATCAGGCGTCTGATCAGTAGACATCCCTACGCCTCTCGGTCACCATCGACACAATTCTAAGAGGTTTGGAATGTCGCTCCATACATCAAACGATTTTCTATATCTGTCCGACGAAACCCTTGGCGCACTTGGCCTTGCCCCCTCCGACGTTGCCGATGCGATCGAGACGGCACTTCACGCCAAGGCCAGCGGACATTTGCATGTAACACCCAAGTCGGCGCTTATGCCCGGCGGCGGCCGATATATGATGTCGACCCTTGCTGTCGGTGAAGAAGGACTGACGGTCCTGAAGACCGTCACCGTGTCGCCTGACAATCCAGAGCGCGATTTGCCGTCTATCAATGGCGCAATCCTGGTTCTGGATGCCGAAACCGGTCTGTTGCGGGCGGTCATGGGCGCGAATTGGATTACGGCGCACCGGACCGCTGCTTTGTCCGCCGTGGCCGCGCGACGATTGGCTGATCCTGCGTCACGTACCATCGCCTTTGTCGGCTGCGGTGTGCAGGCGCGCAGCCACCTCGCAGCGTTCAAGGACATGTTTCCCCTGAAGCGCGTCATCGCGTTCGGACGTGGTGCTGCCAACCGTGACGCCTTTTGTGACGAGGCCCGAGCGCAGGGGTTCGACGCAGTGGCGGCGGACTCAGCCGAGACAGCCCTGCGCGAAGCCGATATCGTCGTCACTTCGGTCACGCTGGACTACGAGATAAAGCCCTTTTTGAACGCGGCCTGGCTAAAACCAAATGCGTTTGCCGCCATTACCGACCTTTGCATTCCCTGGATTGACCAAAGCCTTGACCATTTCGGGACAGTCGTCGTGGACGACCTGGAACAGGAACGCCAGGCTCCAAAGCCCATGTTGGACGCAAGCGCCATCGCGGGCGATCTGACAGACCTTGTATCAGACAGGATACCACCCCGGGTTCCGGACCGTCCTGCAGCCTTCGCCTTCCGCGGGATCGCCCTTGGTGACTATGCCGCCGCCACGCTCGCGCTTCATCGCGCCGAAACAACCGGCGCGGGCCAACGGATTGCCCCTGAATGATGGACTTACGCCTGGCAAAGGCGCATCATCGCGCCGGAAACGGAGACCGATCCAATGCGCAAATTCCTTGTCATTCTGGATGACAGCCGCGAATGCCTGAACGCCATTCGGTTTGCCGCCATGCGCGCCGCCAACACTGGCGGCGGCGTGCAGGTGCTGGCCATAATTCCTCCCGAGGAATTCAATCACTGGATCGGTGTTGGCGAAATCATGCGTCAAGAGGCGCGGGACCGCATCCACGCGCACTATGAGGTCTTTGCCAAATGGATGCGCGACCGCCAGGATGTTGAGCCCGAACTGGTGATCCGCGAGGGCGACGCAGTGCCCGAAATCCTGAAACAAATCGAAGAGGATGGCGAAATCGGGGTTCTGGTTCTTGGTGCAAGTGCTGAAAAAGGCGGACCGGGACCAATCGTGACAGACCTGTCGCGCCGGTTCGGCTCCCTACCCGTCCCGTTGACGATTGTTCCGGGCGAACTGTCCAAAGAAAAACTGGCTGCTGTGTCGTGAGTCTGGCCAGTTGGGTCGCGATTTAGAACCGTTCCAAACCATTGACAGCGGCCGCGTCGAACCGCATATCTGAAGCCTATCGGAGGCAACCCATGTTTATTCAGACAGAATCCACGCCAAACCCCGCGACGCTGAAATTTCTTCCGGGACAATCAGTTCTGGGTGCAGGCACCGCAGATTTTCCGGCTGCCGAGATGGCAGCGTCGTCGCCGCTTGCCCGTCGTGTCTTTGCGGTGGAGGGCGTTGCTGGCGTGTTCCTCGGAACGGATTTTGTGACCGTAACCAAAGCTGATGGGCAGGAATGGGACATTCTGAAAGCCCCGATCCTGGGCGCCATCATGGAGCACTTTCAGTCGGGCCAACCGGCAATCGAAGGCGAGACACCGGCGTCGGCCCATGCGGAACACGATGGCGAAGATGGAGATATTGTCAACCAGATCAAGGAATTGCTGGATACGCGCGTGCGACCCGCAGTGGCTCAGGATGGTGGCGATATCGTTTTCCACGGCTTTGATCGCGGCATTGTCTATCTGCACATGCAAGGGGCCTGCGCGGGCTGTCCATCGTCGACCCTGACGCTGAAAATGGGTATCGAGAACCTTTTGCGCCACTACATCCCCGAAGTGATCGAGGTCCGCCCGATTGCGGCCTGAAGACAAGGCCAGCTTTACCGGTCGCTGCTATTGCGGCGCAAGCAGGGTGGAATCAATGGGCGCGCCTGACACGGTCGCCTATTGTCATTGCCGCGATTGCAGACGCGTGACCGCCGCCCCGGTTGCCGCCTTTGCCGCGTTTCGCAACCGCGACCTGCGGCTGATCCCCGAACGCGACAAGGCGAAAACCGTGACCGAAGGCGTGTCGCGTTGGTTCTGCCCAGATTGCGGATCGCAGCTGATGGCCCGTTTCGACTACCTGCCAGATCAATCTTATGTCCCGCTTGGCATCCTGGATCAGGCCGATCAGCTTCCACCCGAAGTACACTGCCACGCGGCAAGCGCACTTCCCTGGTTGCACATTGACGACGCCCTCGCACGCGTCGAAGGCACGGCCCGCGCCACACTCCGGCGCTGACATGAAAAAGCACCCAACCATCCTCGCCTTTGATACCTCCGGCCCTCACTGCGCCGCCGCCTTGCTGCTAGGTGGCGAAATTGTCGCGTCGCGACACGAGGACATGTCCCGCGGTCAGGCAGAACGGCTTTTTCCATTACTTGATTTGGTGATGTCCGAGGTTGGCACGGTGTGGGAAGAACTCGACGCCATTGCCGTCGGTATTGGACCGGGCAATTTCACCGGCATCCGAATTTCGATCAGCGCGGCGCGGGGATTGGCCCTGGCGCTAGGCGTTCCGGCCATCGGTGTGACTGGATTCGACGTTGTCCGCAGACTTCTGAACGGCGAAGACGGAAAAACGGTCACCCTGCTTCCTGGACCGAAAGGCCAGCAATATTATCAGATTGCGACCAACGGCAAGGTGCAGAACACTGGAATAGCGGCCGCCGCAGAGTTTGTCTGCCACAGCTATCTTGACGCACCCGCATTGATATCAATAGCCGATCCGCTGCCGGACATCGAAGTCTATAAGATCGGAGAGACCGGCATTGATTGCGACGCACCCGGTGTCGAATTGCCGGGCTTGCCGGAGAAGATTGCCCCGACCATCGCCAAGGTCGCCGCAACCCGCCTTGCCAGCGGACAAAACAACCCTCGACCGGCACCACTTTACATTCGACCTGCCGATGCCGCACCAAGCCGCGAACCCTCAATAAAGATCTTGCCATGACACCCGGCGAACTGGCCAAGCTGCACGGCCGGGCCATGACAACTCCGGCACCATGGAGCGAAAAGGACTTCACCGACCTTCTAGGATCTCCAGGTGTTTTTCTTGTCCCTCAGCCGTCGACTGTTGGAATGAACCGTGGGGGCAATGCTCCCTCGTCGGCAGCAGCGGAAGACCTGGCAGCCTTTGCTCTGGGTCGCGTCAGCCTGGACGAGGCCGAGTTACTGACAATAGTCGTCGATCCTGCCCACCAGCGACGGGGACTTGGCAAAGTCTGCCTGCGCGCCTTCGAAACACAAGCTCGATACTTGGGCGCCGCGACTGGCTTTCTTGAGGTTGCAGTCGCGAATCAGGCGGCCATCAACCTCTATATTTCAGCGGGTTGGACGAAAGTCGGGGCGCGACCAGCCTATTACAAAACCGCCAAAGGCCGTATCGACGCGCTCCTTATGAGCAAGCCTTTGGACGTGACCTGACCCAACGTCGGTTGCACCAAATTCGGTAGTTGTTCCAAAGACTCCTATTGACCCTTCCCGGCCTCTGCGGCCTTAATCGGGCATCAATACGGGGCGCCGGGGGGCAATACTCCAGAAAGTCGCGCCCGAAGACATGTAACCGGGAGAACTTTATATGACATTGATGCAGAAAATGCTGGGCGGTGCCACCGTGCTGGCAATGACCGCGACAGCCGCTCTTGCTGAACCCGCGCTGATGTACGACATGGGCGGAAAATTCGACAAATCGTTCAACGAGGCCGCCTATAACGGGGCCAAGCGTTGGGCCGAGGAAACCGGCGGCAGCTATCGCGAGATCGAAGTCACCGCCGAAGCCCAGCGCGTACAATTCGCGACCCGCCTGGCCGAAGCCGGGTTCAACCCCATCGTGGTTCTTGGCTTTGCCAATGCCGCGACAGTGGAAGAAGTCGCGCCGAAGTATCCCGACACCAAATTCGCGATCATCGACGTGAACTGGCTCGATATCGAAAACCTGCGCCAAATCAGCTTTGCCGAACATGAAGGCAGCTATCTTGTTGGCATGCTGGCAGCCATGGCCTCGGACTCGGGGACTGTCGGCTTCATCGGCGGTATGGATATCCCGCTGATCCGCCACTTTGCCTGCGGCTATGCCCAGGGCGCCAAAGCGGTTAACCCCGATATCAAAGTGGTCGCCAACATGACCGGCACGACACCTGCGGCATGGAATGACCCGGTGAAAGGCGGTGAACTGACACGGGCACAGGTCAGTCAGGGCGCCGACGTGGTATATGCGGCGGCTGGCGGCACCGGTGTGGGTGTTCTTCAGGCGGCGGCGGATGCCAACATCCTGTCGATCGGCGTCGATTCCAACCAAAACCACCTGCATCCGGGCAAGGTTCTGACTTCGATGCTGAAGCGTGTGGACAACGCAGTATTCGACGTCTTCTCGAAGGGCACCGAAGGGTTTGAAGCTGGCATCACCGTCATGGGACTTGAGAACGACGGCGTGGGCTATGCGCTTGACGAGAACAACGCGCCTTTGGTTTCCGACGACATGAAGATGGCCGTCGACAAGGCCCGCGAAGACATCATCGCCGGCAATATCTCGGTTGCGAGCTATTACGAGAATGACAGCTGCCCAGCACTTGAATTCTGATGAGTGACGGCAACGAACAAGGGGGGCGACCGGACACGGTCGCCCCTGCCATTGAACTCAGAGGTATTTCAAAAGCCTTTGGTCCGGTGCAGGCAAACAAGGACATCGCGATCCGCGTCATGCCAGGCACCATCCACGGCATCATCGGAGAGAATGGCGCCGGAAAATCTACTTTGATGTCAATTCTTTACGGCTTTTACAAAGCCGACCGTGGTGAAATCTTCATCAGCGGGAAAAAGACCGAAATTCCCGACAGCCAAGCCGCGATTGCCGCCGGAATTGGCATGGTTTTTCAGCATTTCAAACTGGTCGAAAACTTCTCGGTTCTGGAAAACGTCGTTCTGGGCGCCGAGGACGGTGCGCGCCTGAAACCTTCATTGGCCAAGGCCAGGCTTCTTCTCACCGATCTTGCAAAAGAATACGAGCTTAACGTCAAGCCGGATGCTCTGATCGAAGATCTGAGTGTCGGCTATCAGCAGCGGGTTGAGATTCTGAAGGCGCTGTACCGAAAGGCCGATATTCTGATCCTGGACGAACCTACCGGAGTTCTGACACCGTCCGAAGCAGACCACCTGTTCCGCATCCTGAAAGGGCTCAGGGACGAGGGCAAAACGATCATCCTGATCACCCACAAGCTGCGCGAGATCATGGATGTGACCGACACCGTCAGCGTGATGCGGCGGGGCGAAATGACCGCCACGGTCAAGACAGCGGAAACCAGCCCGGAGGAACTGGCCGAACTGATGGTTGGCCGAAAGGTTTTGTTGCGTGTCGACAAGAAACCCGCGACCCCCTACGCCAGTGTGCTTGAGGTCGAAAACCTTCGTGTGGTGGACGAAAACGGGGTCGAGCGCCTGAAAGGCATTGATCTGCAGGTCCGCGGCGGCGAAATCCTTGGCATTGCGGGCGTCGCAGGGAACGGTCAATCCGAGCTATTGCATGTGCTTGGTGGGTACATGAATGGCACCGGCAATATCCGCGTCAACGGCAACGAGATTGACCTGACGGGCAAACACTCCGATGGTCAGTCGCGGCGCGAACGCGGCATCGCACATGTACCGGAAGACAGGCACCGCGAAGGTCTTATCCTGGACTTTTTCGCTTGGGAAAACATGATCTTCGGTTATCACCAGGCGCCCGAATACCAGAAATCCCGGTGGTTCATGGACAACAACGCGATCAAACAGGCCACCGCCGAGAAGATGGAGCGTTTCGACGTTCGGCCGCCGATCACCGGGCTGACGGCAAAGAATTTCTCCGGCGGGAACCAGCAAAAAATCGTCCTGGCCCGTGAAATCGAACGGGATCCAGAGTTGCTGTTGGTCGGGCAACCGACTCGTGGCGTCGATATTGGTGCAATCGAGTTCATTCATCAGCAGATTGTAGCGCTGCGTGACAAGGGCAAGGCGATCCTGCTCGTTTCGGTCGAGTTGGACGAAATCATGTCCCTGGCCGACCGAATTGCCGTCATGTTCGACGGACAGATTATGGGCGAACGGCTTCCCAGCGAAACCGACGAGCGTGAGCTGGGCATGTTGATGGCTGGGATAACTGACACTGGCCGCGCCGATACCGCGTCCAGCACCGGGGCCCAACGGGTCGACAATCCAGGGATAGGGGTGTGACAGCATGGACGTGATGCCGAAGTGGGCCGACGCCTTTCTCATACCGTTGTTTTCCATCCTTTTGGCATTTGTCATCTCGGCTTTGGTGATCCTCGCGATCGGTGAAGATCCGATCGCGGCGTTGAAATTGATGATCGAGGGCACTTTCGGACGCTCCGAAGGTTTCGGTTATATGCTGTTTTTTGCCACCAATTACATGTTTACCGGTCTGGCGGTTGCGGTTGCCTTTCACGCAAGGCTGTTCAACATCGGCGGCGAAGGTCAGGCCACCCTTGGCGGGCTGGGAGTTGCCCTTGTCTGCCTGTCTGTGCCGTGGCCGCACTGGACGCTGGCGCTGCCCTTTGCCCTGCTCGGCGGCGCCCTGTTCGGGGCGGCGTGGGCGATCATTCCTGCCTATCTTCAAGCGAAACGCGGCAGTCATATCGTGATCACCACGATCATGTTCAACTTCATTTCCTCGGCGTTGATGGTCTATCTATTGGTCGAAGTCCTGAAGCCCGAAGGGTCGATGGACCCGACCAGTGCCCGATTTGTCGACGGAACAAATTTGCCAAGGCTTTCGGACATCCTGGGGTTCTTCGGTATCCCGTTTTCGTCGGCGGCCCCGGTCAACATAAGCTTTTTTATCGCGTTGCTTGCCTGTTACCTGATCTGGCTTCTGATCTGGCGCACCCGGCTTGGCTATGAAATCCGCGCCTATGGGCAAAGTGAAAGCGCTGCGTCCTATGCTGGCATCTCGCCGACCCGGATCATCATGATTGCCATGATTATTTCGGGCGCTCTGGCGGGTTGCATGGCAATCAACAGTGTCATGGCCGCAGAACGTCTGGTTCTGAATTCGGTCGAAGGTGCCGGCTTCATCGGGATCGCGGTTGCGCTGATGGGGCGATCACATCCGTTTGGCATCGTGTTGGCGGCACTGTTGTTCGGATTTCTTGTGCAAGGCGGGGCCGAGATTGACTTCTGGACAAGCATTCCACGTGAACTGGTGGTTGTCATCCAGGCCCTGGTGATCCTTTTCACCGGAGCCTTGGACAACATGGTTCGGATGCCGCTTGAACGACTGTTCCTGATGTTCCGCCGCAAGAAACCGGAGGGGTCGTGATGGCAGAGTGGTTTCCGAACCTGGTCCTTGCGTGGGGACTCCAGATGACCGGCGTGATGTCACCGGGCCCGGGCGTGGCGCTAATTCTTGGGATTGCCGTTTCAGAGGGCCGTCGATCCGCATTGATGGCCTGTCTTGGGATTGGATGCGCTGCTATTTTGTTGGCGGTGGCAACCGTCGTCGGGCTGGCGGCGATTTGGTCCGAAGTGGCCGGGTTGTTGACGATCGTTCGACTGGCCGGAGCGACGTATCTTGGTTGGCTTGCCTGGACTGCCTTTCGCAAGGCGATTAATCCACCGCCACCGCCGACGGCCCGCCGAGAATCAGGCCGATCCAGCATCCTGCAAGGGTTTCTCATGCAATTGATCAATCCCAAAGCTTTGATGTTCTGGGTCGCGATCGCTGCCGTGTCGGGACTGAACCTGGCGCCGTTGCCTGTGGTTGTCCTGTTTGTGATTGGCGCATTTGCAGTTTCTTTCGCGGGTCACGGCATTTGGGCAGTGGCCCTAAGCTCTCACCCTTTCCGCATCCTTTATGCCCGCGCCCGTCGCTGGATCGAAGGGTTGCTTGGGTGCTTCTTTGCCCTGGTGGCTTTCAAACTGGCTACGGCCGAGGAGTGAAGCGATGGACTTCCTGACACTCCTGCAAATACTGGACACCACGGTCCGGCTGGCAACACCATTGCTATTTGCGTGCCTGGCCGGCCTATATTCCGAGCGCGCCGGTATCTTTGACATCGGGCTTGAGGGAAAAATGCTGGCGGCTGCGTTTTTTTCCGCCGCCATCGCATCGGTCTCTGGGTCGGTCTGGATCGGCTTGCTGGCAGGCATCGGCGCCTCGTTGGCCTTGTCGATCGTACATGGTCTGGCCTCGATCACATTCCGCGGCAATCAGTTGATCTCGGGCGTTGCAATCAATTTTTTGGCCTCGGGACTTACCGTGCTGATCGCTCAGGACTGGTTTCAGCAAGGCGGGCGAACGCCGTCATTGGGATCGGAGGCGAGGTTCAACGAAATCGAATTGCCATTTGTTGACGCCTTCGCGAACATCCCCTGGTTTGGACTGATATATTCCGAGTTGATCTCGGGACATTCGATACTGGTTTATGTGGCGCTCCTTGCGGTTCCCCTGACCTGGTACATCCTGTTTCGCACCCGGTTCGGTCTTCGATTGCGCGCAGTAGGCGAGAACCCTGCTGCGGTCGATACAGCTGGCATCTCGGTTATCTGGCTGCGGTACCTGGCCGTGGCGATCTGTGGCATTCTTTGTGGCCTCGCAGGTGCCTATTTGGCGACCAGCCTGCAGGCAGGGTTCGTTCGGGAAATGTCCTCGGGCCGCGGGTTTATCGCCTTGGCCGCACTGATATTCGCGAAATGGAGACCTTGGTACGCGCTGTTTTCCTGTTTGCTGTTCGGCTTTTTTCAGGCGCTTTCATTCCGACCCGACGTGGTAAAGGCGGTGACTCAGGTCGAAATCCCCGGTCAATTGCTGGATGCATTGCCCTATATTTTGACGGTAGTCATTCTGGCGGGGTTTGTCGGGAAGGCCATTCCGCCCCGCGCAGGCGGCGAGCCCTATGTCAAAGAGCGATAGGATCAACGATTTTTCGTGGAAGACTGTTACCGATGAATGCGGATACGGCCATTGTTGCAAATGATGACGAACTGGCCGCCACATTCAATCAAGTGATACCCGCGTCGGTCGATTTCTTAAATCAACCGCTGGCGCCCAATCTCACGTTCAACGATTGCTACTGACCGACGGACGACTGCCCCTCTTTCAACCGCTTTGGCGGAAAATATCTGGTCGACCCAGCAGTCCGGATTGCGTCGGTGCGTATCCGCAAACTCCATTTTCTATGATTGGACCAATCTAAGTTAAGCGAAGGTGAACATGTTCGCTTCCTGTTCCGATTTGTCACATCTGGCCCCATTGCAACTGCTATTTGGCCGTTGAATCCACCCGTCGTCCGAGCGTATGGGAATGCCATGCTGGTCTACCTTCCTATTGCCGAAGTATCGGTCAATGCCTTCCTGCTTTTGGGGCTGGGCGGCATGGTTGGGATTCTGTCCGGAATGTTCGGCGTCGGCGGCGGCTTCTTGATGACGCCGCTTCTTTTCTTTATCGGCATCCCTCCGGCTGTCGCCGTGGCGACCGAGGCCAATCAGATCGTCGCATCGTCGTTTTCAGGCGTCCTGGCCCATCTTAAGCGTCGAACCGTCGACCTGAGGATGGGTACAGTCCTGCTCATCGGAGGACTCGTTGGTGCAGCCCTTGGCGTTCAGATCTTCAACGCGCTCAAGGCAATCGGTCAGGTCGACCTGCTGGTCCGCCTGTCTTATGTGGTTTTCCTTGGTATCATCGGATCACTGATGTTCGTGGAAAGTCTGAATGCCCTGCGCAAGACCCGGGGCGGACGAACTGTGCCGACGCGCAGAAAGCACGGCTTGGTCCATTCCCTGCCCTTCAAGATGAAATTTCGCACATCCGGTCTATATATTTCGGTAATCCCCCCGCTTATTGTCGGCGTTTTGGTCGGTATCCTGGCCGCAATCATGGGGGTCGGCGGCGGGTTCATCATGGTACCCGCGATGATCTATATCCTGGGAATGCCAACCAAGGTCGTTGTCGGGACATCTCTTTTTCAGATCATTTTCGTGACCGGCTTCACGACGCTGCTGCATGCCACGACGAACTATACCGTGGATATCGTTCTTGCGGTTCTTTTGCTGGTGGGCGGTGTCATCGGGGCGCAAATTGGTACTCAGATCGGGGCACGCCTGAAAGCCGAGCAGCTTCGGATATTACTGGCCGCCATGGTTTTGATCGTCTGTGGCAAACTGGCGACGGAACTGCTGTTTCAGCCATCCGAGCTTTACTCCCTTGGTGCGGTGGCAGGTCATTGATGGCACGAATACTCGCCCTTCTCCTTTTCTTGGCCCTGCCCGCACAGGCCGAAGAAGTCATTGCCGGTCTCAGCCAAAGCCGGATTTCGATTACCACCAACTTTGACGGTTCGGAAATCCTGATCTTCGGCGCAGTTAAACGCGAAAACCCGATCCCCGAAACCTCGCCGCTTCACGTACTGGTGACCGTAGAAGGCCCTTCTGAACCTCTGACGGTGCGACGCAAGTCAAAACGCCTGGGTATCTGGGTCAACACCGCCTCGGTTGAAGTAGACGAGGCACCCAGTTTCTATGCGGTTGCAACGTCTGGGCCTTGGAGCGAGGTGATCCAGGATATCGAGGATTTGCGGTACCGTGTCTCGACTCTCCGCGCCATTCGTTCCGTCGGTGCCAGGATTTCGGGAAGCGAGGATTTCACCAACGCCCTGATCCGCATCCGCAGGAACCAGGACCTGTACCAAACCAACATTGGTGCCATCTCTGTTGAGCAACAAACGCTGTTTTCAACGTCCGTACAGCTTCCGGCAAACCTTCATGAAGGTGACTATCGCGCACGGTTCTTCCTCACACGCAACGGGAGGGTCATTGACAGCTATCAAACGGATATTGCTGTGCAGAAGGTTGGGCTGGAGCGATTTCTTTTCCGACTTTCCCGCGACAAGCCACTGGTCTATGGCCTGATGTCGCTTGCTATTGCGATCGCGGCGGGCTGGATGGCATCGGCAGCCTTCCGTCTGTTCCGCGCATAGGCTGGCGGCGCAAAGCTGCTTGCCTCGCTACAGGCGATCCTATTTAACCAATTAAACACACTTTTCAGACCTCACCCATGTCCCATAAGCAAGGCCGCGTTACGGCGGTCCTAGGCCCCACGAACACCGGCAAGACCCATTATGCCATCGAGCGTATGCTGGCCCATCGCACTGGCATCATCGGACTGCCGCTAAGGCTGTTGGCGCGCGAAGTCTACGACAGGATCGTGGCACTTCGCGGCCCGTCCGTGGTGGCTTTGGTCACGGGTGAAGAACGCATCGTTCCCGACCGCACCCAGTACTGGGTCTGCACAACAGAGGCGATGCCCGAGGGCATGGGGGTGGATTTCCTGGCCGTCGATGAGATCCAGCTTTGTGCCGACCCCGAACGCGGCCATGTCTTCACCGACCGGCTTCTCAATGCCCGCGGGTTGCTGGAAACGGCATTTCTCGGCTCGGACACCATGCGCAGTGTCATCGCTTCATTGATCCCGGGTATACAATTCTATCACCACGAACGGTTTTCAACGCTGAGCTATACCGGTTCCAAAAAGATCAGCCGCATGCCCGCCAGATCGGCCATCGTGGGGTTTTCGGTCGAAAACGTCTATGCCATTGCCGAACTTTTGCGCCGCCAGAAAGGCGGGGCTGCCGTTGTCATGGGCGCCTTAAGTCCGCGCACCCGAAATGCCCAGGTCGAGATGTATCAAAACGGCGACGTGGATCATCTGGTTGCCACCGATGCCATTGGCATGGGCTTGAACCTCGACATCGGGCATGTGGCGTTTTCCAGCCTCAGAAAGTTCGATGGCCGACGGATGCGCGATCTTCAGCCGAACGAATTGGCCCAGATCGCAGGTCGTGCTGGACGCTTTCGAACGGATGGGACATTTGGTGTCACCGGCGAAGCGCCTGCGCTCCATGATCAGGTTGTCGAGGCAATCACCTCGCACAGCTTTTCGCCGATCAAGAAGCTTCAGTGGCGAAATGCGCGATTGGAATTTGGGACGCTGCAGCGGCTGATCGCATCGCTAGAGGCCCCCGCAACGGGCGAACACTTCGTCCGCGCCCGAGACGCGGATGATCTAATGGCCCTTAAAACACTGGCGGAAGAGGCAGAGGTGACAGCCCGTGCCAGTGATGGCCCTTCGGTTCGGCTTTTGTGGGATGTTTGCCGCATCCCGGATTTTCGCGGAATCAGCCATCAGGAACACGCGGCACTTCTCAGCAATATTTTCGGCCATTTGCACGAACTGGGACAGGTGCCCGAAGACTGGCTTGCGCAACATATCAACCGCATCGACCGAACCGACGGGGATATTGATACACTCAGCCGTCGACTGGCCTTTATCCGGACCTGGACATATGTCGCACAGCGGCGCGGATGGACAAAAGACGAAACCCATTGGCGACAGGCCACGCGCGCGGTAGAAGACCGCCTGTCAGATGCGCTGCACGAGGCTCTGACGCAAAGATTTGTCGATCGGCGGACGTCTGTTCTGCTTCGCCGGTTGAAACAGAAGGAGGTCCTTGTGGCCGAGGTGAATGATAAGGGTGAAGTGACCGTCGAGGGACAATTCGTCGGTCGGCTTGAGGGGTTTCGTTTTCATCAGGACGCAAGTGCCACTGGTGACGAGGCCAAAACCGTCAAAGCCGCGGCTGCGGCTGCTTTGGGGCCAGAGTTCCACTTGCGCGCGGACAGATTCTACAACGCGCCCGACACGGAGATGGACTTTACCGAACAAGGCGGCTTGATGTGGGGTGAACACGCCGTGGGCAGGCTTTCCCTCGGTGATGATCCCTTGAAACCGCAGGTCGTTGCCTTTGTCGACGACGAAGCGGGCGCTGACGTCTCTGAAAAGGTGCAGCGCAGACTGCAGCATTTCATCGACCGCAAGATCGCGGCCCTTTTTGAACCGCTGGCCGAGATACAGCGCGACGAAACGCTGACCGGGGTGGCCCGAGGGTTCGGGTTTCGCATGGTCGAAGCTCTTGGCATCATCGACCGTCGCAACATCGCACAAGAGGTCAAGGATCTGGACCAGGACGCGCGCGGTCTTTTGCGCAAGCACGGCATACGATTTGGCCAATTCACCATCTTCATGCCTGCCTTGCTGAAACCCGCTCCGACGCGCCTGCGGCTGGTGCTTTGGTCCCTTGCCCAGGGTGCCGACGAATTTCCCGAAAGCCCGCCGCCCGGACTGGTGACAATCCCCGTGGTCAAGGATACGCCCGCCGAGCACTATCTGATGTCGGGATACAAGCCTGCCGGCGATCGTGCGATCCGCATCGACATGCTGGAACGTCTTGCTGATCTCTTGCGTGCCGAAGACAGCCGTGGAGGGTTCGAGGCCAAGCCCGATATGCTTTCGATCACCGGCATGACTCTGGACCAGTTCGCCAATCTGATGGAAGGCCTTGGGTACAAGGCCGAGCGCGGCGAGCGTGAAAAACAACGCGATCCCAAACCGGATGCGCAGGAACCTGCTAAGGCCGAGGTGTCAGCGGAAAACTCGAACGAAGAACCGGCAGACGGCGAGGCCACACCAGATGTGCCAGCCCCTGAAAGCGATGATGCTGCCACGGACGGACCCGAGATCGAGGTTTTCTATACCTTTACCTGGGGCGGCACGCGGCCCAATCAACGCGGCGGTGGAAAGCCCCAGGGCAACAAACAAAAGAACAAGCCACGCGGCAAGGGAAAGCGGCCACAAGATCGCGGAAACAAGCCTCGTAACTTTGAAGCTCGGCCGCCAAGAAAAGACAAGATTGACCCGGACAATCCCTTTGCCCAGGCACTTATGGGCCTAAAGGATAAGGACGACTGAGCGATACTCAACGCATAGACCAGTGGCTTTGGCACGCGCGGTTCTTCAAGACACGCGGCCTTGCCACCAAGCTTGTTCAGGCAGGCGGTCTGCGCGTAGACGGAACGCGGATTTCAAAACCCAGCTACTCACTGCGACCGGGCATGGTGCTGACGTTTAGACAGGCGCGGGTAATTCGGGTTATCCAAATCGACCACCTCGCCACACGCCGGGGTCCGGCTTCGGAGGCGCAGGGGCTGTATACCGATCTGACGCCGCCTGACGAGAACACCGCCCCCCGAAATCCTCGTTTCGAGGGAAAAGGACGCCCCAGCCGGAAAGATCGTCGGAATGCACGTCTTTACCGCGACACACCGCTTGATTGAGCCGGGCTGAAGGGGTACCTCACCGCGGAACCCCGAATGCGAGATCGCTCATGACCTATATCGTCACGGACAACTGCATTGCCTGCAAATACACCGACTGCGTCGAGGTATGCCCTGTGGACTGCTTTTACGAAGGCGAGAACATGTTGGTGATCCATCCTGACGAGTGCATTGATTGCGGTGTCTGCGAACCGGAATGCCCGGCCGATGCCATTCGTCCCGACACCGAGCCGGACATGGAGCAGTGGGTTGAATTCAATCGAAAATACTCGGAAGCTTGGCCAGTCATAATCTCGAAACGCGATCCTCTTCCCGATGCCGACGAAATGGACGGCAAGGATGGCAAGATGGAACTGTTTTCCGAGAATCCTGGCGAAGGGGACTGACGATTCGGAAGAAGTCTGCCTCGTTGACGCGGCGTCATTAGGGCCCTCACAGCCCTGTATTTGCTGACACTTTTCGCTGCAACGCGGCATGCGCCTTGGAATCGCCTCATTTTTGTGCTATATTTCTTAGACATAGGGGGCGTTGGGTCCGATTGATCCGACACCATCCAACGAGAAAAACGAAACGACGGGAGGATGTGTGTGTTCCCGCCGTGTTTTTTTCGCTTAAACGCCGGGGGCTGAAAAGGGAAAGGCCGAATGAGCAAACCCAAGAAAATGGAATTCCGTCCGAACGACTTCGTTGTGTATCCCGCCCATGGGGTTGGACAAATCGTGTCGATCGAAGAACAAGAGATTGCCGGTCTGACGCTGGAACTTTTTGTCATCTCTTTCGAGAAAGACAAAATGACACTCCGCGTGCCGACCAATAAGGCCGCCGATGTGGGTATGCGGACTCTGTCCTCGCCTGATGTGGTATCTAAGGCCATGACGACACTGAAAGGCAAAGCGCGGGTCAAGAAGGCCATGTGGTCGCGTCGCGCGCAGGAATACGAGCAAAAGATCAACTCTGGTGACTTGATCGCCATTGCCGAAGTTGTCCGCGACCTGCACAGGGCCGACGATCAGCGCGAGCAAAGCTATTCCGAGCGTCAGCTATACGAAGCAGCACTTGAACGCCTGACGCGCGAAGTGGCTGCCGTGTCGGGTGGCGACGAGTTGGATGCTCAAAAGCAGGTAGGCGATGTCCTGATCAGCCGCGCCGCCTGATCAACTTGATCCAGAAAATTGAACGTCCGTGAGCAGCGGGCGTTTTTCTTTGGAAGCTAATGATCGCTCCAAGGCGTCAGTTCACGGCCTCGACACCATTCGGTTGGCCGACGACAACAAACCGCAAATCCTCGGGCCGATAGAGGCGCTTTGCCACCTTGCGGATATCCTCAAGCGTCACGGCTTCGACCTTGGAGTTTCGTGTCGCGATGTAGTCGATGCCCAGATGGTCGATCTGCATCCCGACAAGAATACGCGCGATATTCCCGTTGCCATCAAACCTTAGGGGATAGGCTCCCGTCAAATAGGTCTTGGCCTGGTCCAGCTCTTCGGCTGTTACACCTTCTGCGGCAACTTTCGCCCATTCTTCACGGATCACCTCTATCGCTTCGCCCATGCGATCATTGGCCGATGCCAGTTGTCCGACCATCAGATGCGCGTAATCATAGTTGGCGATGTAAGAGCCGATCCCATAGGTCAGACCGCGTTCTTCGCGCACCTCAAGGCTTAGTCTGGATTGGCGGCCCGATCCGCCAAAAATCTCATTGGCAACGAATGCTGGGAAAAACTCCGGGTCGTCGCGCGCAATACCGGTATGGCCAAAGATCGAAACCGATTGCGGCGTGTCGAAGGGCACAAGAGTTACGCCGCCATCCAGAGTGACCTCGGCCATTTTCGGCAAGGGTGCGCCTTTTTCCGGCAGATCACCAAGCAGGCTGTCCAGCAACACGCCCAGCTCTTCCGCTGTGATATCGCCTGCCGCACCGACATAGACACGGTCGCGCGTTACAGTGTCGGCGAAGGCCGTCACAATGTCATCACGCGTCAGGGCCGTCACGCTTTCGATCGTGCCGTCGATTGGCGTTGCATAGGGGTGGTCGCCATAGGCAAGGGCGCTGAATGTGCGCGAGGCAATGCCGTTCGGGTCATTCTCGTCACCCCGAATATTCGATAGAACCTGACCCCGAACCCTGTCGACCGCATCCTGATCGAAGCGCGGTTCATTCAGGGCCAGTCGCAAAAGCGCGATGGCTTCGTCGCGATTTTCGCTCAGGAAACGGGTCGAGATGGTCAGCGCGTCACGATGCACGTCAAAGCTGTAACTGGCTGCCAGCCTGTCCCTTGCTGCTGCAAAACCTTGGGCATCAAGGTCACCGGCGCCCTCTTCGATCAGGGCTGTCATCAGGTTGATCGCGCCACGCTTGCCGGGACGATCAAGAGACCCCCCGCCGCGAAACCGGATCTCAAGCGCAGTGAAAGGGATCGAATGCTCTTCCACCAACCAGGCACGAATGCCGCCAGGCGAGGTGACTTCTTGAATGTCTACTGCGGCCCGTAGCGGACCAGAGAGTGCGAACGCCAGGACAATGCCGAGAATAACGCGGATCATTGGGTCACCTCGCCGCCATTGCTTACAAAGCCGGTCACCGAACGGCGCGCATCAAAGACCTTTTGCGCCGCGGCCAGGATATCTTCCTCGGTCACTTCATCCAGTATCTGTGGCCAATCCTCAATGTCTTCAATGGAAAGCCCAACGGTCAGGCCCGCCCCGTATCGGTTGGCGATGCTTGAGATATCGTCCTGGGAATAGATCTGAGACGAGCGTATTCGCATCTTGATACGTTCCAGCTCTTCCTGGTCGACACCTTCTTCCATGAACTCGGCAACGGCTTGATCCAGCGCCTTTTCTGCCTCTTCCAGCGGTGTGCCGGGAACGGGCACGATCACCAGTCCGAAGGTGGTCTGATCCAACGCCCTGCCGCTGTACCAGGCCGATGTGTAGACGGCGCGCGGGTTCTCGAACTGCAGTTTTCTTGCGAGAACCGAGGTTGTCGAAGATCCACCGAGAACCTGTGCCAACATTCGAAGTGCTGCGGCTTCTTTCTGGTCACCGGGGCTGCGCTCGGGTGCCAAATAGATGCGTGTCACATAGTCATTGCCGATCCGTGGATCGGAGTACTGCATCCGCCGCGCGGCCAATTGCGGTGGCTCGGTGGGGCGTTCGCGTTGGCGGATGTTCGGGTTGGGTGGAATGGCGCCATAATGCTTTTCAGCCAGTTCCCGCACCTCGCCCGGTTCAACATCGCCCGCAACAACCAGTGTGGCATTGTTCGGACCATAGTGCGCGTCATAAAAGGACTGGGCATCCTCCAACGTCAACGCATGGGCTTCATGCTTCCAACCGATAATCGGAATACCATAGGGATGGTTCAGATAGGCTGCCGCGAACAATTGTTCGTTGAACAACGCCCCCGGATCGCTGTCAGTCCTTTGGTTGCGTTCTTCGATGACGACGTCGCGTTCAGTGGCAATGTCGCCTTCGACCAGGGCCAGCCCGTCCATCCGGCTTGCTTCCATGTCCATAACAAGGTCGAGGCGGTCCGCCGCAATACGTTGAAAATAGCCGGTGTAATCGTAAGAGGTGAAAGCGTTGTCGCTGCCACCGTTTTTTGAAACCGTGTCGCTCAACTCGCCGGACGCCAGTTCGTCCGTCGCCTTGAACATGAGATGCTCCAGGAAATGGGCAATGCCGGATTTCCCAGGGGGTTCATCGGCCGATCCGACCTTGTACCAAACCATATGTACCACCACCGGCGCGCGATGGTTTTCGATCACAACGACATCAAGTCCGTTTTCCAACGTGAAGGATGTCACGTTGTCGGCGCGCGATGCCACCGGGAATAGGGACACAAATAGTGACAGGGCAACAAAGGCGATGCGCATGAACGCTCCTTTTCTGTTCGGATTGCTCAAGACATGGCCTGATTTCATGCGTGTTCAACCTAAATTCTGCGTGAACACTCAGCTTTCAGGCTCGGGCGGCACGGCCGACGTCCGTATGCCCGCACGACGAAGCCGCTCAAGCTCGGCATATTGATCAAGATGCATGGGTTCGTAGGCACTGTAATAGACATTCACGGAAAACAGCCTTTCAAGAACGCGACCGCGATTGTTGCGGCGGTATTCCAGGTCTGCGGCAGCAAGTTCCGGGCGGATGTTTCGATCCACCCCGAAGCGCGTTGCATAGGCGACCAAGGCACCATCGCCAGAGCGTCGGGTCAACACCTCGGGATTCCCGCCAAGAGCAAGCGCGACGTCGGCCTCCGGGGTTGGATCAGTGAGATTTGACCCACCAGGCGTAGGATCCGGCAAAGCGGCCAAATCTTCCGGCATTTGTAATGGCTTAGTGGGTAAAACCGCGAACTCGTCTGGGCCTTCGCCGCGCGGCTGCTTGACATTCATCAACTGCGGCTCGCCCCTGTTACAGGCAGCCAGTCCAAGAACCAGTCCAATCATCACAAGCCGACGTATCATCCGGGTGGTCTCCGAAGCGGTTTTTCCATTCATAAAGGCCATTGTGCCAAGTGGGAAGCCCGGGCGTTCAATCGGCTTCGTCCGCCGCACGTTGCTTTGTCGGCGTCAGAAAAATCAATCCAACCGCCCCAAGGAAGATCGCGATATCGGCGACATTGAACGACCATGGGTTTTCCCAGCCACAGCAGGACATATTCAAGAAATCGGCAACGGCTCCGTAGGCCAGGCGATCAATGACATTGCCAATGGCGCCGCCCACGACCAATCCAGCCGAAATCTGGGCCCACATTCCCGGCTTGTCGCGGACCATCCAGACAATAATCCAAAGGCATATTACACCGGCAAGTGCAATCAGGCCCCACTTGTTGGCCAACGGAATGCCGAAATTGATCCCTTCGTTCCATGCCATTCGGAACATCAGATAGGGATGATAAACCGGTATAACGGCCAAATCTTTCAGCGCCATAACATGCACCACCAGCAACTTTGTCAGCTGGTCAAGCACCACAATGACAAAGGTGGTGCGAATGAGAGGGCCAAGGGTCTTCATCAGTGCCGGAAATGTCTCATGCCAGTGAACACCATGGCAAGCCCTGCTTCATCAGCAGCTTCGATTACGGCGTCGTCACGCATGGAACCGCCGGGCTGAATCACGGCCCTTGCCCCAGCCTCGGCGGCCGCCAAAAGACCGTCCGGAAATGGAAAAAACGCATCGGACGCAACAACCGAACCGATCGCCGGGCTGTCGGGTAGCCCGGTGTCTTCTGCCATACGTTTGGCCTTAAGCGCGGCGATTGTTGAACTGTCCACACGGCTCATCTGACCTGCACCAATACCAACGGTTGCCAAATCGCGGGCATAGATAATGGCGTTCGATTTCACATGCTTCGCCACACGCCAAGCGAACAACATATCTGCGATCTGCGCTTCTGTGGGTGCAAGCTTGGTCACCACCTTCAAGTCATCCGCCGTGATCCGCCCGATGTCGTCATCCTGAACCAACCAACCACCCGAAACCTGGCGAACCGCCGTGCGTGCATCCGCCGGATCAGGAAGGCCGCCGGTCGTCAAAAGCCGCAGGTTCGCCTTGGCAGAAAAGACTTCAAGCGCCTCGTCGGTGGCGTCAGGCGCAATCACGACTTCGGTGAAAATCTGAGAGATGGCGCGGGCCGTGTCACCGTCCAGCGTACCATTCAAAGCCACGATGCCACCGAAGGCCGACGTTCGGTCGCAGTCGAATGCACGGCCAAACGCCTCGGCAAAGCTGGTACCGCGGGCGACACCGCAAGGATTGGCATGTTTGATAATCGCAACTGCCGAGCCATCGGCGGGGTCGAATTCAGCCACCAATCGAAAAGCGGCGTCAGTGTCGTTGATGTTGTTATAGGACAGTTCCTTGCCCTGGTGCTGTGTGGCGGTTGCGACGCCGGAAATGGCATTCCCGTCCGTATAGAACGCAGCATTCTGATGGGGGTTTTCGCCATAGCGCAAACCTTGGGCAAGCGTGCCCGCGAAAACCTGTCGCCGGGGTGCCTGATCACCCAACTGGTTCGCCATCCAGGACGAGACAGCCGCATCATAAGCACCCGTGCGTGCATAGGCCGTCTGAGCAAGGCGCTGACGAAAGGCATAGCTTGTCTGGCCGTCATTGGCCTTCAATTGGTCGAGAACCGCAGCATAATCTTCGACATCCACCACAACATTGACAAATCTGTGGTTTTTCGAGGCCGCCCGGATCATGGCGGGGCCGCCGATATCAATGTTTTCTATCGCAGTGTCATAGCCCGCACCGGCGGCCACTGTTGCTTCGAAAGGATAGAGATTGACCACCAAAAGGTCGATCGCCCCAATCTGGTGGGTTTCCATTGCGGATTGGTGATCCGGATCGTCGCGCAGAGCCAAAAGCCCACCATGGACTGCCGGATGCAGTGTCTTGACCCGACCATCCATCATCTCGGGGAAGCCTGTTAATTCGGCAACATCCAACACGGCCAACCCGGCCTTTCGCAAAGTGGCCGCCGTCCCGCCGGTCGAGATCAACTCGATATCGTGCGCGGCCAGTGCCTTGGCAAAATCCACCAGTCCGGTCTTGTCGGACACGGATAATAGCGCACGGCGCACCGGATAGAGGTCGGTCATGTGGGTTCGTCCCTTTTGCTCACTCAACCGCCAGTTCATCTTCCTTGACATAATCGCGCAACGCCGTCGGCGTATCCTGCGCTTTGGCCAATGACCAGCTGACGCGGGTGGCATACTCCATGGCCGAGCCAGAGAGAACAATCTGTTTGGTCGCACGTGGAGAAAGCCGGGATTTTTCAAGAAAAACACTGGATTCAAGCGCCAATTCGACCGGCCCTTCATGACGGAACACCCAGATCTCGCCGCTTTTCAATGCCATCGAGATCGCTGAACCGTTCATATCAACGCGTGCATCCACGTCGGGATGCAGGTGAAAGCGTATGGCAAAGGCAATACCGGCGAACTTTGACTTGTCGAATGCAGTGTCAAAAAGACGTTTGTCCGTCGAACTGAGTGCCAAAAGGACGTCTTCACCACGAAGTTCACGACCCTCAAAGCCGATATGAAGAGTGCGCACATGGGTCAGCCCATGGCTGACCTTGTACCCGTTGTGACCTGAAACAATTCGCGTGCCGCCTTCCACTTCATCACGTTCGAAACGAACTTCGGTGGGAGCATCGACCAAAAGTTCGGCTTTGCGTCCGGAAACCACGCCCGCCACACCAAGCCGAGACGAGGAATAACCGTCAAGACCCAAGGTCGAATGGCTGGGGGTCGCGCGCCCGGCCCGTCGCCAGTTCTTGCCGAAAGTCGCGCCCGATCCGCAATTGACGACAAGAGGCCGGCGGCCAGAAGTCAGTTCAAACGCGAGCGTCGACGCATGGGCATTGGCCGAAGATTCCGGTTCAGGCGGCGGGGCAGCATCAATGATCATCGTAGTTCGTCCATGGGCGACGCGGGCATATCCCATGGCCAGATCGTGTCGCGGGGCACCCCGTACACCTGCAGTGGCAAGTGCGCGGTCCAGCCTGCCCTCAAGCCCCCGACCGCCGCCATGAAACCGCGCAAGCCCGCCATCGGCATGTCGGAGCGCCCGCAGGACCGGCGCCACCGAGGCAATCGCCTGCATATGCGTTTCGCCCGGCATCCGCCCGGCATCCTGCAAGGCAACCGCTGCCCAATTCAAAAGTGTAAATATCTCAAGCAGTTCTTCGGGATTTCGGGTGGTCAATCCACCTTCGGCGTCAATTTCAGCCGTACACTCGCGCGCTAACGCACGCATCGCCGTTCCCACGTGCCGGTCCATGCCCGACAGTGCCAGACCGGCATAGATCAACCCTGTCAAAGCCTCGAACCGAGGCAATCCGGGCGACGCAGCCTTCCAACGTCGCGATAGAAAGATGGTCTGGCTGGCAAGTGATCTGAAATAGGCCTCGCTGACGTGGCGTTCCTGTCCGTTCAAAAGCAGTATGGCGTGGTTGATCCATCGGATCAGCCGTCGCCCTGTCAGATCGGGTGTCCAACCCGGTCCGCCCCCGCGGCGAAATCGGCGCACCCATTCGTGAGTCCATTCTTGGGCGCGTTTTGTTGCGTGCATGTCACCGACAGCGGCCAGGTCGTCCAACCAGGTGAACCCATGCAACTCGCCCTCAAACGCGGTATCCGGCATTGGCAATTCCCAGATCATCGTGGCGGGCGCCTGTACCAGATACCCCGCAAACAGGAAATTGCCCCCGGTGATTTGGCGTCCGCGTGCGAAGGTTCCGATCGTGCGCGGTTCTGGCGTAGAGGTGAAGGCAGTCGCAGGGCGTGACAAAGACGCACCCCGGGCATGAATACGGTTCAACCAGCGCGTTTTCCGCGCGGACCAGCTTTCGTCATTGGACAACGGGGTCGTCCTGCCTCTGCCGCCCGTTTTGCCGGGCCGTTAGGTCAGAATGATACCGGGTTCGGTTTACCCTGTCATGAACGTTTTTCAAGCATCGCCACAAAAAACCCGTCGATCCCGCCGATCTCGGCCCAGTGATCGGGGCGAAGTCGGAGACCACCTTCCGTCGCGCACCATTTCGGATCAATCCAAGGAGCCTCGGGGCGTGACAGCGACAAGTGTGGATGACGGGCCAAAGCCGCCCCTATCTGGTTTTCGCCTTCCTCGGGAAAAAGCGAGCAAGTACAATAAACAAGCCGACCATCTGGCGCGAGCCAATCTACCGCACGATCCAGAAGTTTCGCCTGCAGATCGACCAAGGCATCAATACCGCTACCATCGCGAGCATGCGCCAAATCCGGGTGCCGGCGCAAAGTTCCGCTGGCCGAACAGGGCGCATCCAGCAGGATTGCGCCGAAAGGCGCAGGCGGCGTCCACTCCAGGGCATCGGCTGTGATCAATTCGGCTGCCAATCCTGTCCGCGCAGAGTTCTCTGCAACGCGCTTCATCCGATCCTTGGAAACATCAAGCGCCGTCACCTCGGCACCGGCGGCGGCCAGTTGAAGTGCCTTGCCACCAGGCGCGGCACACAGGTCCAGAACGCGCTCGCCGGGTGCCGGATGAAGCAACCGCGCTGCCACCGAAGCGCCAGCATCCTGAACCCACCAGGCGCCGTCGGAATACCCGGGCAATTGCGAAACCTGACCAAAAGTCTTCAGTCGCAGGCCCCCGTCAGGGCGCAAGTCCGCATCCAGCGTCTTGGCCCAAGCGGCAGCATCTTCCGCATTCTTCAGGGTCAGATCCAAAGGTGGGTTGGCGGCATAAACAGCCTCCATCTCGGCGACGGCTTCTTTTCCCCAGTCCTTGGAAAAGCGCTTGCGTAACCACTTCGGCAGACCGGGCAAAGGGAGTTCGTCCCAGTTCGTGCCTTTGCGCAGCACATTTCTGAGAACCCCGTTCACAAGTCCCATCTTCGAGCGCGAGGTAAGAGAAACGGCTCCGTCAACCGCTGCGTGATCCGGTGCGCCATCGACGAATATCTCGAATATCGCCAGCCTAAGCGCGTTCAGCACCCTGTCTTCGGGTTTGAGCCTCAGATGTGGCCCCAAAAGACGGTCCGACCGTCCCGACCATCGCAATGCACTGGTGGCCAGCCGTCCAACCCGTGCACGGTCGGCCGGTTCAAAATCGGCGGTGACACGAGGCAAAACGTCGCTTAACAACCGGCCATCTTCGGTGACCGACGTCATGGCGGACACCGCCGCCGCCCGCACTTCTGCCCCTGCTTTCGCCATTCTGTCGCCTTGCCTGAAAACCTGCGTCCTCTATAACAGGCCCCGCCAAGGCACAAGGATAGCCGATGACACCCAAATCAGATCCCTCTCTGCCCCCGGAAGCGGAACGCGCCCTGGCCGAGGCTGAAGCACGACGAAAGGCCGAGGATTCGCAGCCGCAGCCGAAAGAACTGGGCGGACGCGACGGACCAGACCCGGTTCGCTATGGCGATTGGGAAAAAAAGGGCATCGCAATAGATTTCTGATCTTCGGCGGCATTCCATAGCAACGCAATTTCGACAAAGGGTGGACAGCGAGTGCCAGGTTGGCGCATGTCTGGCCATATGTTGAAGATAGATTTAGTCCGCCCCTCACATCCAGACGACGCGCCGGAAATGGCCGCGATCCTGAACGAGATCATTGCAATCGGCGGCACAACCGCCTTCGAAGAACCCGTCACCGAAGAAAACATGATTGATTGGTATGTGACGAGCAAGGCGCTCTATTGCTGCCATGTGGCAGTTGACGAGAACAATGCCTTGGCTGGTTTTCAGGCCCTGGAACAAACCGACGCATATGGCCCGGGCATCGGCGAGATTTCGTCCTTCGCCCGGCAGTCGTCGCCTGTATCCGGGACCGGAAAATTGCTGTTCGCCGAAACCCGTATCGCCGCTGCCCGCCTTGGACTGAAAGCCATCAACGCCAAGATCCGCACCGATAACCAGCCGGGCCTAAGGTACTATACCAAGATGGGATTTCAGGATCATTCCGTGATCGCGGATGTACCCCTGAAAGATGGCACGCCGGTCGACCGCGTCTTGAAGCGCTTTCAGATCGCTTGATCCAGCGTTCCCGGGATTTCCTGCGTGATCGAAATTCTGGCTCTCTGCCCATATTGCCGCTACATCAAGAAAAAGAGCCAGGTCCAGGATGTGCTCTGACGGCACTGCCCAGGGAACCGAGCGCAAAGAAGGAAGATCGACAGTACACATGGAGCCATTCGGACTGACATTCGAGATGATGGTCGTTCTCGGCCTTCTTGCCGTCACTATCGCACTTTTCGTGTCCGAAATCGTGCGCGTCGATGTTGCCGCATTTTCCGTCATGGTCACACTTGGTCTTTTGACGGTGGTGCCAGGGTTGGAAACGCTGGTCGATGCCCGGCAGTTGTTCCACGGCTTTGGCAGCAACGCCGTCATCTCGATCATCGCTGTGATGATCATCGGTGCCGGGCTGGACCGAACAGGGCTTATGTCGACAGTCGCGACCGCGATCACAAAGTTTGGTGGCGCCACGGAATCCCGGATCGTCTTGCTGATATCGTCCGCCGTTGGTTTCATTTCCAGCTTCATGCAGAATGTGGGTGCCGCTGCGCTTTTCCTTCCTGTCGTCAGCCGGGTTTCTGCCCGCACCGGATTGCCGATGTCGCGGTTGCTGATGCCGATGGGATTTTGTGCGATCCTGGGCGGCACGATGACGCTGGTTGGGTCCTCGCCGCTGATCTTGCTGAACGATCTGCTTTTGTCGATCAATGAAACCCTGGCCGAAGACGTGCGAATGGACACCTATTCGCTTTTCTCGGTCACGCCGATCGGCGTTTGCCTTGTGGCGACGGGGCTTCTTTATTTTGTGGTCTTTGGCCGATTTGTCCTGCCGGTCACCGAACGTGACGACAGCACGGGTCAGTCGACCCTGGACTATTTCAATACGACCTACGGCCTAGACGGAATAATTCACGAAATCGACGTTCCGCACGGCAGCCTTCTGGCCGGCCATACCATGGGCGATCTTCAAGGGGCTTTTAACCTTCAGATCATTGCAACGGCATTTCACGGCAGAACCTATACGGCCCCACCCCGAGATGTGCTGATCGAGGCCCCAGCCAAGCTTGCGGTCATTGCAGACAGTCGCGCGATCGCGGAATTCAAGGATGCCTTCGAACTTCCCGAAGCCTCGGAACTTGAGACTTTCGCCGAAGCATTGAACCCCGGCAAGGCTGGTATCGCCGAGGTGGTCATTCCCCCGGGGTCCGGTGTCATCGGAAAAACGATGCGCGATCTCTGGATGCGCAAAGTCTATGGCCTGTCTCCGCTTGTCGTCTATCGGGGTGGAGAGGCGCTGACACGCGACAACAGCGCGTTCAACACCCTACCCTTCGCCGCCGGCGACACACTCGTTGCCCATACCCAGTGGGATGCGCTGGCGCGGTTAGAGAACGACCGGGACTTCGTTGTTGTCACCACCGACTTCCCACACGAGGATCTGCGCCCCAAGAAATTGGGCTGGGCGCTGTTGTTTTTTGTCATTTCGATTTCATTGGTACTGTTTTCGGATCTGCGCCTGTCGCTTTGTCTGTTGGTAGGTGCCCTTGGCATGATCCTGTCCAAGGTTATTTCCGTCGACGAAGCCTATGATGCGGTCAGTTGGTCGACGGTCTTTTTGTTGGCCAGCCTTATTCCCCTGGGTGAAGCAGTTCAAAGCTCGGGCACCGCGGCCTGGATTGCGCATCAGGTCCTGGTGGTGCTTGACGGAATGCCGATCTGGGTCATCCAGGCGACCGTCGCCCTTTTGGCCACGTTTTTCACTCTGGTGATGTCCAATGTCGGCGCAACGGTCCTTTTGGTGCCGTTGGCCGTCAATATCGCCTTGGGCGCCGGAGGCGACCCGGCACTGTTCGCCTTGATCGTGGCGATTTCCACATCGAATTCGTTCCTTATTCCCACGCACCAGGTGAATGCGCTCTTGATGGGACCGGGCGGATATCGGGTTGTCGATTTCATGCGGGCAGGCGGTATCATGACCGTGCTGTTCCTTGTGGTTTCGCTTGGGGTCATCAACCTGCTCTACTAGGCGCTGGTGCAACCGGTTGCAGAATACACGGGCCGAGCCTAAAATCCTGCTCAAACGGGGGACAGGATGGCTGTCACGCTGAAAGATGTCGCGGAACGGGCGGGGGTGTCACGCTCGGCAGTTTCGCGCACTTACACACAAGGCGCTTCGGTGTCGGCGAAGACGCGTGAGAAAGTGCGCAAGGCAGCCTTCGACCTCGGTTATAGCCCGAATGTCCTGGCATCGTCCCTGACCACCGGGCGCACCAAGCTTATCGGGTTGGTCAGCGACAATTTCCACAACCCGATCTTTCTCCAGGTCTTTGACCTGTTCACCCGACGCCTCCAGGACCGTGGCCTCAGACCCCTATTGGTCAACCTCTCCGGTGAAACCGACCCGGAGAATTCGGTCAGGATGCTTCGACAGTATTCTGTGGACGCGGTGATCGTGGCCTCTTCGACCTTGCCGGTCAGTTTCGCTCAAAGCTTTCACGACGCTGGCGTTCGGGTTGTTCATTCATTCGGGCGGCACACACCCAATCCCAATGTGCATATCGTCGGGATCGACAATATCGCGGCAGGACGGTTGGCCGCCAAGACCCTGATAGCGCATGGATATAGCCATATTGGCATGATGGCAGGTCCCAAAAGCGCCACCTCGACCCAAGATCGGTACACAGGTTTCATGGAAATCGCCAAACAGCATGCAGAAATCAGGGCAAGTTGTTCGTTCGCCGCCGCATATTCCTTCGATGCAGGCCGACAAGAGATGTCACGGCTTTTGCAGGGCGACCGGGCAGAAGCCTATTTCTGCGGCGACGATGTCTTGTCCATTGGTGCCATGTCTGCGGTTCAATCGGCAGGGCTTCGGGTGCCAAAAGATGTCGGCTTGCTGGGATTGAACGACATGGAGATGGCAGGTTGGGAAAACATCAGCCTGACCACCATCCACAACCCCATAGATCGCATTGTCGATGCCTCGATCGAACTGGTCGTCGGCATGCTGGACGATACCGAGAACGCGCCTCAGGCCCGTCTGTTCGATTGCCATGTGGTCGAACGAGGTACCTTGCGGCAAATTCCCTAAGTCGGAATACGCGCCCAGTTGGTGGGTGCGACCGCTCAGAACCCGATGGATTGCAGATAAGCCCGGTTCATCTTGGCGTCATCAATCGGCGACGTGTCGCCTGCGGGATCGCAATCCTGTTCGACAGTACACCAGCCATCAAAGCCGTTGTCCAAAAGGATCTGACGCACTCGGGGGAAATCGACGTCGCCGTCCCCGAGGTTGCAGAATATCCCTTGGGCGCAGGCATCATAGAATCCTGTCCGATTTTCGATCACATCGGCTTTCACATCGGGGTCGATATCTTTGAAATGCATATAGCTGATGCGCCCGATATGGCGCTCCATGAAAGCGACTGGATCAAACCCGGCATAACTGTGATGCCCAGTGTCGAAGCAGATCTTCAGGATGCTCTCGTCAACTTCATCCAAAAGCCGTTCCAACTCGGGTTCGAAGTCGATGAAACCGGCGGCATGGGCGTGCATTCCAACCGTCAACCCGTATTCCTCGGCCCCCATCCGGGCCACGTTGGCGATGCGGTCTCGAAAGGCGGACCATTCGGCTGCGTCCATCTGTTCTGCCTCGTCGGCGCGGCCCGCGGTCGGCGCTCGGCGCTCGGAAATCGAATCGATGAGCACCAAGTGCTGCGCACCATGGGCGACAAGCGCCTTGCAGGTGCGCACAGCGCCGTCCATGACGTCTTCCCATTGCTCCGGGTCATGGAATGCGCGGAATACGACACCGCCAATCAGGGTCTGGCCGAATTCATCCAACGCCTCACTCAGAACTCCCGGATCCTCGGGCATGAACCCCACCGGACCAAGTTCGATCCCGGTGTAACCGGCCGCTGCGTTTTCCTGCAGAACCTTCCGCCAGGCAGGATTGCGGGGGTCATCCGCAAACTCGACACCCCAGCTACAGGGGGCATTTCCGATCTGGATCATGTTGGTATTCCCTTCTCAGAAGTCTTTAACGTTGGTCCAGCACCGCGCCTCGTGCGAAGCGTGGGCGGCGGCGATCACGCGGTTCACCTCCATCCCCTCGGCGAAGCTTGGCCAGATCGACTGTCCGGCGTCGATGGCGGTCAGGAAATCCTTTGCCTCGATGATGATCTGGTCCTGGTAACCTGTACCGTGCCCCGGGCCTTGGCAGAACGGCAGATAGTCGGGATGCGACGGGCCGGTCAGGATTTTGCGAAATCCCTGTTCAGCTTCGGGTCCCTCGGCAAGATACAGCCAAAGCGCGTTCTGATCTTCGCCATCGAAGCGGATCGCGCCTTGGGTGCCATCAATCTGATAGGCATACCCCATCTTGCGACCCGTCGCGATGCGGCTGACGAACAGGCTGCCCAGAACACCACTTTCGAACCGAACCATCATCTGAGCCTGATCGTCATTGGACACCGCGACTCCGCTACGCGATTTGTGGACGGTTTCAATACAGGCCAAAATTTCGTCAATCGGTCCCATCAGGGCGTGAGCGGCATTGATGATATGTGGCGACAGATCCCCCATCGTGCCATTCGCAATCCCCTCGGTGCGCCAATTTGCCGGTGCCTCGGGATCAGCCAGAAAATCCTCTGTATGCTCAGCTCGGAAATTGGTGATCTGGCCAATCCGACCGTCTTGCAAAAGCTTGCGGGCGTATTGCGAAGCTGGTGTGCGGATATAGTTGAAGCCAACCATATTGACCGCGCCCGAGGCTTCGGCTGCTTCAACCATGGCGCGGCTGTCTTCCAATGACGCACCAAGCGGCTTTTCACAGAGAACCGGCTTGCCAATCGCGAAAGCCGCGCAAGCGATGTCCCGGTGAAAGGCCTGCGGTGTGGCGATGACAACCGCATCGACCTTTTCGTCCTCGACCAGGGTCCGCCAGTCAGCGGTCGCGCGATGAAAACCGTATTGACGGCGATAGCTTTCGGCGGACTTTGATGACGATGCGCACACCATCTCAAGGCGTGGCCGTAAGGCAGTGTCGAAAATCGCACCGACCGCGGAAAACGCCACCGCGTGCGCCTTGCCCATATAACCGCCGCCAATGATTCCGATGCCGATCTCGGCCATCCTGCATCCCTTCCACGCATTCCATCTTGCAACCGGTTGCAAAACGGGTATCTTTTGTTTTGTCCCCCTGGTCAATATCAGAAACCGAGAGGGCGGCATTTGGCAAGCGGAGGGTCTGGTGACTACTGAGGGCGAAACCATCACGCTGACGGTGGCACAAGCCATCGTGCGTTATCTGAACAACCAGTTCATCGAAATCGACAGCGTCGAGCATCGGCTTTGCGGCGGAGGCTTCGGGATATTCGGCCATGGTAACGTGACCTGCCTTGGCGAAGCTTTGCAAGACGTGAAGGACACCCTGCCCCTTTATCGCGGCCAGAACGAACAAGGCATGGGGTTTGCCGCTGCGGGCTATGCCAAGGCTTGGTTGCGCCGCCGGTTCATGTTCTGCACGGCAAGTGCTGGCCCCGGAACGGCGAATCTTCTGACAAGCGCAGCCCTGGCCCATGCCAATCGATTGCCCGTCCTGATGCTTTGCGGGGATACGTTTCTGACCCGCCTGCCCGATCCCGTGCTTCAGCAGATCGAACATTTCGGCAATCCTGCTTTTGGACTGAACGACGCCTTCAAGGCCGTCAGCCGCTATTGGGATCGCATCACGCACCCCGCGCAGATCATCCAATCCCTGCCACTGGCCATTGGCACAATGCTGGATCCGGCGGACTGCGGACCGGCCTTCATCGGCCTGCCTCAGGATGTTCAGGGCTGGACTTATGACTATCCTCAAACGTTCTTCGCCAAACGGGTACACCGGATCCGGTCCCAGTCCGCTGACCCGGGTGAGATCGCCGATGCGGTGGCCATGCTGACCAAGGCGCGGCGACCGATGATCATCGCCGGTGGCGGTGTGCAATATGGTGATGCGGTTGGCGAACTGACGGCATTTGCCGAGGCAACCAACATCCCCGTGGTCGAAACCATTGCCGGGCGCGCCAACCTCACGCACAAACACCCCCTAAACATCGGCCCCATTGGCGTCACCGGTTCGGACAGCGCCAACACCATCGCCGAAGAGGCGGATGTGATTCTCGCGGTTGGTACGCGGCTTCAGGATTTCACCACTGGTTCCTGGACCGCCTTTGCAAAAGACGCCAAATTCATTGGCCTGAATGTCGGTCGCCATGACGCTGCCAAACACATGGCCCTGACTGTTGTCGGTGACGCAAAAAAGACTCTGCCAACACTTGGAACCGCTGCCGACTATAGCTGCCCGCCGGAATGGACGGTCAAGGCTCAGGCCGAGCGCGCCAAATGGGACGACTACGTGGTCGACAATTGCCGCGTCGGCAACCGCCCGAATTCTTACGCTCAGGCCGTTGGCGTCGTGAATGACCTTTGCCACAAGCGCGACCGGGTGGTCGCCGCCGCCGGAGGTCTGCCAGCGGAAGTTACAGCCAATTGGAAGACGTTGGACATCGGCACTGTCGATGTCGAATTCGGGTTTTCCTGCATGGGATACGAAATCGCCGGCGCCTGGGGCGCCCGTATCGCGCAATCCGAACGTGAACCGGACCGTGACACGATCAGCTTTTGCGGCGATGGCAGTTATCTTCTCATGAACTCAGACATCTATTCTTCGGTCCTGACAGAAAAGAAGTTGATCGTTTTGGTGCTCGACAACGGTGGGTTCGCGGTCATCAACAAACTGCAAAACAACGTCGGACAGGAAAGCTTCAACAACCTCATTGCCGACACACCGACCGCGACCAACCGGGTCGGCGTCGATTTCGAGGCGCATGCCCGGTCGCTTGGTGCCGAGGCCGAAACCGTCGAACATGCCAGCGAACTTGCAGAAGCCTTCAAACGTGCGCAAGCCAGCGACAAGACCTATGTGATCGTCATGAAGGTCGACCCGTACGAAGGCTGGACAACCGAAGGCCATACCTGGTGGGAAGTCGGCACGCCCCATGTCACCGACAAGGAAGGTGTTCGCAAAGCGCATCTCGACTGGGAGGCGACTCGCGATAAGCAACGGCGGGGAGTTTGAGTGACGTTTCAACGAGTGACAGATTGCGCCGCCTGCGGCGCCGCGATGACAGGGGCTCTGCCCCTCTTGGCCTGCGGCCAATTCACCCCGGAGTACTTTCAACAGGAAGAAGAGTGACGGCGGTGCAATGAGCAGATTGATTGATGGCATTTGCCAGAACAACTTCGTCATCGTCGGCCGCGCGGGCATCGACTTTTTCACCGACGCGGGCGTTGCGGTCGAAGATGCCGAAAAAATGACTGTCGATCTGGGTGGATCATCCGCCAACATCGGTACCGGCATTTGCAAGCTTGGTGGGCAGGCGGCCCTCGTGACCCGGGTTTCGGATGACAGCATCGGAAGTTACTGCATCAACCGACTGCAACACTACGGCGTGGACACCACCCATGTCGGAAAAGTTGGCGGCGAGTATCGCAATTCGCTCGCCGTTTACGAAAGCGTTGTCGAGGGCCACCGGAACGTCATCTATCGCAATGGCGCCGCCGATTTCCAGATGAACGAAGACGATGTCACCGCCGTTGACTATGGTCGTTTTGGCGCCTTGATCACGGCTGGAACCGTCTTTGCCGCCGAACCCTCCCGCTCGGCGACGTTTCAATCCTTTGAATTGGCCAAGGCGGCGGGACTGCCGATCATCTTCGACGTGGACTACCGCCCCTATTCCTGGCCATCGGCACAGGTCGCATCCGATGTGCTGACTCGTGCTGCAATGGAATGCGACATGATCGTAGGAAACGATGAGGAATTCGGCTTCATCGCCGGTGATTACGACAAAGGTCTGGATAAGGCCCGTTCGCTGTCCGAAGGCACGGTCGAGATCGTCATCTACAAGATGGGCAGCGAGGGCGCGATCACGTTCTCTGGTGGCAAGGAAATCCGCACGGGGATCTATCCGGTCGATGCCCTGAAGCCGACCGGAGCCGGTGACAGCTTCATGGCAGGCCTCATGACGTCGCTTGCTGATGGGCACGATCTTGAAACCGCAATTCTGCGCGGGTCGGCCTGCGCTTCGATCACCGTGTCTCGACCCGGCTGCGCTCCCGCAATGGCCGACACAGAAACTCTTGAATCCTTTTTGGCCGACCATCCCGGCCCCACGACTGCCTAAGGGAAACCCCATGCACATCGCGCCATATGACAACCGGAACGCGCCCCTCGTCGATGTTGATGACGCAACCGTTCCGCTCAATTACTTCAACATCGTCAAGCTGACCAAGGACCGGTCTTTTACCTACCAGGTGCCGGGCTATGAAACCTGTATCGTACCTGCGACAGGTCTGATCGACGTCTCTGTCGAAGGGTTCTCGGCCGAGGGGATCGGCGGGCGCGGCATAGACGTCTGGGATGGCGAACCCGAGGGCGTCTATGTGCCAAGCGGTGCATCCGCCACCATGGTGTGCACCTCTGAGACCGCCGAGGTCTTCGTTGCGGGTGCCAGATTCGACGGCGTGCTGGATCCCTTTGCCGTCCGCTCGGATGAGCTGGATCTTGTGCAATACGGATCGGACGACACCAAAACACATCGCAAAATCAAACACATCCTTGGGCAAAAGCAACACGACAAGGTCGGGCGCCTTCTGGTAAGTGAATTGTTCACAGTCGGCGCCGGCGGCTGGTCGGGCTTTCCCAGCCACAAACACGACACCGACCGCCTGCCCGTAGAAACCCGGCACGATGAAACCTATAACTTCCGTTTCCGGCCCAACCACGGCTCGGGTGTGCAGATGCTGCAACGGGAAGACGGCAAGCCGGGCGATGCCTATCACATCGTGGACGGTTCAACGATTTGCCTCGACAACGGGTACCACCCCTGCTGTGTCCTGCCGGGGTATGAAATGTACTATTTCACAATTCTGGGCGGCCTCAGCCAGCGGCCGTTGGTCCAGTTCTTTCAACCGTCCCATGCCGATCAGATCGAAACGATTCCCGGCATCAAGGACATGATTGCCAAGTTCAAATGACCCTGGCGACGCTTGCCGAGGTGCTTCAGCCCGCCTTGCGTGACGGCTATGCCGTTGGGGGATTGGTTACACTTGGCTGGGAAGACATGCGTGCCTTTGTCGAAGCCGCAGAGGCCGAGAACTGCCCGGTTATTCTGCAGGCGGGCCCTGGATGTCGAGAGCACACACCCTTGCCCATCCTGGGCAAGATGTTTCGCCATCTGGCCGAGCAGGCAAGCGTTCCCGTCGTGGCACATCTGGACCATGGTTATACACGGGAAGACTGCAATGTTGCGCTTCAGTCCGGTTTCACGTCGCTCATGTATGACGGATCAAGAACCCCCCTGCAGCAGAACATCGACGAAACAGCCGCAATCGCCGAAATGGCTCATGCTGCCGGAATTTCCTGCGAGGGCGAAATCGGCTTTGTGGGATATGATCAGGGCGAGGCCTCGGCCGGCACCGACCCCGAAGAGGCTGCTCGTTTTGCCCGCGAAACGAAAGTCGATGCCATGGCCATTTCCGTTGGCAACGTGCATCTTCAGCAGGATCAATCCGGCGGGCTGGACGAAGCCCGGATAGCTGCAATCCAGAAGATCACCGAGGTGCCACTGGTCATACACGGCGGCTCGGGCGTGCCTGCAGATCAACGCCGCCACCTGGCCCGTACAA
>JABDJO010000071.1 GCA_013002465.1 Silicimonas sp. | reverse complement strand
CGGCAATTGATCTGGAACTTTCAGGCGTCGCCGAGGGCGCGATCAAGGGGGCCTCGCAGACGAACCAGTTGTTCGCGACGCTTGGCCAGATGATTGAAGGAGGCCTTCTGCAAGCGCTGACCGTTATGTGCGTTGTGTTGATCATGACCTTCCTGGTCACGTCGGCTGACTCCGGGATCCTGGTGATGAACACGATCATGTCGGGCGGCGCTCAGGAAACGGGCATCAAGCACCGGATCATCTGGGGCATCATCCTGACCCTGGTGATCGGCACGCTGATCCTGGCGGCGGGCGACGAAAACCCGATGAATGCATTGCGCAACGCGATGATCATCGGCGCGCTTCCATTCACCATGGTCATGGGCCTGATGTGTATCGCGCTTGGCAAGGCGCTTTACAACGACAGCCGCCGCGACAAGCACGGCGTCGCGGGAGCGACCGAACCTGCCGAGTGAAATCGGCTGAAAATCCTGAAAAGCGCCCGCTTCGGCGGGCGTTTTTTTGAGCCTACGAAGGCCATTGGTTCATGCATGGCGGCAGCGTCCGTCGTCGCTCGCTATGCCAGCATGCATTCCCCTATGTAGGTTCGCCTTAACTTGTGGCGATAGGGCTATTGCTGCTGGATTGACTGGATATAATAGACAAGCTCCAACACCCTTGCCCGAACCGCGCTTTCACTACCATAGTCGCCATATTTGCTGCCGATTTGCTCTCTGTACCGGGCACCCCAAACAGGCATTTCCCAGCCTTCCGTGTTGCGGACACCATGCGCGCCGACAACCGTCCGACCATCGACGATCTGAAAGACCTCCAAGAGTGGGAAAACACCTTCGTTGTTTTTCGAGATAACCGTGAGGTCGGTGGGTTCGACGGATAGAAACTCGGCCATTGGGCCATTTCCTCGACCGCCCACCCCGTGACACGAAAGGCAGGACGCTTCGTATTCGTCCGCTCCTATCAAGTCTTCTTCGCCCCAGGCGCCGAGCGGAGCAACGGCAAAAGCGACGAAGCAGGCAACTGCACTGAGGGATGATCGGACTTTGCCGTTCGATCCTATTACGCTCCAAGAATGTTCTTTCATCTTGCTACCTCGCTGCTGAACACGGGGCCATTATGGTGCCCGCAGCTGGTGCGCGATTGACGAATATCAATGTCAGCTTGTGTCCTGCAAAGCAGACGACCGCCAATCTATCCTACGCGAAGCGATGTCAGGCGGCGCTTTGGGCCATTTTGGCGGCCAGGCGTTCGGCGGCGGGTGTGACGTAGTCGTCCATCTTGGTGCGGATGCGCCGGATTTCCTGTTCGGTGCCCGATGCGATGCGCAACGGCTTTTTGCCGTCGATCAGGTAAATCAGGCAATGGCAATCGCCGCCGGTGATCGACTTGGTGATCCCGACCCCGATAATCTGATCAAGGTCCACCGTGGCCAGCACCTGGCCCCGGCCACGTGGGTTGCGCGACACGAAGCGGATTTCATGACGCACACGGTCGATCTGAACTTCGGGCCGGAAACCACGGGCGGAGACCGAAAGGGCCAGACCGCCCAGCAATCCCAGAACGCAGGTCAGAACGAATTTCACCATCAAGGCGTCACCGGTATAAAGCGACCCCGGCAGCAACCACTGCGCAAAGGCGCTGAGCAGAAAGGCAATGCCCAGGAAGGTCAGCGCCCATTCAATGATCGTATCGCTGGGTTTTTCGGCCATGTCGGCCGGACGCAGCCGAAAGCCCCAAGGCATCTCGATCTGCTCAAGAAGAGGTTCTTCCACCTCGGATTTTGATATGGGTCTGAGCGCGTTCATGCTGCTTCAGCTCTGTTCCTCATGGCTTTGGCATAAAAGGCAATAACGGCAAGAATGAGACAGCGGCGCGCGGCGTGTGATGCAAATTGGCGACATTTTCTATCTGCCGGGGCGACCAACAAGGGATCGGCCGGCCGGAAAGGCAGGCACAACACGGTTGCACAGTTGCAAAACACCTGTATAAGCCAGCCGTTCGCCGCAGATCACCCGATCGGCGCATCCTCTCGTGGACGAGGGCGGCGAAACACCTCGTCCTTTGAAGTGCGCCCTGACAGAACTGGAGAAATCATGCCTCTCTATGAGCATGTGATGATTGCGCGTCAGGACTTGTCCAACACGCAAGCCGAAGGCCTTATCGAACATTTTGGCACTGTCCTTGCCGACAACGGCGGCAAACTCGTTGAAAACGAGTATTGGGGCGTCAAGACGATGGCCTACAAGATCAACAAGAACCGCAAAGGCCATTATGCCTTTCTGAAATCCGATGCACCGGCACCGGCGATCCAGGAAATGGAGCGTCTGATGCGCCTGCACGACGATGTGATGCGGGTTCTTACCATCAAGGTCGATGCCCACGAAGAGGGCCCTTCGATCCAGATGCAGAAACGTGACGACCGTGATCGTGGCCCCCGTGGCGGCGACCGTGACCGCCGCAACTAGGAAAGGGATAAACCATGGCAGCCAAACCATTTTTCCGCCGCCGCAAGGTCTGCCCCTTCTCGGGCGACAATGCACCCAAGATCGACTACAAGGACACGAAACTGCTGCAGCGCTATATTTCCGAGCGTGGCAAGATCGTGCCTTCGCGCATCACCGCCGTGTCGGCCAAGAAGCAGCGTGAACTTGCGCGCGCCATCAAACGCGCCCGCTTCCTCGCCCTTCTGCCCTACGCCGTGAAATAAGGAGAAAACCCATGCAGGTTATCCTTCTCGAACGTGTAGCCAAACTGGGCCAGATGGGCGATGTCGTCTCGGTCAAGGACGGCTATGCCCGTAACTATCTTCTGCCCCAGAAGAAGGCGCTTTGGGCGTCGGACGCCAATATCAAGGCGTTCGAAGCCGACAAGGCCCAGCTTGAGGCCCGCAATCTTGAGACCAAGAAAGAAGCCGAGGCACTGGCCGACAAGCTGAATGGCCAGCAGTTCATCGTGATTCGTCAGGCGTCGGATGTTGGATCGCTTTATGGTTCGGTCACCCCGCGTGACGCCGCTGAAGCCGCCACCGATGCCGGGTTTTCTGTCGACAAACGCCAGATTGCCATCGCTTCACCGATCAAGGAACTGGGCGTGCATTACATCGACGTTTCGTTGCACCCCGAGGTTGACGCCAGGATCGAACTGAATGTCGCCCGCTCGCAGGAAGAAGCCGAACTTCAGGCCCAGGGCATCAACATCGCCGAACAGGCCGCTGAAGACGAGATTCAAGCCGAGATCGAAATCGCCGAGTTGTTCGACGAAATCGGCGCGGCTGAACTTGACGAGCTTGAAACTCTCGGCGACGACGCCGGTGAGGGCGAAGCCTCAGAAGAAGCCCCGGCAGAAGTTGCCGAGGACGAGGCCGAAGGATCGGACGACGACGAAAGCTGATCGGTCTTTCAATTCAATCAAACGAACCCCGCCTTTTCGGCGGGGTTTTTTTGTGGGGTGAAGGCATTATGCGCCCGCGCAACCTGGGCATCGCGAAAAAATTCGGATGTCTTTCCCTGCGGGGCGTTCACCAATTTCAGAAAAAATAGATCCGGCGAGAGCATCACCGCGTAACTCCCTCACAACTTCAAAATGAAAGGGAGAGAAAATGACCAAGGCAACACTGATGATCGCCGCTGCACTTCTGGCAATTTCAGCACCGGCTTATGCTGGCGGGAAAAGCGAAACCAAGGGGAACAAGGCCAACGCGCAGGGCATGGCCAAGGCGCTGGCCGGTTCCGGTACCGATGGCCCCCTTGGATTTCCCGGTGGCAGCGTTGCGCGGACATTGGGCAAGGACGGCTCGGATTTTCCGCGCGGCGGATGGGGCAACGTTGGAAGCGCGCTGACCGGTGGCGTCGTGGCGAAACCAAGTCCGAAGCTTTAGTGAACGTCGGGGGCGTTCGACCTGAGCGCCCCCTTTTTTGCGATCTACAGTGGCAGGCGTTCAGCTATACCATTCCGCATATTCCGGGTCGCATCGGTGCGATCCGGGGGTCACCCTGCAAGAAAACAGGAGACCTTGATTGACCTTCCAGATCCACGCCCTGCCCGCTGGTGATTTCGCGCCCCTTTTCGACCTGTCCGACCAGGAACTCCGGGCCCACCGCGCGCGGCGCGTTACAGTCGATGCCTGCCCCGGCAGTCCCTGCCTCGTCACCCTGACCGATACGCCAGTCGGAGAAACCGTGCTGTTGCTCAATCACACCCATCTCGACACCGCATCCCCATTCCACAGCTCGCACGCGATATTCGTGCGGCAGGGCCAACCGCAGGCCCAGCCGGCCCCCGGAGAAGTGCCAGAGGCGTTCCGGTCGCGTCAGATGTCGCTCAGGGCAATTGATGACGAGGGCATGATGATCGACGCAATCGCCTTGCCCGGGACAGATATTGCCAACGGGATCGCGGCCCTGTTCCAGAACCCGGATGCGGTCGAGGTTCACATCCACTTTGCGGGCCCTGGGTGCTTCGGCGCACGCGCGACGCGAGTCTGAGGTCTTTTCACAGCCTCTGGCCGCGCTTAGGCTGATGACATGTGCGGCCGTTTCGCAATCACGCTTCCCGACGATGCCATGGCGTCTCTATTCGAGGCCACGCCGGCCAACGACCTGCCGACCATTCCAAACTATAACGTCTGCCCGACGACGCAAATTCATACGGTGACGTCGGATGAGGGGATGCGCAGGCTGCGCCCCATGCGGTGGGGGTTCTTGCCGAAATGGTACAAGTCGCCGACAGATGGCCCGCTTTTGATCAATGCGCGTGCCGAAACCGTGGCCGAGAAACCCGCCTTCCGCTCGGCTTGCCGCGAGCGACGCTGCCTGATCCCGGCCACCGGGTTCTATGAATGGACCAAGGACGAGGACGGCAACCGCCTGCCCTGGTACATCCATTCCGCCACGTCCGACCTCATTGCCTTCGCCGGTATCTGGCAGGAATGGGACAAGGGCGACACCCCGCTTACGACCTGCGCCATCGTGACCACGGATGCGAACGAACCGATGTCCTCAATTCACCACCGGATGCCGGTCATTCTGGACAGCGGGGATTGGGCCATGTGGCTTGGCGAGGCAGGCAAAGGTGCCGCAACGCTGATGCGGGCGGCCAGGGACGACGCTTTGGCATTTCACCGCGTGGATCCCAAGGTCAATTCGAACCGTGCCTCGGGGCCAGAACTTATCGAGCCAATCTGAATTGCAGCCTCAGGTGCGGCGCAGCCGGATCACCACATCGACCTTGGCAACCTCGGCGCCTTCGGGCGCTTCGGGCAGGCGGGAGATTTCAAGCTGGTCGGCGGGCGCGTCGGTGAGGCGCGCGCTGTCTTCCCAGTAGAAATGCGGGTGGTCGTCGGTGCGGGTGTCGAAATAGCTTTTCGAACCGTCAACGGTGATTTCCTGAACCAGACCGGCCCCGCAAAAAGCCCGCAGAGTATTATAGACCGTCGCCAGCGATACCGCTTCGCCGGCGTCACGGGCCGCGACATGCAGGCTTTCGGCCGTCACGTGGCGGTGCTGACCATCGCCCACCAAAAGCTCGGCCAATGCCAGACGTTGGCGCGTGGGGCGCAACCCGGCACGGCTCAGCCAGATAGTTCCGCGGTCGCGTACTTGGGTGCTCATCTGCGTCGGTTCCTTGCTCATAGGGGAATATATGAAGGATTCTGCGGTATTTTCAATCGGATTTCGATGGTTTCGCCCCGTAACGCGCAGGTTCTCGGCCCTTGCACCACAAACCTTGGCCCTGCTATGGGGCGGGACGACAGGCGAAAAACACCCAAGGATCCGCAACAAATGGCAGATTTTCCGACATCCTTCGACAAGGACGGGCTTTTGGCCTGCGCGCGCGGCGAACTTTTCGGGCCCGGCAACGCGCAACTTCCGGCCCCGCCGATGCTGATGATGGACCGGATCACCGATATTTCCGGCGACGGGGGCGATCACGGCAAGGGCCATGTCCGGGCCGAGTTCGACATTACTCCCGACCTTTGGTTTTTCGAATGCCATTTCCCCGGCAACCCGATCATGCCTGGCTGTCTGGGGCTGGACGGTCTGTGGCAATTGACCGGATTCAACCTTGGCTGGCGTGGCTGGCAAGGTCGCGGCTATGCGCTTGGTGTGGGCGAAGTGAAGCTGACCGGCATGGTCCGCCCCGACCGCAAGATGTTGACCTATTACGTGGATTTCACCAAGGCGATCCAGACGCGCCGCCTGACCATGGGTGTGGCTGATGGGCGTGTGGAGGCGGATGGCGAAACGATCTATCTGGTCAAGGACATGAAGGTCGCGTTGAGCGAGAGTTGAGCCGCGCCATTTTCCGACCGTACCAATGGTTGGCAGCCTGACGACATCAGCTGTGCAACCCATTGCCGGTTCCGGGGTCGTTTTCACATTCGGCGACGCCGCATCATTGCCCAGACCTTCAACCGAGCGACGGCGCCAACCGTTGCCAGCAGGATGAACGCGCAAAGCACGGCCTTTGAATTGGTCTCCATCGTGCCATCCACAAGCATCGCGTGAAGAATGCTTCCAATGACAGTGGTGCTTACCAATGCCGTGTGGCCAACACGCCATGTCGCAATACGAAGATGAAAGGGGCGGCGAACGAGCGCCAGAAAAGCGGCCCCGAACACGGCCCACATCGCGATAACGCCCCAATTCGAAAACGGTGTGGGCGATACAAAAAGCAGCGCGTCGATGACATCTGGCGGGCTGGTGATCCAAAGCCCGCCCACATGGATGACAACCGCCAGGATCAGGACGCTGCCAACCCAACGATGAACACGACGGCCCGCGGCCAAGTCAAGAAAGGGCAGCCATCCCGCCGCCAGCAGGGGCTGAAGCAGCATCAATGCGAACGCGAGAATGCCTGCGAACCCTGCAATAATGTAGATAGGATCGCGCCAGGCCAGAAGCGGACTGTTGGCTGCAAGCACGAACGGGATAACAATGATGCAGACAAGCGCAGCCGACAAAAAAATTCGGCGCATAACTTGCTCAGGCAGGTTGGAGGACGAAATGCGCTTCGAGAGTGGTGTCGCGTGCGCTTTTCATGACCGGCCGCAGGAACACCGTGTCGAAGTCACCGCTGTCATAAGCCAGATGCCCATGTGCCTGTCCAAAGGCCGGAACGATCTGCGGCATCTCCAGCCGGAATACGCCGTTCTTATCGGTAAGCGTTGCCCCATGGCTGCGCGCGTCACGCTCATGTCCTTCGGTCGTGTGCGCCCAGACCTGAATGCGTTGCCCGGCCAGCGGCGCGCCATCGCCCGCGCGGCGCACTGTCCCGCTCATCCAGAACCCGCCTCCTCCGATCCGCCCGACGATAGGGGCGTTGGGTCGATAGTTGTTCGAACCACCACGCATCGACAAGGTCGGCGCAATGCCCGTCGCGCGTGCTGGCGCGCGCGTTAAAAATATCCCTGCCGCAGCAGCGGCGCCTGAAGCAAAAAAGGTCCGGCGATTGAAAAGACCATGTTTCATCTCAATGCACTCCGTTCAGAACACACCTGGATTATAAAGCATCTCTGACGCAATTCCGAGCCTGCGAAACCCCGAATGTTGCCATCAGCAGTCAAGGTTTTGTGAAAATTCCCCGTCGCAGGGCCGTCTTTCCTATCTGCTTGCCCCATCCTGCACCGGTGTCCTACATAGGCAGGAAACATGGAACAGGGAACCAACATGCGCCGCGTCGTCATCACAGGGATCGGCATTGTCTGCCCAATCGGCAACAATGCTACGGAAGTCGAAGCCAGCCTGCGCGCCGGCAAGTCCGGCATCACCTTCCAGCAGGACTATGCCGACCACGGATTCCGCAGCCAGATTGCCGGGGTGCCTGACATTGATCTGGCCGAGCACATCGACAAGCGTCAATTGCGTTTCATGGGGCCGACGGCCGCCTATGCTTATCTGGCGATGGAACAGGCGATTGCGGATTCAGGCCTTGAGGACCATGACATCTCGAACGAACGCACCGGCCTTGTGGCCGGATCGGGCGGACCGTCCACGTCGAACTTTTTCCTGGCGCACAACACGGTAATCGAAAAGGGCGCGCCCAAGCGCATGGGGCCTTTCATGGTCACGCGTTGCATGTCCTCGACCGTGTCGGCCTGTCTGGCGACGCCTTTCAAGATCAAGGGCATCAACTATTCGATCACCTCGGCCTGTTCGACCACGCTGCACTGCATGGGCAACGGTACCGAGCAAATCCAGATGGGCAAGCAGGACATCGTCTTCGCCGGTGGTGGCGAGGAAGTCGACTGGACCCTGTCATGCCTGTTCGACGCCATGGGCGCGATGTCGTCCAAGTACAACGACACGCCCACCGAGGCGGCCCGCGCCTTTGACGAAACCCGCGATGGCTTCGTGATCGGCGGCGGCGGCGGCATGGTGGTGCTGGAGGAACTGGAACATGCCAAGGCACGGGGTGCCAAGATCTATGCCGAAGTCACCGGCTATGGCGCCACTTCCGACGGCTACGACATGGTTGCACCTTCCGGCGAAGGCGGCGAACGCTCGATGCGGCTTGCGGCCTCGACGCTTGGCGACCGCACTGTCGACTATATCAACGCGCACGGCACCTCGACGCCGGTCGGTGACGTGACCGAAGTGGAAGCGGTGCGGCGTGTCTTTGGCGATGACCACGCGCCGATCTCTTCGACGAAATCCATGACGGGTCATTCGCTTGGCGCCGCCGGGGTCCACGAGGCGATTTATTCGCTTTTGATGATGCAAGGCGGGTTCATGGCACCTTCGATCAACGTCAACACCCTGGATCCGGCGATCCGGCCCGAAGAAATCGTGACCGAAACCACCGACAAGGATCTTGATACGGTGATCTCGAACAGCTTCGGCTTTGGCGGCACCAACGCCACGGTGGCGATGAGCAAGTATCATGGCTGAACTGATGCGCGGCAAGCGCGGGCTGGTGATGGGCGTGGCCAACGATCGCTCGATTGCTTGGGGCATCGCGAAGGCCTTGGCCGATGAGGGCGCGGAACTGGCGTTTTCCTACCAGGGCGAAGCGTTCGGAAAGCGTGTCGAACCCCTGGCGGCAAGCGTCGGCTCGGACGTTCTGGTCGATGTCGATGTGACCGACCCCGCGTCGATGGACGCGTGCTTTGCCACACTGGCGGACCGGTGGGGCAAGCTTGACTTCGTCGTCCATGCCATCGCGTTTTCCGACAAAAGCGAACTGACTGGCCGGTTCGTCAACACATCGCGCGACAACTTTTTGAATTCACTGAATATTTCCTGCTATTCCTTTATCGAGGTTGCCCGCCGTGCCGAACCCTTGATGGGCGATGGCGGCTGTCTGATCACGCTGACCTACCTGGGAAGCAACCGGGTGCAGCCGAATTATAACGTCATGGGCGTCGCGAAAGCGGCCCTTGAATCTTCGGTCCGCTATCTTGCCAACGACCTTGGTCCTTCGGGCATCCGCGTCAATGCGATCAGCCCCGGCCCGATGAAAACGCTGGCCGGAGCGGCCATCGGCGGTGCGCGAAAGACCTTCAAGACAACCGAAGCCAACGCCCCCCTGCGGGCCAACGCAACCCTGGAGGCCGTCGGCGGCACAGCCGTCTATCTTGCCTCGGATCAAGGCGCCTGCACCACCGGCGAGATCATTCGCGTCGATGGCGGGTATCACGTTCTGGGCATGATGCAGGAAGAAAACCTCTGAATACGGTTTGATCCGTGTCAACGACCGCTTCGTGATAACTTGCTAGACTCTCCCGGTTTCAAACTCGGAGGTTCCCGCATGACAAGCCATAAGTCGCCATCCCTTTCCGCCGTTCCCGATCCGACGGACGATCGGTTCGATAATGGACGGTATCCCTACTCGGAAAAGCTGGATCGCAAGACCTATGAAACAGAAAAAGCGCAGCTTCAGGCGGAACTTCTGAAGGTTCAGATCTGGGCGCAAGACACCGGGCAAAAGTTCGTTCTGCTGTTCGAAGGTCGCGATGCGGCAGGCAAGGGCGGCACGATCAAGCGGTTCATGGAGCACCTAAATCCCCGGGCTGCGCGGATCGTGGCCCTGAACAAGCCGACGGACGAAGAAAAGGGCCAGTGGTTCTTTCAACGTTATGTCAGTGAATTGCCGACAAAGGGCGAAATGGTGTTCTATGACCGCTCGTGGTACAATCGTGCGGGTGTCGAACGGGTCATGGGGTTCTGCGAACCATCGGAATACCTGGAATTCATGCGCCAAACGCCCGATCTGGAACGGATGCTGGTACGATCGGGCATCCGGCTTTACAAATACTGGTTTTCGGTCACGCGCGAAGAACAGCGCCGACGTTTCAAGTCACGCGAAGGCGATCCCCTGAAGCGCTGGAAGCTTAGCCCGATCGACAAGGCCAGCCTCGACAAATGGGAAGACTATACCGAAGCCAAAGAGGCGATGCTGTTTTACACGGACACCGCCGACGCGCCCTGGACGATCATCAAGTCCGATGACAAGAAACGCGCACGGCTGAACTGCATGCGGCATTTCCTAAGCACGCTTGATTATCCCGGCAAGGACCTGAAAATCGCGACCGCGCCGGATGCGAAGATCGTTGGTCATGCCGATCACGTGCTTCACCAGAACGACCACATCCTGGCCACGGCGCTGCATCCCGATACACGCAAGCCTAGGGAAACCTGAGTACATCGCCGCGCCTTGCGCGCCGA
>JABDJO010000061.1 GCA_013002465.1 Silicimonas sp. | reverse complement strand
GTCTTGGGTAATGTGCCGGTCTTGTAGTCATAGATCACGAGTGTGCCGTCCTCCAACGCGTCGATCCGGTCAGCAGTGCCTTTGATCGTCATTGGAATGGTGGGGAACCGAAGCTCTCCCTTTACCTCGCGCGCGATCGAGATCGATCCTTCGCGTCTTCGTCTTTCAGTTTCGATCAGCCAGTCCGTCACGCCGTCCAGCGCCGCCCGCCATTCGACGCGCGTCGCGGACCAGGGAACATAAGCGTTGAATTTCGCCATGATGATGCCAGACAGCCGTTCGCGCGCCTTTTCGGAACTGGAAAAGTCGGCGTCGAGAGCAAAAAAGTCCTCGAGAATCTCGTGAAAAACGATGCCCTTCAATCGGGCGTCCGGACTTGGGATCAACGGCTCAAGTGCGCGAATGCCCAGAACATGTTTGGCATAGATCGCATAGGGATCACGGATCAGGGTCTGAATTTCGGTAACGGAAAGCGACTTTGGGCGCTTGGACGCGGGCGGTGCCGGGGCAGGGCGGCTTGCGGCCAGCACGGTGCTTTCGCCGGGAGTGTCCAGTAGGGCAGCCAGATCAAGATAGCGCTGGCCACGGCCTGTCATCGCGTCAAGCGCCGTTGGACCGCTTAGATCCGGCAGGCCCTGCAGCAGATTGGTCAGACGGTTCAGCCACCGCGACGGCACCGCATCGCTGTCTTCGGTGCGCTTCGAAAGCGACAGGATAACTTCCTCGGCGGCGGCGGCCTGTTGATAATCATGCGCCGACAGGCCGATTTCGCGCTCTGGCAGCAAAAGACCAAGTTCGCGGCGCATGCGCCGGTTGAGCCAAGGGTCAGAGCCCGGTTGCTCGGGCCATTGTCCTTCGACCATGCCGCCAAGAATGACCCGTGTGGCGCCTTGAACCCGCGCTTCCAACGTGCCCCAAATCATCACGTCGGGCCGCGTGCGTTCTGAATCGCGATCGCTTTCCGCCGCCAGCGCCTTTTCCAATAGCCTGACATAGTCGGTAAACGTCACCCGACCGCCGAAGTCCTGTTCGTCCTGAAACCGTGCGATTTCGCGTTCGACGGCACTACCTGCATCTTTGTCCCAGAGCGCACCGGTACCGCCGCCCGGGCCATTGGCGAATGCCTCGGCCAGGCTCCGATGGTGCGCGACGGCGTCGTTCAGTGTGGGCGCGGGCAGTTCGTCAAGCCGGGCCAAGAGATCAGACAGCCATGCAGCCCAGGCTTGAACGTCTTCACTCCGATCCTTGGCAAACCGGGAAAGAACAGCAGGGGTCACGGTAACGATCCCGTTCTTTCGGACGAAAAGCTCGCAGGCCCGCACGATTTCAAGGTGCCTGGGGCGATCATCCACGCCGGTCCGGGTCAACGGGTGTTTCAGAAGCGCGAACAATTCGTCGGTTGGTACCGGCCGACCAATCATGTTTGCGACATGGCGCAAAAACCGACCGGGGGCAGTCAGTGAAAGGGGCGTACCCGCGCTGTCGTCGGGCAGGATATCCCACCGTGAAAGTGTGGCGGAAACCCGCCTTGCCAAAGTGCGATCCGTGGTGACAAGCGCCGCGCGCTTGCCCTGGTCGACCGATTCACGCAAGGCCACGGCAATGGCCAACGCCTCGGTCTTGGGCTGTGGCGCCTCGATCAGGGACACGCGGCTTGTGGCCGCAATCAGATCGCCAAGCCTGGGACCCTCGGACAGCCACTGGTCGGACACATGTGCGGGCCGCAGAGACATAGAAATCAACGCGTTACGCTTCGGGTCCGGAGGTTCTCCCCAAAGGGTGACCTGATCGCGTGTTATGCCAAGCGCGGTCAGCAAAGCAGCGAAACGATATTGCGGATGGTCCTCCATGTCGCGCGACGACGAAAGCGTGTCCCAAACCGCGTCCGGCAGGTCTTTGTCGAAACCGGGCAAGACCAACGCGCCCTTGGGAAGCCGAGCCGCCGCATGCATCAGCAGTGACGTTGCCGCCCGCGATCCTGTCGATCCGGCAACGATTACCGGTGTACTTGGCGGCGAGGTAGCCCAGAGTGCACCGACAAGCTCGATGGCGCGCCGCCGCCGGGCTTCGGAATCCATTCCTTCGGATGAAATCTGGTCGGTATAGTCGCTTGCCACCTTCAGGAACTTCCGACTTCGCTCCCAATGCTGAGATTCATCGCCAACGTCGATCTGGGCAAATTGCTCGGGCGAAACACCTTCGCCCTGCATTTCATCAAGCAAGGTTGCCAGGCTGTCAGCGAGATCGACAGCGGCTGAACGGGCGGCCAGTTCGGGTTCCTTGTCGATAAGCCGCGCGGTCAGTTGAGCTAATTCAAGCCGTCGTCTGAGAGGCGACACCGGGAGAGGCAGATCGGCGCCGGGGCAAAGGGCGTCAACATCGGTGACCAGTCCGATCCTGGGCAACAGCCGCGCGCCGCCCGCTTGAAACAGTTCAGACAGACGTCGATGCATGCGCCGGGTGTTCACAAGAATGCGTACACGGGCAAGATCCTCGGGCGGCGCATTCAAATAATGGCCAAGCACGCGGTTGACCAGAACCTGGGGAAAATCGGCCCCGGGCGGCACGCCGAATACGCGCGGTATGTCGGATGGTTCAAACATCACTCAGCATGGCCTCCGCGATCTCAAGACCTTTGGGCGTTCCGATGTCACACCAGTCCCCGTCATAGATCGCCCCCTTCAGTTGTCCCTGATCCGCAAGCAAGTCCCAATAGGCGTTTAGCGAAAAGACATCACCCTCAATTCCGTCCAGATGATCCGGCCGGATGATTTGTGCTCCGCCATAACGAAACGGCCCACTTCGCCGGATTTCCCCGTGTTCGAGACTGAAATCGCCAATACCGTTTGACCCATGCACCTTGTCCATCGGGACCAGCATGAGCAGCGCGCGCATATCGGGATTCCAGGCATCAAGTAATGACCTGATGGGGTTTGGTCCCAGCCATAGCGCGTCGGGGTTGATTGTCAGAACCGGCCCCTTGCCCAGCAAGGGCAGGGCTTTCCGCAAGCCGCCGCCCGTATCCAGTATTTTGTCGTGCTCGTGCGAAACCGATACGCCTTGCGATACCAGATGCGGCGCGATGCGGTCGTGCATGTGGTGGGTGTTGGCAACGACGGTTTCGATGCCAGCGGCCCTGACCAAGTCGATTGTGCGGTCAATCATTGGTCGCCCCGCAAACGGCACCATGGGTTTGGGCACGTCTTGGTTCAGGTGGGCCATCCGTGTGCCAAAACCGGCGGCAAAGATCATCGCGGATACCGGTTTGGTCATGTTGCCGCACCGGACGGGGCAGGGAGCGCGCCAATCAGTTTGTCGCGCAGGCCGTCAAAAACGGCGTGCTGAAGTGCTTCGGTCAGATATCCATAGACCCGGGATTGCTTTGACAGGTGCCGCGTGTCTCCTGTTTCGGCGGCCCGGGCAAAGATGCCAAGGATACGCAGGTTGCGTTGTGCGGAAAAACAGGCAAATGCGGTGTTCAGATGGGTGGGATCGTCGCCCGAAATGGCACAATACTCGGCGATGCACGAGGTTCTCAGATTATTCGGGACCTCGGTTCTGGCATCGGTCAGAAGGGACACAAGATCATAAACCGGGTGGGTGAGAAACGCGTCCTGATAATCAAGAAGACCCAGGCGCGCGGTGTCATGTCGGTCAGGCAGCCACATCAGGTTGTCGGCGTGAAAATCGCGGAGCGATACGGAAGTCTCACTTTTAAGCGCTTCCCGCAAAATAGTCACTAAACCTAAGCGAAACTCGACCAATGCACCGACATCCGCGCCGGGATAGTGGTGATCTGCAAGTGTCGTCCATTGACCCAGATCTTCGGCAGTCGGGCGAAGCAGGCCAGTTGGCGGCGCAAGTTTTCTGAGTTTCAACAAAAGTCTGAGGCAGAGGCGAAACACCTCCTCGCCCTGTGCGGTGTCGGCGATGAGGTCACTGACCGGGCAGGAACCCAGGTCCTCGAGAATAATCAAGCCAGTGGAGGATCTATCGACAATCAGGGCAGGGGCGGACAGGCCCGCGTCACGAAGCCAGTGGGTGATGCACACAAACGCCTTTGCCGAAGGGATGTCCGATCTGGAATCCATGAGGATGGCCGTCTTGCCATCAAGAACCAGCCGCGCATAGCGCCGCGCCGACATATCGCCCGCAATCGGCGTGATGTCGGACCGGGACCAACCGGTTCCTTCAATGAGCGAACGGATGTGATCACACATGGCGGATCAACTCATCAAGTCCAGACCAACGAGGCGCGGTTGAGCGAAACTTGGCCTGGCGACCGTCGCCTTTGGATTCAAAGCGAAGCGTCAGCGCATCCTCGGGCGGGTCTTCCAGGCGATCGGGCCATTCCACAAGAACGATGGCCGACTGAAAGGCGTCGTCCAACCCAAGTTCCGCAACTTCCGACGTGTCGGCCAGACGATACAGGTCGGCGTGCCAGATTTCGATGCCCGGCGCCACATAGGTTTGAACCAGTGTATACGTGGGCGACGGCACTTCGATCTGCGGGCGGTCATCCGAAGTCAAAAGCGCTTGAATGACTGCGCGGGCAAAGTGGGTTTTTCCGGCGCCGATCTCGCCCTCAAGCAGGATTGTATCGCCGGGTTGCAAGTATGGCGCAACGGACTTGGCCAACCGCGCCGTCGCGCGGTCGTCAGGAAGAAATACCGTGGCGTTGTAATCCATATCGCCGCCAATGTGACGGGCCTGCAGGCCTGCCGCAAGACGCGATCAGCCGGCTTCGCGCAGACTGGCGCGGGCCGAACTTCCGGACTGGACGTGGAAGATCACCATGGTTGCCCCTGCCTTTTGCGGCAGAAAGCGGCACAACACCGATTGACCATTCAAAAGGCTGACCGTGGCCGACCATTCTTCGCGATCCTGGGAGAGTTGGGCAAAATCACGGAAGTCGCCCCAAACCGGTGTCGGGGTCGATAGTGCATGCCATTGACGGGTAGCCTCGGTCAGATTGACCGCGCCAAGGCCGTTTTCAGGATCTGTATTCCAAAGCTTGCAATAGGCGTGATTGGACAGCGTCAATTCACCAGCCTGGGAGAATACGGCAACGGCGTCGTCAAAGGCGTCAATCGCGGCTTGCGATTGTTCGATTTCTGCCCGAAAGCGCCGTGTTAGGGACATTTCCGCGCTGATGACCTCAAACAAGAGGGCTACGGCACCGTCCGGGTGCGGGCGCCCCGTTACATGATAGGTTTGCCCGTCAGGCAATGACCAGGTTTCACTATAGGTTCCATCGACCGCCGCCGCCTCAAGTTCGGCAATAGACGTGCGCCAGGTACGATAATCGCGCGGTTCGGGCATAACCCGGTTTTCGCGCAGATGATCAAGGAACCCGACCAGACTTGGCCGTGATGTCAGGAAGTCAGTTGGTAGAACTGTCAAGTCAAGAAGCGCCGGGTTGAAAAGGACCAGACGACGTGAACGGTCGAAAATGGCCAGTCCAATCGCAAGCTCGGCGAATGTCTTGGTCAAGGTCTGGGTGAACTCCCGCCTGCGACTGTCAGCCTTGACGGCCTCGTCTGCGGGAATGGCCGTGCAAAGAACATCGGTTCCGATCAGGGCCGTGTGACAGTCAAACCACGCATCTTCGACGGCGCCATTACCGTGAATTGCGATACGGTGAGGTTCATTCGGTGCAAGGGATGTTGGGCGCAACGTGGGAAACAGCGTTGCTAGCGGCCAGCTGTCATTTTCAGCATTACCAAGATAGGTTTCAACCGCATTCAGATAGGCCTGGTTGACCCAAACGATTTCGCCTGCTGCGTTCTGTCGCCATAGCAAAAATGGCGCGGCGGCGGTGTTGGCCCGAAGCGTTTCAAGTTCATTTTCAAGCGCGTGCAGCGAAAAGAAATCGTCGCGCCCCGGATCGCGGTCGGTGACAAAGCTGATTTTCAATCGGGTCGACCCAGCCGCAGCCTGCTGCAGGATCTGGATTTGCCCGTCGCGCGACACTTCGCCAGTATCCTTTAGGGACTGGTCGGGTTGAAGAAACCGATCCGGATTCTCAAAGTGACGGGCAAGAAACAAGCGCAGGCGGTCGGTCATGTCATCGGAATCAGTGACGCCGTCCAGCATGCGGTGCGCCGGAAAATTGGCATCTGCAACCACGCCATCCCGGATCAGAAAGACAAGCGTGTCGTCTTCAATACAACCTGACTCCCGGCCAAGCGCAAAGCGCCGCCGTGTCAATGCAAGCGCCGCATAGGCTGACAGAAAGGCCCCAAGACCAAACGAAACAACGGTTAATAGATGCGAAAGCACCAAAGACGTCCCCCGAATACACAACGGAGGCACCTTTTGCGATGAAAGTTAACACGCCGTTAATAATTCAGACTTCAATGGGGCGGTTTTCACCCAGAGCAGCGCGCTCGGCCTCTTGCGACTCGGAAAACAGTTCGCGTTTCCATATCGTTACAACGACCGCACCGGTTCTTTCGCCAGGTCCTGGATCCGGGTCTCCCGAGCCGCGTCCATTGGCAAAGCTCAGCTCGGCGCCGGAACGTTCTAACAACGTCTTCGCTATGAACAGGCCAAGCCCCATGCCGACATACCCCGGGCGGGCATCCCGGCGTTTTCGACGAACAAACGGGTCTCCAATTCGATTGATGATGGTCGGCGAATACCCCGGCCCGTCGTCAATGATGCGCACGCCGATCTGTTCATCGTCCCAAAAGACATCAATCCAGACGTTTTCCCGAGCAAAGTCGACTGCATTCTGAACCTGGTTCCTCAGGCCGTGAATGATCTCGGGTCGCCGTTCTATGACGGGCTGACGACCGGTGTCGCCGTGTGCCCCTTCGATGTTGTAGTGAACCGCGATACCTCGATCAGCATGTGGTTCGGCTGCTTCCCGGACAACGGCGACAAATGGAGCGTGACGAATATGGAGATCGTCTTTCCCGGCCTGGCCCATCGAGGTCAGGATGTCCCGGCACCGATTGGCCTGTTCCCGGATCAGTTTCGCGTCTTCCCGCAAGGTAGGGTGGTCTTCCAGTTCGTCGTACAATTCACCGCTGGCCAGCTTGATCGTTGCAAGAGGGGTGCCAAGTTCGTGGGCGGCGGCCGCAATGACGCCGCCAAGATCGGTCAGTTTCTGTTCCCGCGCCAAGGCCATCTGCGTGGCAGTCAGTGCCTCGGACATCGTATGCATTTCTGAAGTAACCCGCCCGGCATAGACCGGAAGGAATATGACCCCGATGGTTATGGCCGCAAGGAACCCGTATCTGAACACCTGTGGTTGTTGCATGATAAACCCTTCCTGGGTCCGAAGCGGCAGGTGCCAGAACATCAGCGCCACCACCAGAACCAGTGACAATCCAGCGACCGCCGTCAATGTCAGGGGCCTGAGCGCCATGGCCGAAATGGCAAGGGGTGCAAGGATGAGAAGAGCGAAGGGGTTGTTCAATCCGCCGGTCAGAAACACCAGAAAGGCCAGTTGCAGAATGTCGAAAACCAGCATCCCGGCGACTTCGCGTTCGGACAGCCGTTTGTTCTCCGGATAAACAAATATTGCAAACAAGTTGGCGATGATCGAAGCGCCGATGGCAAGAAAACAAAGCCCGATATTCAGATCGAGGTTGAACATCCGCTGGGCAACCGTGATCGCAACAAGCTGGCCCACAATGGCTATCCACCGCAGGACAATCAGGGTCCTAAGGCGCACCCAGAACGAGCGGTGCCCGTGTGGTTCGAATGACGTGTCGGCCATGGATTCCCTTTTACGACGTCTCACTTGTATTCCCTTGTACCCTTTGCGATCAATGCGTCCTGTCCAGATGTCCCCGGTGTTTTCTTGACCAAGCTTTCCGCCATCCTGTCCGCCTTCGTGCTTGTCGCCATCGTTGGCGGCACGGCGGTCTATACCTATGTTTCCAGGCCCGCAGATTGCGGGGTCACATCCGTCGTTGGAGCATCCATCGGTGGTCCCTTTGAGTTGGTGAACGCAAGCAGCGAAACGGTGACGGACTCGACGGTCATCGACCGGCCCGCATTGGTGTATTTCGGATACACGTTTTGCCCCGACGTCTGCCCCTTCGACATGGCCCGCAATGCGCTTGCGGTCGATTTGTTGAAAGAACAGGGGCACGACGTTGCGCTGGTCTTTGTGTCGATTGATCCGAAACGCGACACACCCGAGGTATTGGCGGGTTATGCCTTTGATATGCATCCCGAAATGATCGCGCTTTCAGGTACCGCAGCGCAGGTCAAGACCGCGGCGGATGCTTATCGGGTGTACTATGCAAGAGGTGAAGGCGACGACGAGTTCTATCTGATGGATCATTCGACTTTCACATACCTGATGTTTCCCGATAACCAGCTTGGAGCCCTTTTCAAGCGAGACGATACGGCCGAGACGATTGCGGAACAAACAGCCTGCCTGATCAAATCGCGCTGAGTGTTTGACCCGGCAAATCCGCAGCCCTATGGTTTGCTTTACTTTATCGGGAGAAAGCCATGGCCCGCGACATTGGACCAGACGCATCGTTGCTGATTGTTGACGACGACGAACCCTTCCTCAGACGTCTGGGCCGCGCGATGGAAAAACGCGGGTTCGAAGTTGAAACCGCAGAAACGGTCGCCGCAGGCACCGCAATTGCAACCGCGCGTCCTCCTGCCTATGCCGTTGTCGACTTGCGCCTTGGCGACGGCAACGGTTTGGACGTGGTCGAGCGTATTCGCGAACGTCGGCAAGATAGCCGGATCGTGGTGTTGACCGGGTACGGAGCCATTGCGACCGCGGTTGCGGCTGTCAAGATCGGGGCCACGGACTATTTGTCGAAACCGGCGGACGCCAATGACGTGACCGCGGCCCTTCTGGCTTCAGAAGACGAACTGCCGCCGCCCCCGGATAATCCTATGAGTGCCGACAGGGTTCGGTGGGAGCATATTCAGCGGGTTTACGAACTTTGCGACCGGAATGTCAGCGAAACCGCGCGTCGGCTGAACATGCACCGCAGAACGCTGCAACGCATCCTTGCAAAACGGTCACCCAGATAACGCTAGGCCATCTTGGCCAGCAAGGTTTCGTGACGGTCGACATAGGCGTGCCTGGTATCTATGGGCGGGCGCAAAATAATTGAAAGCCCCTTTATCAGAGACGCATTTGGGGCTCCAAAGAACTTATTCGCTTCTGCCTTGTCGAACCCGGCGATCTGGGTCGCCTCAAGCCAGGCCGAAAGCTTGTCAGCCTTCTTGATCTTGGCCTTGACCGTCTTTGGAATACTTGCGGGCAACCCGAACCTTAGATGCACCGCCGCCGCCAAACGATCGTCCAATTCCGAATATCCGGGGCCGACAGCGGCTTTCACGGGCGAAATCATGTCGCCAATCACATACTCAGGCGCATCGTGCAAAAGCGCGGCAAGGCACCACTTTGGAGGGGCATTTGGCACAATGCGGCGAAACAATGCCTCAACAAGAAGTGAGTGTTCGGCCACGGAATAGGGAAAATCCCCGTTGGTTTGGCCATTCCAGCGGGCAACAAAGGCAAGACCGTGGGCGATATCCTCGATTTCGATATCGACCGGAGTAGGGTCCAGAAGATCAAGCCTTCGGCCCGATAACATCCTTTGCCAGGCGCGTTTTTCCGGTTTTCTTTGTGCCATGGATCTGTGCTTTGCCTAGCGTGAGGACGGGATCTTCGTGTTACGACGGTACACAAATTTGTGCCAGCCCGCGCGTTGCAAGTGAGCGCCGCAATCCCGAGATCTTAAAGTAGCACTGGCATAAAAATACCCGAATTTCAGCCGCTATTCCGGCAAAGTTCGCCTCTAGCGTGGGGAAAGCAGGGTCAAAAAAGCCGTTAAAATGAGAGTTGTTAGGGTATCAAGAACACATACCGCGTAACTATTGAAGCACAGGGAGGTCACATCAATCGCAGCAAAAGCTGCAGAGAGGAGAGACCTATGCCCTGGATCAAGAGTTTGGTTGTACTTGCAGCCCTTATTCCCGGCACACTTCACGCACAATCCAATTGCGCCGACCGTGGCGCGGTCGTCGACAAGCTGGCCGTCAAGTACGGCGAAGCCTTTGGCGGCGGCGGATTGCAGAACGCCGAAAGCATCTTCGAAGTCTGGATTTCCGAAGAGCGTGGAACCTGGACAATTCTGAAGACTCGCGCCGACGGAGTATCCTGCATCATGGCATCGGGAACGAACTGGCGTGAAGGCATCAAGATTCCTGCCGGCATCCCTGGCTGACATCGGTTGCCGGGGCGGATTCCCGGTGCTAAGTGACCCCGAAACTCGCATTGTGTGGAGCAAGGGTCATGCCCAAGGACTATGTCGTCAAAGATATCTCGCTGGCCGCTTTTGGCCGTAAAGAATTGGATATCGCCGAAACCGAAATGCCGGGCCTCATGGCCATTCGGGATGAGTTTGGCGAAAAGCAGCCCTTGAAGGGTGCGCGTATCGCCGGATCGCTTCATATGACGATCCAAACGGCGGTTCTGATCGAAACCCTCAATGCCCTGGGCGCCGACGTCCGCTGGGCATCCTGCAATATCTTCTCAACCCAGGATCACGCGGCCGCGGCAATTGCCGAAGGCGGCACCCCGGTTTTTGCCGTCAAAGGTGAGACGTTGGAGGAATACTGGGACTATGCCGACCAGATTTTTCAGTTTCCCGAGGGCGGCGCCAATCTTATTCTTGATGATGGAGGCGACGCGACACTTTACATCTTGATGGGTGCGCGCGTCGAAGCTGGCGAGGACGAGTTGATCGCGGTTCCGACGTCGGAAGAGGAAGAAGCCCTATTTGCGCAAATCCGCAAACGCCTGAAACAAAGCCCCGGCTGGTTTACCCAGCAACGGGATATGATCATGGGCGTCAGCGAAGAAACCACCACCGGTGTACATCGTTTGTACAAAATGGTGGAGGGCGGCCAACTGCCGTTCCCCGCCATCAACGTCAACGACAGCGTTACAAAATCGAAATTCGACAACAAGTATGGCTGCCGGGAAAGCCTTGTCGACGGTATTCGCCGCGCAACTGACACGATGATGGCGGGCAAGGTCGCCGTTGTGTGCGGTTATGGCGATGTCGGAAAGGGGTCTGCCGCGTCGCTGAGCGGTGCCGGTGCCCGCGTGAAGGTGACCGAAGTCGATCCGATCTGCGCGCTGCAGGCCGCGATGGATGGCTTTGAAGTAGTTATCTTGGAAGACGAAGTCGCAGACGCGGATATCTTCATCACCACCACCGGCAACAAGGATGTGATCCGCATCGAGCATATGCGCGAGATGAAGGACATGGCGATTGTCGGCAACATTGGCCACTTCGACAACGAAATTCAGGTCGCCAACCTGAAGAACCACAAGTGGACCAACATCAAGGACCAGGTGGACATGATCGAAATGCCGACCGGCAATCGGATCATCCTTCTGTCCGAAGGGCGCCTGCTGAACCTTGGCAATGCCACGGGACATCCAAGTTTCGTTATGTCGGCCAGTTTTTCGAACCAGGTCCTTGCTCAGATCGAGCTATTCACCCGCGGCAGTGACTATGACAACACCGTCCACATCCTGCCCAAGCATCTGGACGAGAAAGTCGCCCGCCTTCACTTGGGCCGGGTCGGTGCAAAGCTGACCGAACTGGATCCCGAGCAGGCGGACTATATCGGCGTCAAGCCGGAAGGGCCGTTCAAGTCGGAACACTATCGGTATTGATCAACGGATCAGTATCGCCCTGAAATCGTTGACATTCGTACCGGTTGGGCCGGGTTCGAACAGATCCTGGAGGCTGTCAAAGGCGCTCCAGGCATCGTGACCAGACAAGAGCGAACCGGGATCAAGCCCATTGTCGCGCAACCTTGCCCAACTGGTGCTATCCGCAAAAGCGCCCGCGTTGCTTTCCGACCCGTCAATGCCGTCTGTATCGGCGGCGAGCGCGTATATGTTCTTGCCCTCAATGCCCGAAGCGAGCGCGAGGAGGAATTCCGAATTTCGCCCGCCCCGGCCTCCGCCATCGCGAATGGTCACGGTTGTTTCGCCACCAGACAAAAGGATCACAGGCACATCAAATGGCCGCCCTTTGTCGCAAATCTCGCGGGCAATCGCGGCGTGAACCAGACCCACATCGCGCGCTTCGCCTTCGATCGAATCCGACAGGATATGGCACCGGATGCCGGAATCTTCCGCAACCTGGCGGGCCGCCTCCAGCGACAGCGAAGCCGAGGCCACAACCGTAACGGAATTTCTCTGAAACACCGGATCGTCTGGCGCAGGCGGTTCATTGGCCATTGCGATGTGTCGGGCCACCGGGTCGGATAGCACGATACCATATTGGTCGATGAACCGTCTCGCGTCTTCCAGCCCTGCCATGTCAGGAACAGTTGGGCCCGAGGCAACTTGTGCAGGATCGTCGCCCGGAACATCCGATACGATCAGACTGACAACCCGCGCCGGAAATGCAGCCGCTGCCAGTCGCCCACCCTTCAATGTACTGACCTGCTTGCGGATCGCATTCATCGCTGAAATGGGCGCGCCAGAGGTTAAAAGGGCCTTGTTTAGGGACTGTTCATCGTTCAGCGACAGACCTTCCGGCGGGGCAGGCAAAAGCGCCGAGCCTCCGCCACAGATCAATGCAACGACCAGATCATTTTCAGTCAAACCGGTCACGGCATCCACCAGCTTTTGCCCGGCTTCCAGGCCGGCTTGATCTGGCACGGGATGGGCGGCTTCGAGAACCTTAATGTGCTTGGTCGGGCAGCCATATCCGTATCGTGTGACAACGGTGCCCTCGACAGGTTCGCCCCAAAGGTCCTCGAACGCGGCCGCCATCTGTGCGGCCCCCTTGCCTGCACCGATCACCACCGTACGACCTTTTGGCTTTGGGGGGATGTGAGGCGCCAGGGCCAGTTTCGGGTCCGCAGCGGCAACTGCCGCCTGGAACATTCGGATCAACAAGTGTTTGTCTTCGGGCGACATCATCCTGCCCTAGTATCGCGTGCGCCATCCTGAGACAATCTTCGCAGAATTCCCCTTAAATCCTCATGTCGGGTCGCGATACTTCCTTTCACGTCCAAAAAATCACTGACCAGGGAGACCAATATGGGACGAAGGGACGAACTAATCGCGCAATACGCCGACGATTTGAGAAACAAGTGCGGCATGTCACCCGATATGGCGCTTTTGACCAAAGTGACGATTGGGTGTGGGCCATCCATATACGACGCGGATGCTTCGACTGTCGCGGGGGGCCAGCAAAGTGAGCTGGAAACCGTGAAGCAGAACTTTCTTATCAAGAAACTGGGCTTGGCCGATGGCCCAGAGCTTATGAACGCGATCAACGCCGTGGTCGACACCTATGGTCGGTCCGAACGCAACAAGTATCGCGCGGTCGTCTATTACATGCTGACCAAACATTTCGGCAAAGAAAGCATCTATGGTTAGCCGAGCATGCGTGGCGGCGCCCAAAGAGGCGCCGACAGCCTAGAACAACCCTAGTATCGCGCCCATGATGGCGCAGCCAAATGTCGCGTAGCCGCCGTCAATCAGCGTCAGCTTGAAGGGCCGACCGCCATAGGCGTTGTTGATCATGATCCAGGGCGAGATGAAGAAAAGGCCAATTCCAAACCCACCGACCAGGCCTTCGCCAAGGGTATCAATTCCGGCCATCGCGAAGGTATGACGCATCATCCCGGCGACCAGAACCATGGCGATACCGGCCATGATGAAGGGCACGGCGCTTTGACCGACAGGACGACCGTTCTCATCGACCTCGATATTGGCGGCGGCAACCCAGTGTTTTGCCAGCGACATGTACCAGACCGACCCGAAGGCGAATCCGCCGATTGCCGCGATAATCACGCTGATTAATCCCATTGATCATTCCCTTTTTTGGCCGCGTTAGAGACAGAATACGCCCCGTGCTTGGACTACGACAAGCTTTAAGGGCGAACCCCGCCCAGTTTGCAGATTAACCGCCAATGCTCTTTATCCACAGGCTGAACGGATAGCCGGGTGTTCTTTACCAAGGGCATTTCCGAAAAGCGTTCGTCGGCCTTGACCTGATCCAGCGTCACAGGCGTTGCGAAGGCTTCGATCGCCTTTATGTCCACGCATTCCCACCGATCATCGTCAGTGGTGCTGTCGGGATGCGCCTTTGCGATAACTTCGACAGTGCCGACAATCGCCTTGTCTTTCTGCGAGAGATAGAAAAATCCGCGGTCACCAATCTTCATCAGGCGCATGTTGTTGCGCGCCTGATAGTTGCGCACACCATCCCATTCTTCGCCAATGTCGCCCTTGGCAACCTGATCCTCCCAACTCCAGGTCGAAGGTTCGGATTTGAACAGCCAGTGTGCCATGGCTCACTCCTTTCCCACAGGTCGTGCCAACAGGGTTTCGATTGCGCCCTGTATGTCAAGTTTACCTTCTACCACATCCGAAACGGCCTGAAGCAAAGGCAAGTCCAGACCAAGCGACTTGGCCTCCTTGGCGACGGTGGGTGCGGTTGCCAATCCTTCTACGGTGGTATCGGGGTCGATTGGGCGGCCCTGGCCCAAGGCGATGCCCGAAGTGAAGTTGCGAGATTTTTCGGACGTGCAGGTCAGAACCAGGTCGCCAAGCCCCGAAAGGCCTTGAATAGTCTCTGTTTTCGCACCCTTCGCCGCCGCGTATCGGCCAAGCTCTGAAAATCCGCGCGCAATGACCGAAGCCCGTGCGCTGTCTCCAAGCCCCGCGCCAATCGCCATTCCCGCGGCAAGTGCGATCACGTTTTTCAAGGCACCACCCAATTCGGCACCGACAACATCCGTGCTGCGATACAGCCGCAGGGTTGGACGGGTCAAAAGCGATTGAAGTGCAGTTGCGTGGGCCTCGTCCTTGGATGCGATGACATGAGCAGTCGGTAACCCGCGCGCCAGATCGACAGCAAAACCGGGGCCGGTCAAAATTGCGGCTCTGGCATCTGGGTGACTGTTTTGGATGGTTGCAACAGGCCCCAGTCCGGTCTGGCGATCCACGCCCTTGCAACAGGCCACAAGATCCTGACCTGCGTTCTTAGGAAAGCCGGTCAGGAACGTGGCCAGTGATTGGGTTGGAATGGCCAGCAAGCAGGTTTCGGATCCGAAAGCCTTGGAATCGCTGGTGACATTCAGGGTATCTGGCAACGCAAAACCGGGAAGACGAGGCCCGCTTTCGCGCGTGTCCTGCATACCCTTGGCCTGGCTTGCGTGTCGGGACCATAAAGTGACGTTCTGGCCGGTTTTCGACAAAACAATAGCCAGAGCGGTGCCAAAGGCGCCGGAGCCGAGAACGGATAATATTGTCAAGCCTTGGCTCCTTTCTTGCCCGATCCCAGAAGCGCAGGCTGAGCATCGTCAAGCGGCCACCGTGGCCGCGCCACAAGCGGTTCGGCCCCTTTGCTTCCGATGCGGTCAAGTTCGATACCTGCCCAGGCAATCATCGCCGCATTGTCGGTACATAAAGCAAGTGGCGGGGCCGAAAAAACAACCCCGTTCTCGCTTGAAACAGTCTCTAAACCGGCTCGAATCGACCGATTTGCAGCGACGCCGCCTGCAACGGCGAAGGCGGGATTCCGCGGATTGCCAGCCAAATAGACAGCGATGGCCCGCCGTGCTTTCTCGCTTAGAACGTCGGTGATTGCGGCCTGAAAGCTGGCGCAAAGGTCGGCGCGATCCTGTTCGGTCAAACCGCCTTTGTCGGCCATAAGCGCATCGCGTTCCCGCACCAGTGCGGTCTTCAAACCTGAAAAACTGAGGTCGCACCCCGGGCGATTCAGCAGGGGCCTTGGGAAGCGGAAACGTGTTGGATCACCAGACTGGGCAGCTGCCTCGACGGCAGGCCCGCCGGGTTGTGGCAGACCGAGGACGCGGGCGGATTTGTCAAAGGCCTCACCGGGGGCGTCATCAATGGTGCCGCCCAGACGATGAAACCTGTCGGGCGCGTGAACGATCAAAAACTGGCAGTGTCCACCCGAAACCAGAAGGATCAGGTAGGGAAAGGGAATATCATCCGTAAGGCGCGGCGTTAGAGCATGACCGGCAAGGTGGTTGAGGCCGATCAGCGGTTTACCCGTTCCGACTGCCAAGCCCCGCGCCATCATCACACCCGAGATCACGCCACCGATCAGCCCGGGGCCGGATGTGACCGAAATCGCGTCGATGTCGCGAAGGGCCATGTCTGCCTGTCGAAGAGCGGATTCGATTGCGACATCAAGTTTTTCGGCGTGGGCGCGGGCGGCAATTTCAGGGACGACACCGCCAAAGGCTTCGTGCAGCGCGGCTTGATCGACAACCACCGACGACAGGATCCTGCGGTCATCGGAAACGATGGCCGCCGCGGTATCGTCGCAGCTGGACTCGATTCCAAGAAAGTGTCGTGCCATGGGTGCCCGGCTTGCGTGGGTGTTTGACGGCAGGTAACACCGGGTCAAGCTTCACACAAGCGCGGCACGGGAATGAACGATACGCAGCCAACGCTTCTTCTGACCCGGCCCGAGCCTCAGTCCCGGTCGTTTCTTGCCCTTTGTGAACAACGACTGAACCGGCGTTTGCCGACTGTGATATCGCCGATCATCGAGATTGAGCCGACCGGAGACATGCCGGACCTTGGCCGTTTCGCGACGGTAATCTTCACATCGGCCAACGGGGTTCGGGTTGCGTCCGACAGGATCCGTCGAAAGCAAGTGGCGACCGTGGGTGAACGAACGGCAATTCTGGCACGCGAGTTTGGTGCCGATGCGCATGCACTTGGGAGAAACGTGGACGAGTTCGTCAAGAACGCCAGCGGCATCGTCGGACCGGCGTTGCATTGTCGTGGCGTCCATTCCAGGGGCGGCCTTGCCAGCAGGCTGTCTGCCCTTGGCGTCGAAGTCGAAGAAGCGGTCATCTATGATCAGAAACAGCGCCCGCTGTCTTCGGCCGCCCACGCGATACTGTCCGGCTCCGGGCCCATTGTCATTCCGGTGTTTTCGCCAAGAAGTGCCGAACTTTTGTCGCGATATCCCATCGAAGGCACGTGCGAGGTCCTTGCCCTGAGCGAAGCAGTCGCAAACGCATGGATCGGCGTTGGTCAAATCAAGATCGCTGCGGAACCTACGCGGGACGCCATGGTCGATCTGATTGAAACGGTCTTTTGACGCACTTACCTTGTTGCTGGGGGTCGCGGACACTAAGATCGAACCTGTTCTGCTCGTGTGTGAAAAAGGGAAGGTAAACCGTGGCTCGTCGTTCCAAGTCCTCGAAAAGCTCTGAAAACGAAGAGAAATCGGAAGAAAACGCTTCGGAATCCGAAACGCCTGATGCTGCAGCATCCGAATCGACTCCTGATGAACCTGTCCTGATCGAGGCCGAAGCGGTCGAGGTTGAGGTCAACGCGGAAGCGCCCGAAGCGAATCCCGAAGAAACAAGCGCGGCTGTCGTGCCGACCGAAGCTGCGCCATCCGATAGACGCCCCGGCTTTGTCCCATTGGTGCTGGGTGGCTTGGTGGCCGGAGGGATCGGGTTTGCGGCGGGATTGCTGGCGCCGTGGGTTTTTGTCGATTCCGATGCCGACGACGCGTTGCGCACGTCAATTTCAGAGAACGGCGAACGTCTTGATGCTTTGTCATCCGAGATTTCTGAAGTCCAAGGCGCCTTGCCGCCGCCAGTTGATCTGTCTGGCATCGAAAGCACTCTGTCGCAGATTGAACGCCGCATCAGCGATAGTGATGCAAGAATAAGCGCTCTCGATAGTGAGATCTCAAACCTGTCCGACCTGAAAGAGCAACTTGCATCATTCAACGAAAGACTGACGACGCTTGAGATCGACGAAGGAAACAGCAGTTCTGCCCAGGCCGCATTGGCCGAGCAACAACTGGAAGCCTTTCGTCAGGACCTGGCCAAGATGATCAGCGAAGCCGAAGCACGTGTCGCCGAAGCGCGTGCGAAAGCGTCGGAAACCGAACTGGCCGCAGCCGCGGCGGCGGAAACTGCTGAACGGCAGGCCGATCTTGCCGAACTGCGCGCCGCCATTGATAGCGGCACGCCCTTTGTGGAAACCCTCGCCAAGTTTGATGGCGCTCCGGACGCACTTTCAAATGTGGCGAGCGACGGGGTCCCGACATTGGTATCGCTGCAGCGAAGCTTTCCCGACGTTGCCCGCGAAGCCTTGGCGACAGCGCAACGCATTCCCGATGATGCGTCGGCAGGGGAACGCCTGTCCGCCTTTCTGAAGCGCCAGACCAATGCGCGTTCGCTTGAGCCGCGCCAAGGGTCGGACGCAGATGCCGTCTTGTCCCGGGCCGAGGCCAGCCTGTCCGAAGGCAAGCTTGATCAAGCGCTGGACGAATTATCCACGCTTCCCGACAACGCCCAATCCTCCATGTCTGCGTGGCTATCAAAGGCTGAAACCCGCGCGACCGCCCTTCGGGCCGTTGAAGATCTTACCGCCAACATGAATTGAGACGCTTATGCTTTGGTCACTTTTGAAAATTGTTCTCTTTATCGGGCTGATCATTGCCGCAGCCTGGGGCGGGGGGGTGCTGCTTGAATCGGATGGCGGCATCCAGATTTCGGTCGCTGGTACGGAATATACCCTTGGTCCTCTGGCCACGGTGGTTGCCTTGCTGGCCTTTGTGGTTGCGATCTGGATCGCGCTCAAACTTGTCGGTCTTGTTGTCGCCTTTCTGCGGTTTGCCAGCGGTGACAAGACGGCGATTGATCGGTTTTTTGACAGACGGCGCGAGCGCAAGGGCTTTGATGCCCTTGCCGAAAGCCTGACCGCTTTGGCATCCGGTGAATCGAAACAGGCGCTGGCCAAGGCAGCACGGGCCGAGAAGCTTTTGAGGCGGCCGGATTTGACGACGCTTTTGACAGCGCAGGCGGCCGAACAATCCGGCGACAGGGCGCAAGCCGAAGCAGCCTACAAGCGCCTGCTGAAAGACGACCGGACCCGGTTTGTCGGCGTGCGCGGTCTGATGAAACAACAGTTGGAAGCCGGCAACACCGATACCGCCCTGAAACTTGCCGAAAAGGCTTTTGGCCTGAAACCCAAGCATGAGGAAACACAGAATCGGCTACTTGAGTTGCAAGCGGGATCAAACGATTGGGTGGGTGCGCGCCGAACCCTGGCTGCAAAGCTGAAACATGGGTTATTGCCGCGTGACGTTCACAAGCGGCGCGATGCGGTCCTTGCCTTGGGTGAAGCCTATGACACCTTGGGCGATGACACCCCCGCCGCGCGTGAGGCGGCTATTAACGCGAACCGGCAGTCACCCGATCTTATCCCCGCGGCTGTGTTTGCATCTGACGCTTTCGTTGCGCAAAACAAGCCGAAGAACGCCACCAGGATCTTGCGAAAGGCCTGGAGTGCTGCACCGCATCCCGATCTTGCGGCGGCCTTTGCGCGGATCGTTCCCGACGAAACCCCGGTCGACCGGATCAAACGATTTGCCTCTTTGACAGGCCAGCACCGGGATCACCCCGAAACCCGCATGCTGGAAGCCGAGCTTTTCATCTCGGCAGAGGATTTCCCCGCAGCGCGTGAGGCCATGGGGGACTTGGCTGAAACCAACCCGACCGCACGCACGCTTGCGATCATGGCCGCGATCGAACGCGGTCAGGGTGCCGACGATGCTGTGGTCAAGGGCTGGCTTGCCCGCGCCCTGACTGCTCCGAGAGGCCCGCAGTGGGTTTGCGATAATTGCAACAAGTCGCACGCTGTCTGGGAACCCCTGTGCGACGCCTGCAATGGCCTTGACACGCTTAGCTGGCGCACGCCCGCAGACGCATCCGCACCGCTGCCCGCCGGGGCCGAGATGCTGCCCCTGATCGTGGGTCAGATCGAAGCCGACAAGAAGGAGGAAACGCAGGAGGTCGAGGAAGAGGTCGAAATCGACGAGGATGCCCCGGAACAGGATTCAACAGCCGAAGATGCACCGACTGATGTGCAAGAGGATCCCGAGGTGGATGAAGAGTCGAACGAAGAAGAACAGAAGACCGCAAACGCCGACACCCCGCCCTTGGACTTCGTTCTTGAGAAAGAGGCCAAGTAGCCAGGTATTCAAACCGGACGATGTGGTGCCCCAAGACGGACTCGAACCGCCGACCTACTATTTACGAAACAGTTGCTCTACCGACTGAGCTATTGGGGCCACGGATTGGTCGTGTAAATGCTGACATGCCGTCGTGCAAGGGGTCTTTGCCAGGGATCGGTTCCTGTGTGACCGACGCCAACAGCATCTCTGATACAGTGCTTTCTGCCGTGGCGCATTCAAGGTAAGGCGCAGGGATGGAGCTTTGGATCTTCATCGCGGTTGCGGCTGCTGCATTTCAGACCTTGCGATTCATGCTGCAAAAGCACCTGAGCATGGGTCCTCTGTCGACCGGTGGCGCGACCTTTTCGCGTTTTTTCTATTCCGCTCCGATTATCACGACGCTGGCGGTGCTCTATTTGATCTGGACCAGAGAATCGATCCCTGCCTTTTCGGCAAAGTTCTGGGCCTATGCCACCGCCGGTGGGTTGGCGCAGATCCTGGCGACCTGGTGCGTCGTTGCACTGTTTCGGCAGCGAAATTTCGCGGTCGGGATAACCTTCAAAAAGACCGAAGTTTTACAGACGGCCATTCTTGGCTTTGTCATTCTGGGTGATCGGGTGTCTCTTTTCGGTGCGCTGGCCATCCTGATCGGGCTTGTTGGGGTGCTAATCCTGTCGCAAAAGCCTGGCCAACTTGACAGATCCTGGATGTCAGGCCTGCTGAACAAAGGCGCGGGGCTTGGATTGTTGTCCGGCATCTTCTTCGCGATTTCGGCTGTGGGATACCGGGGCGCCACATTGGAAATCGCAAGTGCCGATCCGTTCTTCAGATCCTCGGTGTCTTTGGCCATTGTGACCCTTGGACAGACCTTTGGTATGGCGATCTGGTTGACCTGGCGCGAAAGTGGAGAGATCGGCCGCGTGATCGCGGCCCGCCGAACCGCCATCTGGATGGGAGTGACCGGCATGGCGGGCAGCCTGTGCTGGTTCACCGCCTTCACAATGCAGAATGCCGCCTATGTGTTCGCTGTTGGTCAGGTCGAAGTGATCTTTTCCCTGGCGGCGGCGGCCCTGTTCTTCAAGGAAAGGGTCTCCGGCAAAGAGCTTCTGGCCATCGCCATCATCACGGTCAGCATTCTTATCCTGGTCGTCGCGGGTTAATCGCCCTCGGCAACGCCCTCGGCCCGCGCCCTCGCGCGCCGTGCCCGATAGCTGGGCAGAACAACCAGGATGCCGGCAATAACCAGAAGGCCAAGTGTCATTGGGCGCTCCCAGATAAAGGCGACGCCATCATAAAGCTGCATTGAGCGGGAAAAGTTGTCTTCCAGCATGCCACCCAGGATAAAACCGATCAGCAAGGGCGCCAATGGATAGTCGGCAAACTTCAACGCAGTCGCGCATATCCCGAACGCCACCAGCAAAAGAAGTTCGGTCGCGTTGTTCTGGCCAATATACGCGCCCATGAGCGTAAAAAACAAAATGAATGGGATCAGATAGTTGCGCGGGACCGAAAGCACTTTGGCGATATAGGGAATCAAAGGCAGATTCAGGATCAAAAGCACCAGGTTCCCGATGAACATCGACATGATCACGGCCCAGAACACCTG
>JABDJO010000038.1 GCA_013002465.1 Silicimonas sp. | reverse complement strand
CTTCGGCCAGGGCACGACGTCTCTGTCATCGGGTTTGACAATATTCAGGACGCCGCGGTTGCCACCCCCCCACTGACGACGATGGCCGTGGCACCTCACAAGCTGGGCGGCAAGCTTGCCCGGGTCCTGCTGGACCGAATCCAGGACCCGGACATGCCGGTGACAGTGTCCGAAGTATCCGCCGAACTGATCGTTCGGGAAACCGCCGGCGGACCGCCTGACATCGGTTAGGGTTGCGCGAACTCTTTGATTCAGCAGGTTGCGGTCTTGCTATTCATTGCTTCAACGATGGCGGCGGCGTCGCACCGCGTGCGCCAAGCGCCATTGCCGCATCACGCCCGCCAAGCCGATCAATCAAGGCCCGCTGATCCGCGAAAGCCAGCGCATCCATCTTTTCCGGATCGCATATTCCCCGCAACGCCGCTTCCAGTTCCGACATTATCGACGCGCACTTGGGATCGGGCGCCAGATTTGCCAGCTCTTCTGGATCGGCCCCGAGATCGAAAAGCTCTGGGTCGAATCCGACAAAGTGATTATACTTCCAACGCCCTTTGCGCAGCATGAACGCCGCTGAAACCGCACCGGCGGCATGGTATTCACTGAAGATGACGCGGTGCGGGTTAATTGGTTCCCGCGCTATCTGGTCCAGGGCGCGCGATCCGTCCGCCGCGTCAATGTCGGTCCCGAAATGTGTCGCGATAGTTTTGGAAAGATCCAGTAGACTGACAGGAGTGTCGCATGTGCCCACCGGCATATCAGGTCCCGCCATGATCATCGGAATCGAGACGCTTTCTTGGTAAAGCGTGGATTTGCCCCAAAGGCCCCGCGCACCAAGATTGTCGCCGTGGTCTGAGGTGTAGGCTACGGTCGTGGTGTCGGCGAAACCAGCCTGTTCTAGCGCCGAAAGGATGTCACCGAGATTCTTGTCGAGCCAGGTCGTCAGCCCGTAATAGGCCGCCATCGCCGACTTTCGTTCGGCCTCGTCCTTGAACATGGCCTCGCTGTCCATCATCGCGTTCTGTTTTTCGACCCAGGGGTGCCGTGTGTAGCCCGTATTCGGATGCAACTTCGGCTCAGGCAGGCTGTCTGGGGGGTAAAGGTCGAAGTATTCCTGGGGGACCACCAGCGGGAAATGCGGCGCGACCAGGCCGACATAAAGACACCATGGCCGGTCATCGCCCGACGCGGCCCGGTCCGCAAACCACTGGCGCGCCCTGTCCGTGACGGCCCGGTCATACTCGGTGTACTTGCTGTACCCCGGGCCGATGTAATCCCCCAACATCCTGCTTTCTTGCGGAATGATGCGTTCGTTTTCCTTGCGAATAGACGCCCAGACCATGCCGACCCCGCCCGCGACCATCATCGGGATATGTTCGGCGTCAAATCCTGCCCGGTCATCCTTGGACCGGTAGTGCAGCTTTCCGATGCTCTCTACCGGAACGCCATTTTCCTGCAGCGCATGCCCCCAGCCCGGAATGCCTCCCGTATAGGGCATGGCGTTGTCCCAAAGCCGGGTCTGGTGCGCATAGCGACCAGTGGCAAAACTCGCGCGAGCCGGAACGCAGATCGGGCTGGGCGTGTAAGCGTCGGCGAACCGCGTGCCGCGCCCGGCCAGCGCATCGAGGTGGGGTGTCTGTACGAAAGGATGACCGGCGCAACCCATGGCGCGGGCCTGATGCTCGTCCGACATAATAACAAGCATATTGGATGTCATTTGCTCACTCCGGCCAGACCACGCGAAACCCCTGATGCGTTGTCGTGCTATCGGGCGAGGTGCCAGACCGCGCGGCGATCCGGTAACGGTAGCAATAGCTGCGATGGCACAGGAACGAGCCGCCCTTTGAGGTCCGAAAGCCCTTCATGTCCTTCAACCGCTCGCGGACATGGCGTTTAAGCGAAGAGATCCTGTAAAGGTCCGCCGTCCACTCCCAGACATTGCCGACCAGATTGAATAGGCCAAAGGCATTTGGCTCAAATGAACGTGCCGGAGCGGTATTCAGATATCCATCGGCGCCAGTGTTCACTGTGGGAAACCGACCCTGCCATATGTTGCAGGGCAGCGACGTTGTGTCGTCCGGCTCGGCGTCGCCCCATGGAAACTGCACGTCCCCTTGACCGCCGCGCGCCGCATGTTCCCATTCGGCCTCAGTCGGAAGCCGACCGCCAGCCCATTTGGCATAGGCCCGTGCGTCATTCCAGGAAACCTGCACAACGGGATGATCGGGCAACCAGGCCTGATCCGCCGTGCCCGGCCCGTTAATGTCGCGCCATGTTGCGCCCTCGACCTGACGCCACCACTCTACGCCGACGACGCCCCGCGTCGGCCCGACCTCTGGCCCGACCTGCGTATGAAACACAAACGACCACCCGAAACGTTCGGCTTCGGTGCTATATCCTGTCGCCTCGACAAACCGCGCGAATTGCTCGTTGGTGACCGTAGTGGCACCGACCCGGAATGGCTTTAGCCTGACCTGGCGACACGGGCTTTCGCCATCGTCCCTGATCCCCGGATTTGCCGTGCCAAGCAGGCCTGCACCTCCGGGTATCAGGACCACGTCGCTGCGCGCGACGCCCGATGAATCCGGGGCCAGGGCCATCGGTTCGGCGTCGGCGGCGCGTCTCCTTGTCGGCGGGCCGCAACAAGCCGGGGTTTGCGGTGACGTTCCCATTGGTGTCATGTTCACGATCTTCTGCGGTGTTCCATCTGCCTAAGGTTCCGGTCAACATTGAAGTACATCCGAGTCGTCCAGGTCCGCAACATCGGTTCTGCCCGCCAGGCCCATCGTGGTTTTCAACTCTTTTTCCAGGATGGTCAAAAGCTGGGTCACGCCGTCCTCGCCCATCGCCCCAAGCGCATAGACCATCGCGCGCCCCAACATCGTGCCCTTGGCACCTGATGCAAGCGCACGAAAGATGTCTTGACCGCTGCGCACGCCGGAATCCATCACGATCTCTACACGGTCGCCAACCGCTTCGACGATATTTGGCAGGTAGGCAATGCTGCTTGAAGCACCGTCTTGCTGGCGCCCGCCGTGGTTGGACACGATAATCCCGTCAACCCCAAGATCGGCGGCGATGCGGGCGTCCTCGACATCCATTATGCCCTTGAGGATCAGCGGACCGTCCCATTCGCGGCGGAAAGTTTCGATATCTTTCCATGTCAGCGACGGATCGACCTGTTCTGCGGCCCAGGTCAGCAGACTGGTTAGATCGTCGACGCCCTTAGCGTGGCCAATAACATTGCCGAACGACTTGTAAGGCGTGCGGGCCATGCGCAGCGCCCATGTCGGCTTGGTCGCAAGGTCGATGATATTGCGCAGGGTTGGCCGGATCTTGATCGATAGGCCGTTCTTTATGTCCTTGTGACGCTGGCCCAGCATCGGCAGGTCCATAGTCACGACAAGCGCCGAGCAGTTCAGCGCCTTGGCACGGCGAATTAGGTCGAGATTGAATTCACGGTCTTTGACGACATAAAGCTGGAACCAGATTGGTGCCGTTGTTGCCCCCGCCACGTCTTCCATCGAACAGATCGACATGGTCGACAGCGTATAGGGCACGCCGAAGGCTTCGGCGGCGCGGGCGACCTTGATCTCGCCCGCAGCGTGTTGAATGCCCAGCATGCCGACTGGGGCGAAACAGACTGGCAATTTCGCCGCCTGCCCGAAAAGCTTCGTGGCCAGTTTGATGTCTGAGATGTCGATGCCGACGCGCTGGCGGATCAGCAGTTTCTGGAAATCTGCCTCGTTTGCGCGGAAAGTCGATTCCGAATAGGATCCGGCCTCGGCGTAGTCATAGAACATCTTCGGCACGCGCTTTTTGTAAAGGCGGCGGAAATCCTCAACACAAGTAATCGTGGGCATGGGTCCGGTTCCTCTAGGCCATGCCGACCTGAACACCGTTCGGGCGCATGTCGTCCGGGCGGGTCATCAGGATCGCGGTCAGTTCCTCGCGCAATGCACCGTGTTCCGGATCGTCGAACAGGTTGGTCAATTCGTGCGGGTCGGTGGCAAGATCGTACATCTCGCCCGCCCCGGACTTCAGGTCCATCGTCAGCTTGGAATTCCGAGTGCGCACCGTGCGCAGGCTCAACCCTACCCCGACGCGGCCGGGCAGCAGTTCCCATTCGCTGAACGCCGCGTCGCGTTTTCCGTCGTCGGAAATGACCTCGCGCATTGAGGTGCCGTGCAAATCCATCAGGCTGTCAGCCCCGGCCCAGTCAAGGAATGTCGCGCCCAGATCAAGCGTCGATAGCGGTTGGTGTGACACCTTGCCCACCGGCACATCCGGCCCCTTGACGATGGCCTTGACGTTCAGCAGCCCCTCGAACGGCATTGGGCCTTTTAGGACCATGCCGTGATCGCCCAGCCAGTCGCCGTGATCGGCGGTGTAGACGATGTAGGTGTTTTCATCCAATCCTAGCGACTCCAGCTCGGTCAGGATGCGCCCGACGGAATGATCGATTAGGGCGATCTGGCCGTAGGTGTTGGCGATCACCTCTCGCAGATGATCATCGGAAAGCTCACCCATGCGCGAATATGCCTCACGGATCGCACGGTGTTCGGCAGGTATCTCGGATTCCAGCGCGGCCTTGTGCCACCAGGGACGCCCCTCGAAATCGCGTTTTCTATGTGCGGGCAGGTCCACATCCTCGGGCCGGTGCAGTGAGGCCCAGGGTTCAGGCGCATCGAACGGGTGGTGCGGGTCGGGGAAGGACACCCAAAGGCAGAAGGGTTCGTCGCGGTCCTGTTTCAGGAAATCAATCGTCCGGTCCGCGATCCAGGTCGAATTGTGCCAGGCAACCGGCAGCTTTGATGACCAGGTCTGCGGCGCGCCCTTGTGATCGCGGTTGCTTTCCCACAGCAGCTTGTTTTTCAGATCGCCGCGCCCGTCGCCATAATACCATTCCTCATAGGCCAACCCGGCAGGCGGCTTTTCTGGCAGCCACCAGTTGTGGCCAATATGGGTCAATTCGACGTGATCGAACCCCATATAGGGGCCGCGCCAGCCTTCGGAGATATCACGTGTGCCCGGGATACTTTCAGGCGTCCTGTGATCGCCGAACACGTGATAGGTGGAAAAATGCGCCTTGCCGATAATGCCGGTTCTGTATCCGGCAGCGGACAGAGACCCGGCAAATCCCTTCTCGCCAATTTCGGGATCAAGGTCGATGCCGTTGTCATGGACACCGTGGGTGCGTGGCAGCAGCCCGGTTAGGATCGAGGCGCGGGCGGGCTGGCAAACGACGCAAGGAGTGATCACGGTTTCCAGGCTGGTGCCCTCGCTGGCCAGAATGTCCAGATGCGGGGTCTGAATGTTGCGGCCCCGGAAGCCATAGCAATCACCACGCTGCTGATCGGAGGTGATGAACAGGATATTGGGTCTAGGTTTCGATCCGGTCACGGTGCCTGGTCCTTATTGGTAGAAACAATGTTTTTGTTGCGTTCTTGCAGACGGCCCGACATCGCCAGCATCACCGCCGACAGGGCCAGGAACGTCAGGCCAATCGGGCTTTGCAGGATGAACCAGGGGTCCGATCCGCTGGCCTCGAAGGCATTGCGCACGGCGTTTTCAAGCGGTTCTGCAAGGATGAAGGCGATCACCATCGGCAGGATCGGAATCGCCGCGATCCGCATGATATAGCCGATGATGCCGAACCCCAGCGTGACGTAGATGCCGAACATCGAACCGACCTGTACATAGGTCGAGGTCAGCGTCAGCAGCAGGACGCTGGGCAGCAGGATTTGTGCAGGGATCCGGATCAGACCGCCCAGCAGCCGCATGAACGAGGCACCCGTGCACCAGTTCACGATGTTCGCGGTCATCATCAGTGTGAAGAGACCGAAGGCGATGACCAGTTCGGTGTTTACCGTCTCTGTGCTGAACTTGAACACCGCCGGGCCGGGGTTGAAACCGCCAATGGTGTCGGCGGCCAGGATGATGAAGACGGCAGCGACGTTTCCCGGAATGCCAAGCGACAGCGCCGGGATCAGGTTAGAGCCGGAAACGGCGGAATTCGCGGCCTCGGTTGCCGCGATGCCCTCGGGCGCGCCCTCGCCAAAGGGAACCTCTCCCTTGTGCATCTTGCGCCCAGCGGTATAGCCAAGGGCTGCCGCCAAAGTTGAACCAATGCCGGGCAGGGCGCCGACCACCGTGCCGACCACCATCGAGGTGCCGATGAACGGCATCAGGACGCGGCGTTCTTTCCAGCTGAGCGTCTTGTCACCCAAGTCGCCGCTTGGCAGGTCCTTGCTGCCAAGTCCGTTACGCCACAACAAATCGAGACTGGAAAATATTTCGCCGACGATCAGCACTCCGACAAAGACCGCGATGGTCGGAAAGCCGCTTGCCAGTTGGTCCATCCCAAGCGTCAGCCGGGGATAGCTGTCGGTTCCGGTACCGATGGAGGCGACCACGAAGCCAAAACTGGCCGCAAGGATGCCTTTGGCCGGATGCTTGCCCACCACTGCCGCGACGAAGGACAGAGACAGCACCATCAGTGCCGCCTTTTCAGGCAGGCCTAGGAACTTTTCGATGGTGATCGCGAGGAAGGGCGCGCAGGTGAACAAGACCAGATCGGAAAACGTGTCTCCGGACACGGAGGAAAACTGCGCCACCCGCAACGCCTTGCCGCCCTGACCCTTGCGCGCCATGGGATAACCGTCGAGCGTCGTCATGAAGGCGTCCGGCGTGCCGGGCGTGTTGAACAGGATCGCGGGCACCGCGCCGCCTACTGTCGCGCCCTTCATGATGCCAACCAGAAAGCCCATCACCGGCAGTAGGGCATCCGGGGTGAAACCAAAAGCCGAAATCAGGATCGGCAGCGCCATCGCCATGCCGAATGGCCCCGACAGGCCAGGCGTCGCGCCGATAATGACGCCGGCAAAGAACCCGCTGATCACCATCAGCACGGCCCAGGAGATTACCACAGGCCCCAGCATCAGCGCCGGATTGGCCAGAAACGCCTCGGCTATTCCGGCAAGCACATAGTCCCAGACACCCATCAGAAATCACCGTTCGGCGGTAGTTGCATGGTGTCGAACGGCACATCGTAGAGAAAGGCGATCACGACCGTGGCGGCAATGGCGATGCCCAGACTGTGCAGCGTCATCTTACGTTCCAGAAGCGACTTTAGCGCGAAGATCAGGCAGGTTCCGCCCGCAATAAAGCCCGCATATTTCCAAGGAATCGTATCAAGAAGCTGCCGATAGGTCGCGCCTTCGGCGGCAAACAGGCTGACCATCACAGGCCCCACCCAAAGCATCATCACAAAGGATACCGCGTGAATTGCAAGCACGATCCCGAAGAACGGCAGCGAATTGCCCGGGCTCAGGTCCAGGTCGATCTGCCGAAAGGCCGACACCCCGACCCAGATCGCCGAAAACAGCATCCCAAGTGCGCCAATTGTGGGCAGCAGCGCATCGCCGATGCGGATCGTGCGGCGCCACACGTCGATCAGGCCGGTCTCGATGTCCAGCCTGATCCAGAAAACAAGCAGGATGAGGGCCAGACCTATCCCGACGATTGCAACCCACTGGTCCCGTCTGGATTTCGTCATGGCCCCCTCCCAGATCCGTCAGACAATGCGAAGATCAGTTGGCCGTTGCTTCCAGCAAGGCCTCGGAATCAGCGCTTTCCTTGGCAACATAGGCCGCCGCATCCTCGCCAGACTTCACCTTGAGGACAAAGACCCGGTTGATGAACTCGTTGGATTTGGTGCCGTCTTTCCGGATGACCGTGGCGATGGCATCGGTCAGCGCGGTCCGGGCATCCTCGGGCAAGCCGTCGGGGGCCATCATGATGAAGGTTGCGCCAAAGAAAAAGTCAACGCCGACAGCCGACAGCATCTCGGCATCCGGAGATACTTTCAGCGGCTGGTCTTCGCCGTTCACGAGGTTCACCAGGTCGCCAGCAGCAACGCCCTTGGCCTGTGGACCGGCAACCCAGCCGATATCGACATCATCGGCGATGATGGCATTCAACACAGCCCGACCACCCTTGTAGCCCGAGACGATGTTAAAATTCACGTCATTCACCTTGCTAATGTAGTACGCGCCATCGCTCAGACGGGCCGTCATCGACCCGAAGGACAACTCTTCGCCTGCTTTCGCTGCCGCGATCACGTCCGACAGGTTTGTCCATCCACGGTCGGCCTTGGCCACCACGCCCATCTGGGTTCCGGCGATGGTTGTCAGAAAATCGAAATCGTCCAGGGTAAACCCGGGGTCTTTAGCGGCAAGCCTGTCATAGGCGAATGTATCGGTGACGCCCATGCCAAGGGTCAGCCCGTCGGCCGGCGCATCCATAAGCGCCCGCGCCATGACGGAACCGCCGCCGCCGGCAAGGTTCTCTGGAATGACGTTCCAGCCATACTCTGCCGCCATATCCTCGGCGATCAGACGCGCCAGCGTGTCAGCGCCGCCTCCCGCGGCAAAGCCGATCTGGATCTTGATCGGTCCGGACGGCGTCCATTGCGCCCAGGCCGGCATAGCTGTCAATGCGGCGCAAACGGCCGCTGCAAAAAGATGTCTCATGTATCCTCCCTAACTCGCCGACGTTGGGCGATAGGCAAAGATACCAGCGCTGCGGCTGGTGGCGAAATATTATATCGCTATTTCTGATATAACCAAACGTGTATATGAGTTGACCCATGACACCCAGACAACTCGCCCAGTTTCTAGCCGTGTGCCGACATGGATCAATGTCCGCCGCCGCAAGGGATCTGCACATCGCGCAACCCGCGCTTAGCAAGCAGATGACAATGCTGGAACATTCGCTGGACACGCAGCTGTTTAAGCGCCACTCGCGCGGGGTCTCACTTACCAATGCGGGTGCTTTGTTGCGCATCGAGGCTGCCGAGATCATTCGGAAGATCGATACGTTGAAGGACAATCTGCACGGCAAGGGAGCACTGGTTTCAGGCGAGGTGAACATCGCCATCATCACGTCGCTTGCCCCTACCATCGGGGTGGAACTGTACAAACGACTTGAAAAGGACTTCCCTTCCATCAAGCTGAACATCGTTGCGATGCCATCCGATCTGGTCAGCACGACGCTGTCGCAGCAAGAGGTCGATATGGCCATCCTGCCGAACGCCGCAACCGATCTGCCGAACGTCCAGTCAATTCCCCTGCTAGAAGAGGACTTCTTTCTGATTGCCCAGCCGGGCACCGAGCCATCGACAGGCACAATCGCCTTCTCGGACATCGGGGCCAGGCCGCTGGCGCTGCCACGCGCCGATCACGACATGCGTAGGCGGATCGAAGAGGTCGCCAGAAGCACCGGAGCGACGCTTAATGTCAGGTACGAATCCGAGAACATCACTCTGCTCGGAGCCTTAATCGAGTCGGGGCTCGCCTGCAGCATCCAGCCCGTCTCTTACTGGCTTAGGCATATTTCGGAAGGTAAACTTGCGGCGCGTAGGATTGCATCTCCGCCAATCATACGAGTGCATTCACTGTGCTGGCCTGCCGATATTGCGCTGTCACCCGCCGACGAAGCGGTGCGGGAAATCATAGTAGCCGAGGTCGGGCTGATGATCGCCAGCGGCAAACTGTCGGGCCGCCCGCCCGGCAAAGCCGGTTAGCCGGGTATTGGGGCTAAAGCAGCCGATCCGTCATATCGTCAGATCGAGCTTTGGTTTCCAGAACGGGCGGAACAATTCGATCTTGGGGCAGCGGTTCATTACCACTTTCAGACCTGCATCCTCGGCCAGTTTCGCCGCCCTGTCGTCATAGACCCCGATCTGCCCCCACAACACCTTGGCACCAATCGCGATTGCCTTTTCAGCGAAACCCAAGAGTTCTTCCTTGGGGCGAAAAACCTCGACCATGTCGACTGGGCGGTCGATCTCTTCCAACGAATGATAAACCTTGATGCCCCGGATCTCGGTAACCTTCGGGTTCGAGTTCACCGGCAACATCTCGAAACCCGTTTCATGCAGGACCCGCAGAACCCCATAGCTGAACTTGGTCTTGTCGGCACTGGCCCCGACCATGGCGATGGACTTCACCGATTTCAGGATATCGGCGATGAAGGCGGGGTCGTAGTCGTAGATCGGATCAATGGCGGTGTCCGGCATGATCAGCCTTCCCTGGGTTTGGCGATATCCGCCTTCAGTTCATGCGGCTGCAGCGGATCGAGAAACGGATTGCGGTACAGCCGGTCGTGGCTTTCCACGCCAATTTCCAGCGTGATGTCCGATTTTGGCCGGGCAACGCACAGAATAACGTAACCATCGGTGATCTGCCGGTTGTTGAGCGCCACCTGCCGCCGCTGATCGACCTCGCCGGCTGTCAGCTTGGCCGCGCAAGAGATGCAGCCGCCGTATTTGCAGCCATAGGGTAGGTCCACGCCCTGGTCGCGAAGGGTATCCAACAAAGCGCGGCAGGCATCGACGCGGTAGATCGCGCCGTCGCGGTTGGCGATGGTCACTGTCCATGTGCCCACCTCAGTAGGGTGAGTTTTCAACCCACCCTTCCTCATAGCCAAATATCCGAGGTGCAATCGCCACCGGGATATCGCGCCTCGTGGCAGCGCGACGGCCCGTTGGGTTCCTTGCCGAAATCGACGATGAAATCGGGATTGATCGCCATGCCGCCGTTTTCGGGGTCACAGTCGATCTGCACCATCACGCCGCCCCGTTCGCGGATTTCGGGGTAAAACTGGTTGTCCCAGGTCGAAAACAGCGAGGTGGTGACGTAAAGCCGCCTGCCGTCCAGCGACAGCTGAAACATCTGCGGCCCGCCCGCCATGGTCACGCCATTCACGACAGGCGCACGACCCAGCAGCCCGCCCATCCAGACCTGTCCGGTCAGCACCGGATTGTGCGGATCAGAGATATCGTACTGCCGCATGTCGCCGTGCAGCCAGTTGTTCAGATACAGATACTTGTCGTCCATCGACACCAGGATCGCCGACATCACACCGGGCACCGGGATCGGCCATTCGGGATGCGGCTCGTTGCCCACATCGATGACCTTTTCCCATTCCCATTTCCCCGCATCGCTTTTCCAGAAATGGATCACATTGGCGCTGAGTGCCGCGCCGCAAAAGCCGTGCGTACTGTCAGGGTCATGGTGGAATTTCACCTCCAGCGGGATCAACCCGTCCTCGCCCAGATACATGGTCTCGACCGGTTTGCGCGCTTCGAAATCCCAGATGTGCAGGCGGCGGCCGTATTTCAGGTGCCCGACTTCCTCCAGATCGAAGCCCGGCATGAAGGTGTTGGGCGCGGCCCATTCCGAGGAGACCATCACGTTGTGGCGCGGCTGGTACCAGAAATCATAGCCGAACGGAATGTCGCCCATCGATGCTTCCCAGCGCCCGACAATCTCGAACTCCTTGTTCAGGTGCAGATAGCCGCCCGGTGCCTCGCCCTTGGCATCCCCCAGCATCGAGATGATGATCTCTGACCCGAGGCAGTGCACGGTATGTGGCCCGGAAAGATTGGTCTTTGACTTGATCGCGGCCCCGTCGATGACCTTGTGCAATCGGGGCGCGCGCGGGTCGGTGGCGGTATCGACGACGTGGATGTTGTTGGAGCGAACCCCGGGCAACAGCAGATAGCGGCGCGCCATGCTGGAATCGTCAAAGCAGGACGAACAGGCGTTCCAGCCCATGTGATGCAACTCATCCCCGATGCCAGGCATGTCCAGCCGGTGGATCACCTGAGAATAGGTGGGGCTGGCGGGGTCGACATCGACGGTGGCCAGGTAATCCGGTTTCTGGATGCCGGTGCCGGTGTAGATCGCGATGGTATAAAGCAGCTTTTCCCGCGGGGCCTTGATGGCCTCGGCAGGAGAAGCGTAACCCGGTCCACAACACTCCATGGCTCAGACTCCCATCCTGTCAGCGATGGCGGTGATGCGGTACATCTCGCGCAGCACCGGTTTCTCGATCAGCTTGCCATCGGCGACGACAAGTCCGGTATCCGCCGCCTCAAATTCGGCAATGACATGGCGCGCGCGGGCGATCTTGTCCGGGGACGGCGTAAACACCTCGTTCAGCGCCGCGATCTGTTTCGGGTGGACCGATCCCTTGCCGGCAAATCCCAAGTCGCGGGCCTGCTCCGCCGCAACGCGCATGCCGTCGGGGTCGCCTAGGTCAAGGTAAGGCACGTCGATCACATCCAGCCCGGCGCTGGCCGCTGCATGCACCACGCGGCTGCGCGCATAATGCAACGGCTCCCATGCATTCTGACAGCGCAGTTCCGCCGCCATATCGATGCCGCCAAAGAACATCGCGTCGATACGGTCGGAGCAGCGGGCAATGTCGAACGCCGCCTCAAGCCCGGCGTTGGTTTCGATGATGACATGCAGGCGCGTGGAATGACCTGCCTCGGCCAACAACTGGTCCAGCATCACCACCTCATCCGGCGTGCGCACCTTGGGCATCATCAGCGCCGGGGGCGGCGTGTCGGTCGCCAGGATCGCGTTTACATCCTCAATCCCAAACCGCTCGCGCATCGAGTTGATGCGCAGAATCCGCTCGACCCCGTCATCGGCCTGTGGTTCCTGAAACAGCGCCAACGCAAGTCTGCGCGCCTCGGCCTTGTCTTTGGGCGCGATGCCGTCTTCCAACTCGACGCAGACAATATCCGCCCCGCTGGCCAGCGCTTTGGGGAACATGTCGGGGCGCAGACCGGGGGTGAAAATGAAGCTGCGGCGCGGGCGCGGGATGCGGTCGGTCATTTCAGCATCCGCCAGAATTTCTCGCGGACAACTGCGTCGCGCGGCCCATCCGGCGTATGGACAACCAGCGCAGTGCCCGGCTCCCAATGGCTGGCATCAATCAGACCAATCGCGGCATTGCAGTCGAAACTGTGGGCGCGACAGCAGGATGAGATGCGACCCACACGCCGCCCCCCGGCGGTGACATCCCAAAACACACTTTGCGGCGGCAGCGGCGCGCCTTCGATCTCGATCGGCCGCAACTGTCGCTCAGGCGCGCGCTTCTCGCGCAGGGCATCCCAGCCGACGCACCCCAAATCCTCATCAAGCTCGCAAAGCTTGCCCAACCCGGCCTCCAGCGGGGTCATGTCGGGTGTGATGTCGGCGAGGTAGGACAGCAACCCGGCCTCGACCCGTTCCGCCTGAATCGGCGAGCCCGCGCGCACGTCCAGATCGCGCCCGGCCTCCATCAGGTCGTTCCATATCGCGGCCCCGTCCGCGCCCTCAAAATAAAGCTCGAACCCGCCCTGCGCCGAAAACCCCGACCGGGCCAGGATCATCGGTGTGCCATGCACATCGACACGTTTGTAGCGGAAGAACCGGATATCCCTGACCTGATCGCCCCAAATCCGCGCGGCCAATTCAGTCGCCTTCGGCCCCTGAATGCCCAGCGGCGCAACCTGTGGCTCGTGCACCCGCACATCCAGACC
>JABDJO010000111.1 GCA_013002465.1 Silicimonas sp. | reverse complement strand
GCCCATGATGGTCCAGCCCATCAAAAGCCCGATAAAGGCATTCACAAAGGACAACGACCCAACGCGTGATCCTTGCGTGTCTTCCAGCAAGGGTTTGACAAGATCGGATATGAAGTAGGCTAAAGCTGCGAATACGATCGCAGCGATGAGTTTCCCGCCGGTGGGCATCTGCTCTTATCCCGGTTTAGTGACCGTTATTTGTGTCACGTCGATACATCCGGAATGAAAGCCCGCAGCGCAAGAGGTTAGATAGAAATTCCACATTCTTCTGAAACGACCGTCGAATCCAAGCAACGATACGTCTTCCCAGCGTTGATTGAACGTGTCGTGCCAGCGGCGCAGCGTTTGTGAGTAACTTTCGCCAAATTCGATTGATTTCAGCACGTTGAGCCCCGCCTTCTCAACCTCTTGTCGCAAAACCGTAGGTGACGGAAGCATGCCGCCCGGGAAAATGTATTTTTGAATGAAATCAACGCCTTTGCGATAGATTTCGAAACGCTTGTCCTCGATTGTAATGATCTGCAAAGTCGCGTTGCGCCCGGGCTTCAAGCGCTCTTTCAATGTTTCAAAATAGACGGGCCAGTATTTTTCGCCCACCGCCTCGAACATCTCGATCGAAGCGATACCGTCGTAAGTGCCTGTTTCGTCGCGATAATCCTGTAACTTGATTTCAACCTTGTCGGATACACCGGCGCGCTCCATTCGTTGGCGGGCAAAGTCGTATTGTTCCTGGCTGATGGTCAGTCCGGTTACCTTCAAACCGCGCTCCCTGGCGGCATATTCCGCAAATCCACCCCAACCACAGCCGATTTCCAGCACATGATCCCCAGGCTTGGCCCCCATCTGATCCACCATGCTCTTGTATTTCTCGGTCTGTGCCTTTTCGAGGCTTTCCTGCCCGGATTCGAAAATTGCCGATGAATAGGTCATCGTATCGTCCAGCCAAAGCGCATAGAACTCATTGCCCAGATCATAGTGGTGCGAGATGTTTTTCTTGGCCTGATCCTTGGTATTGCGATTCATCCAATGGCGCAGGCGTTCCCACAACCGCACAATCTGCATGCCACCGAAGCTGTCATAAAGATCATCGTTGTCGGCGTGGATCACATCCATGAAGGACTGCAAGTCAGGCGTGGACCACCAGCCTTCCAGATAGGCATCGGCAAAACCAAGATCGCCCTCGCGGATCAGGCGGGCAAAGACATCCGGATTGTGGACGGTGATTTCGGCCACCGGCCCTGGATTCGGCGCGTCAACTCTGAACACGCGCCCATCAGGCAGCCGGAAGTCTATGCGCCCGTTCTGCAGGTTCCCTGCAAGCTTATACGTTGGCGCAAAGTAACGCGGCAGGTCTTTTTGACCCTCGATCGAGTGTATTGGGCCCATCCCACTGTCCCCCCAATTTTTCTTCCCGTGAGAGTACCGAAACTTGTCTGTCCTTCAACCTTTTATGTGTCGTCCCGCTGCCGCGGGCCGATCCACGCCGCCCATCGGGCGGCGAGAAAGGGGGCGCTGCCCCCGCCGCGCGGTCGCGCGACGCCCCCGGCATGCTTTTGGCAAGATGAAGGTCAAAGCAGTGTTCGGAAGACCTTTGGAAGTTCCTCGGGCAGGTCTTCGGCAATAAGGCCCGGACCGAAGGACAGCGCACATTCGGTGTGCAGCCAGGCGGCAGTTTCGGCGGCTTGCATGGGTGCGAAGCCGCGGGCGAGAAGGCCGGTGATGAAGCCCGCCAACACGTCGCCGGACCCGGCCGTGGCAAGCCAGGGGGCGGCACGATCATAGGCGCTGGAATTTATCGCACAGCGACCGTCTGGATCGGCGATCACCGTGTCAGGGCCTTTGAAAAGGACGGTGCAGCCGGCGCGGGCCGCGGCTTGGCGCGTGGCGTCCACTTTCGAGAAGGCGGGGCCGGTGGTGGCGGGTTCGGCGAGTTTCTCGGCAATGTCGGGGAACAGGCGTTTGAATTCGCCGGCATGGGGCGTGAGCACGCAATTTTCGTGAAGCGCGTCGAAAAGGACCTCTGGATTGCGCTCGAACCGCGTGAGGGCATCGGCGTCCAGAACGGTGCCTCGCTTCGCCTTCAAGGCGGCTAGCACAAGGGCTTGGGTGTCTGCGCCAAGGCCCAGACCCGGTCCAAGGCAGAGGGCGTTCAGGCGGGCGTCTTCCAAAAGCTCGGTAAGACCTGGCGGACCATCGAGGGAACGGACCATAAGGGCGGTGATTTGCGCGGCGATTTCGGAAAGCGCATTCCTCGGGCAGGCGATGGTCGTAAGACCCGCGCCAATACGGAGCGCACCGCGAGCGGCAAGGCGGGCAGCGCCGGTTTTGCCGGGACCGCCAGAGAGGATCAGGGCATGGCCGTGGGAGTATTTGTGGTCACCCAGTTTCAGGACATTCGAAGGAGCCTCAATCAGCTTAACCGTTTCGCCCGGCGGCACGCCGGACAGCCCCCGACCGTCCCCTCGGGCGGGGGCTTCACCCCCACCCGACGGCCGGGGGCCGTACGCAATGCCGATGTCATATGTGGCAAGTTTTCCTGAAAACTTCGAGCCGTGCTTAAGATGCAAACCAACTTTTGCCCATTGGAATGGGATAGTTAGATATGCTCCGACGATTTCATTTGGATAGGGCAGCGAATCCAATACCGATCCATCTTTTCTCAGTATTGCGCCACTGTCGGAACAAAGGCCGCTGGGAACATCCACAGCCACTACGATTTTTTTAAATCTGTGAATGTTCACCTCTTGTACGACAACGCCAATATCCTCTGGAATAGCTCTGCGCAGTCCGGTCCCGAATATTGCGTCAACTACGACGAGCGGTCCCAGTGGTGGAGGCTTTACCAGCAAAGATATCGAATCAGCGAATTGTCCAACCTCCCCCAATGCCCCCCACCGCTCATAATTCACCCGCGCATCCGGCGGCAGCTTCTCGGCATCCCCGTAAAGAAACACCTCCACCTCCCAGCCCCAGTCCTTCAACAACCGCGCAACGACGAATCCGTCGCCGCCGTTGTTGCCGGGGCCGCATAAAACCACAGCGCGGTGCGGGGCCTTCTGCAACTCCGGCCATTCCTCGAAGATCGCCTCGACCACGCCTTTACCGGCGCGCTCCATCAATTCAAGGCCGGTCACTTCGCCACTTTCGATGGCGGCTTGTTCTATGGCCCTCATCTGGGCGGCGGTCAGAAGTTCGGTCATGGGGGATTTGTCGGAGATCCGCGACCGTCCTGCAAGCGATTCAAAACGGATGCTTTCTCGGGCGATCTGCCTAAAAAATGTGCAAGTGCCCACCACGCGCCGCGACGGAACGCCGCCGGTGACGGCTCTGGATTGTAGCTTTCGCGCCTGCGTGGTTTGCCTCCACGCGACACGAATAGGAGTGAAGCCGATGAAAAAAGTCGAAGCGATCATCAAACCCTTCAAGCTGGACGAAGTGAAAGAAGCCTTGCAGGAAATCGGCGTGCAGGGACTTTCGGTGCTGGAAGTAAAGGGGTTTGGCCGCCAGAAGGGGCACACAGAGCTTTATCGCGGGGCGGAATACGTTGTCGATTTTTTGCCCAAGGTGAAAATCGAGGTCGTGCTGCCCGCCGACCAGGTCGATGCCGCGATCGAGGCGATCATCGCCGCCGCCAAGACCGACAAGATCGGGGACGGCAAGATATTTGTCTCGGACGTCAGCCAGGCAATTCGCATCCGCACCGGGGAATCCGGCGCCGACGCACTTTAAGAACACACGAACACGAAGAAAGAAGGTCATAGGACATGAGTACGAAAGACGTCTTGGAGACGATCAAGGACGAGGATGTGGAATATGTCGACATCCGTTTCACCGACCCGCGCGGCAAGCTGCAGCATGTAACGCTGTTGTCGGATCAGGTTGACGAGGATTTCCTGGAAGAAGGGTTCATGTTCGATGGCTCGTCCATCGCAGGTTGGAAGTCGATTGATCAATCCGACATGAAGCTGATGTTGGACACCGAAAGTGCTTACATGGATCCGTTTTTTGCGGAGAAAACCATGGCCGTACATTGTTCGGTCGTCGAACCCGACACAGGCGAAGCCTATGAGCGTGACCCGCGCGGCACCGCCGAAAAGGCCGAGGCTTACCTGAAATCCAGCGGTATCGGCGATACGTCATATTGGGGGCCGGAGGCCGAATTCTTCCTGTTTGACGACGTGCGCTATTCGGTCGAAATGAACAAGGTGTCCTATGAGATCGACGCGATTGACGCCTCGTGGAACACCGATACCGAGTACGAGATGGGCAACATGGGCCACCGGCCCGGCGTCAAGGGCGGCTATTTCCCCGTGCCGCCGATCGACGACGGTCAGGACATTCGTTCGGAAATGCTCTCTACCATGAAGCGCATGGGCATGAAGGTCGACAAGCACCACCACGAGGTCGCGTCGTGCCAGCACGAGCTTGGCCTGATCTTTTCGTCGCTGACCGCGCAGGCCGACCACCTGCAAAAGTACAAGTACGTCATTCACCAGGTTGCCCACGCCTATGGCAAGTCGGCCACCTTCATGCCGAAGCCCATTGCAGGCGACAACGGCACCGGCATGCACGTGAACATGTCAATCTGGAAAGACGACAAGCCCTTGTTTGCAGGCGACAAATACGCCGACCTGTCGCAGGAAGCGCTGTATTACATTGGCGGGGTGCTGAAGCACGCGAAGGCGCTGAACGCCTTCACCAACCCTTCGACCAACAGCTACAAGCGACTTATCCCCGGTTTCGAAGCCCCCGTGCTGCGCGCCTATTCGGCCCGTAACCGCTCGGGCTGCGTGCGAATTCCATGGACCGAGTCGCCGAAAGCCAAGCGGGTCGAAGCGCGTTTCCCCGATCCCGCGGCGAACCCGTATCTCTGTTTCGCTGCACTTTTGATGGCAGGTATCGACGGCATCAAGAACAAGATCGACCCGGGCGAAGCCATGGACAAGGATCTCTACGATTTGCCGCCGGAAGAGCTTGAGGGCATCCCGACGGTCTGTGCATCCTTGCGCGAAGCCATGGACGAGTTGGACGCCGACATGGACTTCCTGTTGCAGGGCGACGTCTTCACTCGCGACCAGGTCGAAGGCTACATGGATCTCAAGTGGGAAGAAATCTATGCCTTCGAACACACGCCGCATCCGATGGAATTCAAGATGTATTACAGCTGCTAAGGCTGTGGCAAAGAGAGCCTCGATCTAATCAGGCTTCCAGGGCGTCTCTACGGAGACGCCCGTTTTGGTTTGGCCGTATTGTGAGGTGCTGTCGTCACGCGGCCGCGGTGATCCAATCGACCACGTCGCGTTCTATTGTGGACACCCATGGATCATTTCCCTCGGGCCACGCGGTAACCGTCAAATCAAAAGTTTGGTCTTGGAACTGCAGGTCGAAACCGGTGAACTGAATTCTCGCCAATGCGCCATGTCGCTAAGGGTCGATCAGACCCGGAAGTGTCAGCGAAATTGCCGGAACGAACGTTATCAGCATCAGCGCGACGAAGATCGCCAGATAGAACGGCCATATCGTCCGTACAGCCTTCTCCATCGGCAGTTTTCCGACCGCACATCCAACGAACAGGCAGGAACCGACTGGCGGTGTGCAAAGTCCAAGGCCAAGGTTCACCAAGAGTATCATCCCGAATTGGTAGGGGTCGACGCCAAGGCTGTTGGCCACAGGCAGGAAGATCGGTGTGCAGATCAGAATCAGGGCCGCCATATCCATGATCATGCCAAGGACAAGAAGTGCTGCGTTGATCATCAACAGGATTAGGATCGGGTTTTCGGTCAGTCCAGTCAGCAACTCGACCGTCTTGTCCGGGACCCTATAGAAGGTCAACATATAGGCGAATGCACCGGCACAGGCGATCAGGATCATCACCATGGACGTGGTACGAACCGATTGGATAACAGCAATGCGGAAGTTCTCCCAGGTGATGCTCCGATAAACCAACAGAGTGACGAGGAAGGCGTAGATAGCTCCGAAGGCGCCGGATTCCGTCACTGTGAAAACGCCCGAAAGCACGCCGCCAACAATGATGACTGCCGTCAAAAGACCGGGGATCGCGCCAAGAAAGGCGATAAGAAGTGCGCTCCAACCTGGAAATTTTTCGGCCTCGTATCCGCGCCGCACGGCAACGACATAGGCCGCAAACGCAAGGCAGATGCACATCAGGATACCAGGTACGACGCCCGCGAGGAAAAGCTTGGAAATCGAGATTCCGCCGCCCGCCGCGATTGCGAAGATTATCATGTTATGACTGGGTGGTATGATAATGCCTGCAATGGATGAGGTCACTGTGACGTTGACGGCATAGTCCGCGTCGTACCCTTTTTCTTTCATGACCGGAACGAGAATGGATCCAAGCGCAGAGATATCTGCCACCGCTGACCCGGAGATGCCGCCGAAAAGCATCGACGAGAACACGTTGACGATACCCAACCCGCCCCTGACCGCGCCAACGGCGGCGGATGCGAACTTGACCAGCCGCATCGCAATGCCGCCGCGGAACATCAACTCGCCTGCGAAAATGAAAAACGGGATCGCCATCAGCGAAAAGACGTTGATTCCCGAGATTATTCGCTGAAATCCGATCATCAGCGGTAGGCCCTCGAAAGCAAAAGCGGCCAGAGCCGAAATGCCAAGCGCAAAAGCCACCGGCACACCGATCACGACGCATATCGCGAAGAGGCCGAGGAGAACGAGAAGACCCATCTTGGCCCCTTATTGAATGGTGTCGCTACGCAGGTCGCGCCCTAGCGCCAGCCGTACGAGATGCGCCAGTGAAAACAGCATGATAAGCCCGCCCCCAATCGTAAGCGGCAGAGAGCGCAGCCCTTCGGGCATTTGTATGAGTGGGATCATGGAACCCCACTTGAACGCAGTAAGTCGCGCACCGTAGATCAGCATGAGCAGGCCGAATCCCGTCATCGCGACATCCGTAGCCACAACAAACACCGTGCGGAGCCAATTGGGGACCGAACTTCGAAACGCGGTGACCGACAGGTGAGAATGCTCATGCACCCCGACCGCCGCGCCAATGAATGCGATCACCATGACCAGAAGAAGCGCGGCCTGTTCGACCCAGGTTGGCGTCGCGTTCAAAACGTAGCGGCCAAAAACCAGCCAGCCGAAGATCACCGTAAGAAAGATCAAAGAGGCGCCCGTGATGACCCGGCATATCCAAGCGATACCATCCAGCACCGCATCGACCGTCGTCATGAAATCCGAGGGCGTTTTCCTGGCGTCTGGTATAGGCATGGAATCCCCCCGTAGATAAGCGCCCCCACAATATTCAGCGGGGGCGCCTGGTTAAATTCAGGCTCAATCGGTCGCCTGGATCAACTCGACCAGCGGGCGCAAGTCGGGATTGGAACCCAGGTAAGCCTCATAGACTGGCACCATGGCTTCCTGGAACGGAAGCTTGTTGTCAATCTCGTTGGTGACCACGCCGGCTTTCTCGACCATCTCGCGGCTGGATGCTTCGCGGGCAGCCCACAACTCCTGCTGGAGCGCCGCCGATTCCATCGCCGCTTCCTTTACGGCAGCTTTGTGATCATCAGAGAGAGCGCTGTAGGCGTCTGCATTGATGCAAACGCATTCCGGGATGATCAAATGCTGGCTAAGCGAGTAAAATCCAGCGACCTCGAAATGACCGGTTGATTCATAGGACGGCCAGTTGTTCTCGGCCCCGTCCACGACGCCGGTCTTGAGCGATTGATAAACTTCCGCGAAGGCCATTGGCGACGGGTTGCCTCCAAGCTCCGAAATCATGCCGGAATAGAGGTCATTGTTCATGACCCGCACCTTCATGCCTTCGACATCACTCGGCGAATTGATCGGCTTGGTGCCGTTGTAGAACGACCGCGCCCCGGCATCGTACCAGGCAAGCGGGACCAGTCCCTTTTCCGCCATGCCGGCGGCAATGGCTTCGCCACCTTCCCCGTTCAGCACGCGGAACATGTGAGGCACGTCCTTGAAGATGAACGGCAGTGAGACAACGTTGGCCGCCGCCGCAATCGGACCGATTGGGCCAAGGTTGAAGTTACCGACTTCCAGACCGCCAAGGCGTACCTGCTCGATGGCGTCAGGCTGGCTGCCAAGCGTACCGCCGTGGAACATCTGCAAGGTGATCTCGCCGTCAGTTTTCTCGGCAAGCAGTTCGGCAAACTTGTCCATGGCGACCGTGTTCGGATAACCATCGACATGGATGTTCCAACCGCGCCACTCCGCGGCCGACGCCGTGGTGCCGGCAATGGCCAATGCGGCAATTGCGCCAATCAATGATTTGCTGAGTTTCTGGTACATAAGATCCTCCCTTTGGTTTCGTAACCAGTTGTCAATTCTATCGCAGCGTCCGGCGTGGAGCCGAAGTTTCCGCGGGCTACTCGCTTCGCTGACCTTCGCAGGCCAAATCTAGTATCCTAGTAACGAAGACTAGTATACCAGTTTTGTCAAGAGCTTTATGTCTAGCCCCCAGTGTTCGGGCCACTGATCAGGAGCGGCGTAACTCGACGTCGTCATTCCGGGTATGCCGCACTGCACACGTACCGCACTGTAACCTTCTCGATGTAACCGGCGACTGATTCCGTCAGGTCGTCAGGTTCGGCGCCGGGACAATCCCCGCCAAAGCAGCCGCCAAACCCATCGCCGCAAGCGCGACTTCCTCCAGAAAAGACACGAGGTGCCCGTTGATCACGATGGTGCCGTAGGGGAAGATCGCCTTGATCGCCATCGGCCTGGCCAACGCGAAAGCATGCCGGGCCGATGGGCCGGTGGGCGCCACAGGTGCGGTTCGCACTGTCACTGGAAATACGCTTTGAAGGTGGGCTCACGGCACGGAAAGGCCGTCCAGAAATACTAGGGTTGCGCTGCCAGCCAGTGGCCGGCTTGACCCGTGTGGTGGTCAGAGTTCAATTGGTTCGAAATAGCTTGCGTTGGTCGCGCCGATCCTTTCGATCGTTTCATCCAGACGCGAAAGATGGAGCATACCCGCATCGACGGCCCTTTCTGGATCGTGGGCCTTGACTGCCGCTGCAATCGCCCGGTGATCTTCGACCAATTCCGGCATCCGATCCTCCTTCGAGAGGCCCAGCATGCACAGTCTATCTACTTTCGACTTCTCCGCCATGATTACATCAAAAGCAAAACTCACCCGTGCAATCTCGCAAAGTGTCTTGTGGAACTCATAGTCAAGCGCACCAAATCCATCTACGTCGACGTCCCGGATCGCCTTTTCCTGTTCGTCGATCGCTGCATCTAAAAGAGTGTCCCCATCAGCATCGCAGTGCTCCGCCGCACAGCGCAGCACTTCCTTTTCGATAGCCGCGCGAACAAACCGCGATTTCTCGATTTCCCGCATCGAGAACCGCCTCACTTCTGTGGCGCGTTGCGGGCGGATAAGCAGAAGATCGAGATTCGCAAGCCGATTGAAAGCATCGCGCACCGGTTGGCGAGACACGCCGAAACGAGTTGCAATGTCGGCTTCCGATATTTTGTCGCCGGGGCGCAAGCGTAGCGAGGCAATCTCTTCTTGGAGATGGTCGAATATCTCGTCGACGCTAGTTCGCCGTTCGCTGATTTGTGTCACCTGCACCATTGCGATATCTCCACAAGTTGTTCTCTCGCCTTGAACAAGAAAATTCGGTTAACGTCGACTCCTAAGCTACCGTTTCTTGGATACTTGGCGCACCGAATTGGACCTTACGTTCAAGGTGCCACACCAACCGGTTTTTCGGATCACCGAATTTCCTTTCGTTTTCAGCCACCTTCACGAACTTGCCCTCCTTCTATAACAATTGGAACTGGTATACCAGTTTAGTTACTAGAATCCCAAATCGGAGGCGCCGAATTAAAGCTTTCCGGCCACGTTGCTGCGAACGCGGGCCGTCACGGATTTGAAGCCAGTGCACCGATCAAAGGGCAGGGCAACACGGGCGACACGGCGCGGCGACTTTTTCTATCATGCGCGTTTTGGCCATTGGCGAATGCCGACGTGACTTGCTCCGGCCGAGAGCTCCGGGGCATCGTCGGCAACGCATTCAATACCGCATGATGTCTTGCACGAATTGGCACGATCCATTCGTAATATCACTTCACTGCGGTTGGAACTGACAATCTACCCTTGCAGAAAAGCTTAGCGCAGGCCTGCCGTCTCGCCATGGTGGTCGTGCAGGGCAAAGGCGCGCTTGCCCCCATAGAAGACTCGGGCATCATCGCCTGTTTTGATGTTGAACACCCTAATTGGAATTCAAGGGAACCCTTTTTCCACCAAGCCGGTTGCCACCACTGGGCTTAGCTTTCCGAGGTCCAGCACGCTTTCACTGCCCAAGCTCTGGCGGGCAGCAAGACCGGTCCCCCACTCCCAAATCTACTTGCCAGATTGTCCTTCAACTGTTGCTGGCGCTCTTCCGACATGCTTTTAAGAAAACCGGGCGCGGGGCCCGCACCCAAGGTGAAAGGGTGCCAGAAGGCTTCGAAATCCGGAAACCGGGAATCCACCTCGATCGCCGAAATTTCTACCTCGTCTGCTCCAGCATCGCGGCAAAGCTCGGCCAACCCATCTTTCTGGCAAAATGGAAAGCGCTCGGCCTCGTCAAGGTCTGCCGCGCTCGGATCAATCTCGGCGGCCGCCTTCCAAAACGCGTCAATAAAACCCATTCCACCGCCCGGATAATCCCACACGTAAAACACCACGCAGCCATCGGGCCGCAAAACACGGTGCATTTCGGCAAGCGCGCCCAGTTTGTTAGGAACGAAATTCAGAACAAGCGCCGAGGCGACGACGTCCACCGAGCCGTCGGGGCAAGGCAGATGTGCCGCGTCCGCGACTTTGAATGTCGCTCTGTCGTCTCGGATCTGCGATGCGGCGTGGGCAACGAAATCAGCAGAAGAATCAGTTGAAAGGATCTCTCGGGGCGCCGCGGTGGCAAGCACGGCTTCCGTCAAAGCCCCGGTTCCACATCCGATTTCCAGCCAGTCGGCACCGGCAGGAGCATCGACCCAGTTGACGAATGTCGCCGCGATCTTGCGGCTCCAGCGACCCATGTAGTGTTCATAGCTTTGTCCCGCGCTCCACGCGTCGAATTCCGATTGCTTCACGATTGCGTCTCCAAGGGTTCTGGATGCTGAATATGCTAAGCTACGCGCATCCAAGAAGGAGCGTAGCATGGATTTCGACCGAGAACTCATTTCAAACGGCAACCCGATGGAGGGTATCGTCGGTTTCTCGCGCGCCGTCCGCGTTGGTCCCTTCATTTCGATCGGTGGCACGGCCCCGGTGGATGAGCATGGCAAAACCGTCGGTGTGGGCGACGTTGCAGCACAGACCAGGCAATGCATCGAAATTATCAAGGCGGCGTTGGAGCATGCCGGTTCTGGCCTGCATCACGTGGTGCGCACGCGCGTCATCCTGACCGATATCGACAACTGGAAGGCGGCGATCGATGTGCGCAAGATCTATTTTCGCGACATTCGACCAGTTGACACGATCATGGCGATTGACCGGTTCGTGAACCCCGAATGGCTGGTAGAGTTCGAGGCAGATGCGGTGATCAGCGGCTGACAATTTCAGCAACGTGTCCAGCGGCAGTTCAAGCTGGGCAAAATACAAAAAAGGGCGCTCGATCCAAGCGCCCTTTACAAGCTTTCAAGCCGCAGCCCGGCAGTTCAGTTAATGCACAACTGCATCGGCGGGTGGTTGGCGATTTGAACTGGCCACCCGGTCGCCAATCAGCAGACCGTCCGCACCTGCGCTGACGTCCACCGTATCGCCGTCACCGATGTCGCCAGCCAAAAGCATCTCGGCCAACTCGTTCTGCAGCGCGTTCTGAATCACCCGCTTCAAGGGCCGCGCGCCATAGACCGGGTCATAGCCTTCGTCGGCCAACCACTTCTCGGCCGCATCGTCCAGCGTGATCGAGATGTTGCGCTTGGACAGCCGCTTTTTCAGCAATGCAAGCTGAATGTCGACGATACCGTCCATGTCGCCACGTGTCAGACGATCAAAGACGATCATGTCGTCCAGCCGGTTCAGGAATTCGGGGCGGAAGTGCGACCGCACCGCATCCATCACGTCGCGACGAGCGTCACTTGGGTCGGACCCTTCGGGCAGTTGGCTAAGTGCCTGGCTGCCAAGGTTCGACGTCAGGATAATGAGCGTCTGCTTGAAGTCGACCTTGTTGCCCTGGCCATCGGTCAGCACACCATCGTCCAAGACCTGCAACAGCACGTTGAAGACCTCCGGGTGTGCCTTTTCGACCTCGTCGAACAGGATCACCTGATAGGGCCGCCGCCGCACCGCCTCGGTCAGTACCCCGCCTTCGTCATAGCCGACATAGCCCGGAGGCGCGCCGATCAAACGGGCGACCGAGTGCTTTTCCATGAACTCCGACATGTCGATCCGCACCATCGCGCGGTCGTCGTCAAACAGAAACTCGGCCAAGGCCTTGGTCAGTTCGGTCTTGCCCACGCCCGTCGGCCCAAGGAACAGGAACGAGCCCAGCGGGCGGTTTTCGTCCTGCAAACCCGCACGCGCACGGCGAACGGCATTCGAAACCGCTGTGACGGCACTGGCCTGACCGATGACGCGTTTGGCGATTTCGCCCTCCATCCTCAGCAGCTTTTCGCGCTCGCCTTCCAGCATCTTCGATGTCGGAATACCCGTCCAGCGTTCGACGACCTCAGCGATCAACTCGGGGCTCACGGCCTCTTCGACCATCACGTCGTCTGAGGTTTCGGCCCCTTCCAGCTTTTTCTCAAGATCGGGGATGATCCCGTACGACAACTCACCAGCGCGTTGCAGGTTGCCTTCACGCTTGGCCTGCTCCAACTCGGCCCGCGCGTGATCAAGTTGCTCCTTCAAACCGCGCGCCGACTCCAGTTTGTCGCGCTCAGACTGCCACTTGGCGGTCATTTCGGCGGATTGTTGTTGCAGATCCGAAAGCTCTTTCTCAAGCCTCTCCAACCGATCCTTCGAAGCCTTGTCGTCTTCCTTTTTCAGCGCCTCGGCTTCAATTTGCATCTGCAGTATCTGCCGATCCAGCGCGTCCAGCTGTTCGGGCTTGGAGTCCACCTCCATCCGAAGGCGCGACGCGGCCTCGTCCATAAGGTCAATCGCCTTGTCCGGCAGAAAGCGGTCTGTGATATAACGGTGGCTCAGCGTTGCCGCCGACACCAGCGCCGCATCGCCGATCCGCACGCCGTGGTGCAGTTCGTACTTTTCCTTGATACCGCGAAGGATCGAAATCGTGTCCTCCACGGTCGGTTCGTCCACCTGCAAGGGCTGGAACCGGCGCGCAAGGGCGGCGTCTTTTTCGACGTACTTGCGATATTCATCCGTGGTCGTCGCACCCACACAGTGCAACTCGCCTCGCGCAAGGGCAGGCTTCAGAAGGTTCGAGGCATCCATCGCCCCGTCCGTCTTCCCCGCACCCACAAGCGTGTGCATTTCGTCGATGAACAGAATGACCTCGCCTGCGGCATCGGTCACTTCGGTCAAAACGCCCTTCAGACGTTCCTCGAATTCGCCGCGATACTTTGCACCGGCAATCAGGGCACCCATGTCCAGCGCCAACAGCTTCTTGTTCCTGAGGCTTTCGGGCACGTCACCATTGACGATCCGAAGCGCAAGACCTTCGGCAATCGCCGTCTTGCCCACACCGGGATCACCGATCAGGACAGGGTTGTTCTTGGTCCGACGCGACAGCACCTGCATCGTGCGGCGGATTTCCTCATCCCGTCCGATGATCGGGTCGATCTTGCCATCGCGCGCCGCCTCGGTCAGGTCGCGCGCATATTTCTTCAGGGCGTCATAGCCATCTTCGGCCGACGCGGTGTCCGCGGTCCGCCCCTTACGCACATCGTTGATCGCAGAATTCAACGCCTGGGCCGAGACATTACCCGCGTCCAGAGCGTCTTTCGCCTTCGACTTCACCACGGCCAGGGCGGTCAGGATCCGCTCGACCGGCACAAATGAATCGCTGGCCTTCTTGGCGATCTTCTGGGCTTCGTCCAGCACCTTGACGGTCTGTTGATCCATATAGGTCTGCCCGGCATCGCCCGACACCTTTGGAATCTTCGACAAGGCCACATCCAACGCTTCGACCACCCGCTCGGGCGCACCGCCCGCAGCACGGATCAGGTTGGAGCTAAGCCCCTGATCGTCGTCCATCAATGCTTTCAGTAGATGTTCCGGCGCCAGCCTTTGGTGGCTTTCCCGCGCCGTGATGGTCTGTGCAGCCTGCAAAAAGCCGCGCGACCGCTCGGTGAACTTCTCCAAGTCCATGCCTGTCTCCTTCTCTAAGCACCCGAAGATTTTTTGGCACCCGCATTGCAGCATACCGTATCGGGCCTTGGGTCTTATTTGGGAATTGGCAAAGCCATTCGCAAGGCTTCCAGCAGCCCTATTTCCACTTCGGAGCAACAGGGTCGTGCAGCATCAGGGCAAGCCGTCCGAAAGTCTGCCCACCAAGCTTCTGCGCCCAGACAGGAAACCGGGCGTCAAACCCGCCTGCGTCACCCAAAAGCTTGCCTGCAGCGGCGAAATGAATGGGGTTCTTCGGAAACCCCAGCTTGTCGAACTTCTGAGGGGCGTGGTTTCGCCTTTCAAACAGGGAAAAAAGAACACCGATCGTATCCATGATCTGCTTTTCGTCTGTCTTCGCGGTCTGAATGGTCTGGATCATTTCAAACGGCGTCTCGCCTTCGGCCATCGGATGTACATGGGGCATCTTTGCCGGCATCTGGATAACATCACCGGCTTTTGCCGTGTGCCATCCATTCAAGAAGTATCGACCGGATCCCTTCACGATCTCAAAGGATTCTTGCCAACTGTCATGGACGTGTTTCGGAACTTCAGGAATGCCGGTGACCTGATCGGACTCCCACAACAGCTTGCCACCTGTCGCGTTCACGTCCTGAATCGTAATCGTCGTGCCCGTCAGCTCGATCACGATCGAGTCACCGATTTTCGGCATGTCATCCCCCATGTCTTTCCCGAATACTGGAGGCATCTATGACTCCAAGGCAAGCCCCACCTTGACGCTCAATGGCACGCGCGATAGCCGGTGCCCATGCAGACCGATGACCGACTGATCGTTGCCCTCGATGTTCCCAATGTGCTCGACGGCCTCGCCCTGGCCGCAAAGCTGGGTGATAGTGTCAACTTCTACAAGATCGGCCTTGGAATGTTGACTGGCGGCGGGTTTGCCCTGGCCAACGAGTTGAAGCAGGACCACGGCAAGCGCATTTTCCTGGACATGAAGCTGTTCGATATCGGCGCCACCATCGAGGCTGCGGTTCGGGGGATAGCGCAGTTCGATCTCGATTTCCTGACCGTCCATGGCGACCCTCACGTGGTGCGCGCAGCACGCGAAGGTGCGGGGGACTCAAACCTGAAGATCCTGGCGGTCACGGTTCTTACCTCGCTTGATCGCGACGATCTGGATGCCGCCCAGATCAAGGACGGCACCATCCCCGATCTGGTCGCTGAACGTGCCGGTCGTGCCTTCGAAGCAGGCGCTCACGGCGTGATCTCATCACCGCAAGAGGCCGCCATGATCCGTGCCCTGCCCGACGCCGAAGGTCGCCTGATCGTGACCCCCGGCGTGCGCCCTGTCGGCTCGGCCCTAGGCGACCAGAAACGCGTCATGACCCCCGCCGAGGCCATCGCCGCGGGTGCGGACCACGTGGTTGTCGGTCGCCCGGTCCATGCCGCGCCCGACCCCGGCACTGCTGCGGCCGAAATTGTGAGCGAAATTCAATCCCCCCAGGCCTTGCGCCCAAATCTGTAAAGCTTCCTCTCGCAAGACCGCCACTTGCATCCTATTTGTTGCCCTATGCGAATATTCCTGTTCCTCTGTTTGATCTTCCCCGGCACCGCAATGGCAGATTGCGTCATCCTGCTGCACGGGCTGGCACGCACGGACACCTCGATGGAGATCATGGCCTACGCGCTGCGCCGCGACGGCCACACGACCGTCAACGCCTCATACCCATCGACCGATAAGGATGTTGCGACCTTGGCCCGGTCCATCCTTCCCAAGGCGTTCAATGCTTGTGGCTCTCAGACCACGCATATCGTCAGCCACTCCATGGGCGGAATTCTGGCCCGTTTCTGGCTTGCCGAGGTCAAACCGGAAAATCTGGGCCGCGTGGTCATGATGGGGCCACCGAACTCGGGGTCGGCGCTGGTCGATGAACTTAGCCAGTTCGCCCCCTTTGAATGGGTCAACGGCCCTGCAGGGCTTGAATTGGGCACCGATGCTGACAGCGTCCCCAGCCAACTGGGCCCGGTCACATACGAAACAGGGGTCATTGCTGGAAACCAGTCCCTGAATCCGATTTATTCGAACCTGATCGAGGGCGAGGACGACGGAAAAGTCTCGGTTGAAAATACCCGGGTCGCGGGTATGAGCGATCATATCGTGCTGCCGGTGACCCATACTTTCATGATGTTGAACCCTACCGTTATACGGCAGGTCCGTACCTTCATCAAAACCGGTGCATTCAGCCGAGACCCCTTGGAAGATTAAAATTCTCGTCTGATTGTTCACGTTTTGATGGGCAATAGCATGCCAAATCCGGAAGAATCCTCTGATTGTTTACCAAATCGGAACAATCCTCCGTAACATTATGTCAGTATCGCGGATTCACCACCTGCAGTCCCTAATTCGGTCACATTTCATTGCAGGGTTAAGCCGGGACGATTGACAGATTGGCTGCCATGACACTGGTCAGAAAGATCACCGACGGCGATATTGCGAAACCTGGTGTCACCGGGCTTTGCGCGGGTGCGAACCTGCGCACGCCTTGCGGCGAACGGCGGGTGGAATTCCTGCGCAAGGGCGACCTCGTTGTGAGCCGCGACAATGGACTGCAAGCCGTCAGTCTGATCTGGACACAAACCGTATCGGCAGCGGAACTGGCGGCGGACCCCTCGCTGGCGCCGGTGACGCTTGCCCCTCGTGCCATAGGCCCGATGATGCCCCAGAAACCGCTGATGGTCGGCGGCGCCCATCGCCTGTTGATCCCCGGCTGGCGGATTGACGACGAAGACGATGCGGAAAACTGCCTTGTGGCCGCCCGCGATGTGGATGGCCTTGAACTGGGCAGCGACGTGCCCGACGAAGACCTCGTCTATTACAATGTCGTCTTTGACAGCCCTCAGGTGTTCTGCGCCAACGGCCTTCCTGTGGAAAGCTTTATGCCCTCGGAAGACGCGATGATGCATATTCCCAAGGCGGCCAAGGAAGACCTGCGCAAGACCTTCCCTGATCTCGGTCCCAAATTCAAAGACTACCCCGCGCCCAGCTACAAGCTGCGCGAGCGGGTGTCCTATACCCCCGACTTCGCCTGATCGCCCATAAAACGCCCGGCCAGCAATGCCTGAACGACCGCGCCGGGCAGATCGGGCTCCTTCCCCTTGACCAGGGCTGCAAGCATCGCCGTTGCCGAGGGCGCGGTCTGCATCCCATATCCACCCTGGCCCGCCAACCAATAAAAACCCGGCGCATCGGGGGCCTCGCCAATAACCAGCGAGCGGTCCGGCGCAAATGTGCGCAACCCCGCCCAACTGGTTTCAACCCGCGTGACAGGCTCGGTGACATAGGCTTCATAGCGGGCCAACCCTTCGGCCAGCACCATATCGTCGGCCCAGGCATCCATCGGCTCGCTTGGATCTTCATCGGCGGGTGACACGATCCAGCCTCCTGCGTCCGGTTTCGCGTACCAGCTTTCGCCCGGACCAAATACCATGGGCCAGGACCGCGTGTCGTAACCCCCGGGCGCAGGCAAGCGCGCCATTGAACGCCGGTAAGGCTGCAGGCCCACGGGCGCGACTCCGGCAAGGCAAGCCACCTGGTCTGCCCAAGCCCCGGCCGCATTCACGACGATGTCAACGGTTACCTCGTGATCCCCCGCCCTGATCCGCCAGGTGTCGCCGCGTTCAACATGCGACACCTTTGCATTGGTCAGGAACGTCGCACCATTGGCGCGCGCCCGACGGTGAAAGCCCTGGATCAGCCGGTCTGTGTCGATTTCCAGCACATCCTCATAAACCGCCGCACGCGTAAGATCAGGCGACAGGATCGGAACCCGGGCCCGAGCCTGTTCGACCGAGATTTCCTGAAACGCCATTTCGGCAATATCGGCGTCGAACGTGTCCGCATCGGCCTCGAACCCCACGGTCATGACACCACGCGGAGACAGCACGCCCTCGGCCTCATGATAGGCCCGCGCGGCCCGGGTCAGGGTACAGACCGCCTCGTTCCCGTAGTTTTCAACGTACATCGCCGCAGATCGACCGCTGGCATGTGTACCAAGCGCCGATTCCGCCTCGAACACCACGACCTCACCGAAAGGCGACAAAGCCGCAGCCGCCGAAACCCCGGCGATCCCGCCTCCGATGATTGCGATGCGCATGCGGCTCCTTTCCAACGGCCCGAGTTAGACCCCAGCCCGTGAAAAAGTCAAAGGCCGCCCGAAGGCGGCCTTTTCCGTCAAGTTACTTTTGCATCAATTGGGGATTTCGCCGGTGATCCCTTCAACATAGAACCCCATGCCGGCCAGCGTGCCATCGTCGGCAACTTCGCCCTCGGCCAGCCAGGCCGACCCGTCCTGCTTGTTCAAAGGGCCGGTGAAGGGGGAGTATTCGCCCGCTGCAATGCTGTCGCGCAACGCTTCGGCCTCGGCCTTCACATCGGCGGGAACCGCATCGGTGATTTCACCAATCTCAACCATGCCGGGGCCGATACCATCCCAAGTGTCGACGCTTTCCCAACTACCGTCCATCACGGCGCGAACGCGCTGGATGTAATAGGGTCCCCAGTTGTCAATGATCGACGACACCCGAGGCGCGGGTTTGTACTCGGCCATGTCCGAAGCCTGACCGAACGAAATCACGCCAGCTTCCGCCGCTGCCGCCTGAGGCGCGGTTGAATCCGTGTGCTGCAAAACAACGTCGATCCCGTTGTCGATCAGCGCCTTGGCAGCATCTGCCTCTTTCGCCGGATCAAACCAAGTGTACACCCAGATCACATTCATCTCGACATCCGGGTTCGCCTTTTTGGCGTGGATATAGGTCGAGTTGATCCCCCGGATCACTTCCGGGATCGGAAAGGAGGCGATATAGCCAATCTTGTTGGTCTTCGTCATCCTACCCGCGATATGGCCCTGCACGGCACGGCCTTCATAGAATCGCGCCGAATAGGTCGAAACGTTGTCCGCACGCTTGTATCCCGTGGCATGTTCAAACTTCACGTCAGGGAACTTTTGGGCCACGTTGATCGTCGGATCCATGTACCCGAACGACGTTGTAAAGATGATGTCAGCACCCTGCAAAGCCATCTGGGTCAGGGCCCGCTCGGCATCAGCGCCTTCGGGTACGTTTTCCTGATAGACGGTTTCAACCTTGTCACCGAACTCGGCCTCGACAGCCAAAAGCCCCTGATGGTGCTCATAGGTCCAGCCACCGTCGCCGATAGGCCCGACATATATAAAGCCGACCTTCACCGGCTCGTGGCCATCGGCAAAGGCGCCGGTGGCCATGGTGGCCGCAAGCGTCGCGGCCAGGAATGTACGTTTCTTCATGTTGTTCTCCCGTTGGTGTATTTCAGAGCTGCCTCAGCTTGAGGCGTGGAATGGTCGCCCGAGCGACGCCGGAGCACTGGCAGCAGCGCGCCTTTTGTCGGACGAAATTATAACCAGCACAAGAATGGTTATCAGGTAAGGCGACATCGACAAGAGCTCGACCGGAATCGCAATCCCCGCCGCCTGCAGGTTCAACTGCAAGACCGTCACGCCGCCGAAAAGGTAAGCACCCAAAAGCACGCGCCAGGCCCGCCAGGACGCAAAAACCACGATGGCCAGCGCGATCCAGCCGCGACCCGCGGTCATGCCTTCGGTCCACTGCGGCACGATGACAAGGCTCAGGAAAGCACCCCCAAGCCCCGCACAGGCCCCGCCAAAGGCAATCGCCGCAAATCGTGTACCCAGAACCGAATAGCCAAGCGCATGGGCCGCCTCGTGACTTTCCCCAACCGCGCGCAGGATCAGGCCCGAGCGCGTGGATCGGAAATACCACCAAACCCCGGCCACAAGGGCAAGCGACACATAGACCATCGGGTGCTGATTGAAGACGATCGGTCCGACCACCGGCAGATCGCTCAAGCCGAAAAACTCCATCCGGGGCGATGCAGGCGGGCGAATGCCCACATAACCCTGACCCATCAGGGATGACACGCCCAGACCAAACAGTGTCAGCCCCAGACCCGTCGCCACCTGGTTCGACAGGAAAACCTGGGTCAGCACGGCAAACAAAAGCGCCATCACGGTCGCCCCCGCCGCTGCAGCCACAAACCCAAGGGCCGGAGATCCGGTTTCCACCGCCACGATGAACCCCGAGATCGCACCGACGATCATCATACCCTCGACTCCGAGGTTCAGAACGCCCGACTTCTCGACCATGAGTTCCCCCATGGCCGCAAGCAAAATAGGTGTGGATGCCACCATCAGAGAGGCGATCAGAAGGACGGGGTTGATTGATCCGAAATCCATCAGAAATACCCCATGATCTGTTCCGGTGGCGCAAAAAACGAAACGGCAAAGGCTATTACAACGCCCGCGACGAAACCGATCAAACCATAACGGCCTTGTTTCGAATTGTCGATTTCAAAACCCTCGGCCGTCGCTGCATCGGCCCCCAACTTGGTCGCCGCCTTCTTGATGCCGCTTGTGAAGATCCGGTCGAAAACACTGTCGATTCCAATGAGAAACGCAAAGGTCACCGCCCCCCCGACAACCAGGATCAGCGCCATCAGCCAGCCACCCATGCCGATCAGTTCGGCAAGCAACAGCCCCGCCAACCCTATGAAAAACCCAACAGCGATGGCCATCAAGACCAGGATGTTGTCGATCATCCACATGAATTGTTTCATGCTTTTACCTCTCTGCCAAACCGTACCCGGTAATTGGTCAAGACATCGAACGCCAAAAGAAAGAACAACAGCATCCCCTGAAACGCCTGGATCGCCGCCGCTGGCAAACCAAGTGTCGCCTGAGCGGCCTCGCCTCCGATATATGTCAGGGCCATCAGTAACCCCGCCAACAGGATGCCAATCGGGTGCAACCTCCCGAGGAAGGCCACGATGATCGCCGTGAACCCGTAACCGACGTTGAAATCAATGCTGATCTGCCCGGCTGGACCTGCCACTTCGAACAGTCCGGCCAACCCGGCCAATCCGCCCGAGATACCCAGACACAAAAGCACCAACCGTTCCGGATTCACACCGGCAAACCGCGCCGCCCGTGGCGCTTCCCCGGCCAGACGGATGTTCAGCCCCAGGATGTGCCGCGATAACAGGATGTAAGCGAAGATCACCGCAATAAACGCCGCCACGACGCCCCAGTGCATGCCCCATCCCACGATCAATTCCTCGTTCGCGGCACTTGCATATTGCTTGAGGTTCCTTGACCCGGGAAATCCGGCCCCTTCAGGGTTCCGTAGGGCACTCAAGGCGGCCCAGGCCAGGATCTGCTCGGCCACGTAGACCAGCAAAAGCGACACAAGTATTTCGTTGGTGTTGAACCGCGTGCGCAAAATCCCCGGGATCATCGCCCAGATGAAACCACCAAAGGCGCCTGCAATGATCATCAACGGAAAGATCAACCACCGCGCCTCCATCGGATAGAAGGCAAGACCCACAGCGGCCCCGAAAATCGCACCCATGATGTACTGACCTTCGGCCCCGATATTCCAGATTCCGGCGCGAAACCCCAAGGACAGACCAATGGCGATCAGGATCAACGGCCCCGCCTTCACCAGAAGCTGGCCGCGATAGTAAAAGGCAAACTCCCCAAGGATCGGATCCCAGAAAATCGTTCGGATCACCTCGACGGGGTTTTTCCCGAGAAAGGCGAAAAGAACACCGCCGGCAACCATTGTGGCCAGAACCGCGACCAAAGGGGTCGCCCAACTCCAGACCTGCGACGGAGTGGGCCGCTTCTCAAGCCGGATCATGACCGCTTCACCTTGTTCAAAATATGCACGTCGCTCTGCTTACACATGCGCCACCTCCATCCCATGGGCACCGCCCAGCATCAAACCGATCTCGTCGATGGTCAGCCCCGCCGCATCCCTCGGTTCGCTCAGCCGTCCCTCGTTCAGAGCCGCAAACCTGGTCGAAATCTCCATCAATTCATCCAGATCCTGAGAAATCACGACAACCGCCGCCCCTTCCGCCGCCAGATCCAGAAGTGCCTGCCGGATCGAGGCGGCAGCACTTGCATCGACGCCCCATGTCGGCTGGTTCACCACCAGAACCTCGGGTTTTTGCATGATCTCGCGCCCGATGACGAATTTCTGCAGATTGCCACCTGACAATGACCGTGCCGCATTGCCTGACCCCGGCGTACGCACGTCGAACTCCTTGATCACGGCCTCGGCATATCCACGCGCCTTGCCCCAATCAATAAACCCGCGATTCACAATGCCAAGCCTAACCCAACCCGACAAAGCTGCGTTTTCAACGAGGCTCATGTCGGGGGCTGCCGCATGGCCCAGCCGTTCCTCGGGGGCCGCCAAAAGCCCCATGGCCCGCCGTTGGTTTGGGCCAAATCCGCCAATCGCCTCGCCATGCATTCGCACAGCACCCGGGTCTGACAAAACTTCGCCCGACAGCGCGACCAAAAGCTCGTCCTGGCCATTGCCGGCGACGCCGCCGATGCCCAGAACCTCGCCCTTGCGAACCTCAAGCGATAGGTCCTTCAGCGTTGTTCCGAACGGATTCGTCGATGCCACCGAAAGTTTGTTCAGGGCCAGAGCCACGTCGCCCAATTCGTGATCACGCACTGCAGGTGTTGCCAATTCGGTGCCCACCATGAGCTCGGCCAACTCGCGCGCCGACTTTTCGCGCGGGTCACACGTTCCGGTCACTTTGCCCAGACGCAGAATGGTCGCTCCGTCACACAAGGCACGAATTTCCTCGAGTTTGTGACTGATATAAAGGATCGACGTGCCCTCGGTCTGAAGCTTGCGAAGCGTCTCGAACAGGATGTCGACCTCTTGCGGTGTCAGCACGCTGGTCGGCTCATCCATGATCAAAAGCTTCGGGTCCTGTAACAGACACCGAATGATCTCGACCCGCTGACGCTCGCCCGCCGACAGCTCTCCGACCAACCGCCCGGGGTCCAGCGGCAGCCCATAGGTCTCGCTGACCTCCCGGATGTTATTGGCCAGTTCATGCATTGGCGGCGGCGTCTCCATCCCAAGCGCCACGTTTTCTGCCACGTCCAGCGCTTCGAACAGGCTGAAGTGCTGAAACACCATCGCGATCCCTGTCCGCCGCGCTTCGTGAGGTGACCCGGGCGCATAGGTGCGCCCCGCGAAACTCATCTGCCCCTCGTCAGGTCGCACCAGCCCATAGACCATCTTGACCAACGTCGACTTGCCCGCGCCGTTCTCGCCCAACAAAGCGTGTACTTCGCTTTCTCCGACAGAGAAGCTGACATCGTCGTTTGCCACAACGCCGGGATAGGCCTTGCGCAGTCCGTTGATCTCCAAAAGCGTCGCACTCATGCCGTTTGCCCCATTTTGTCCACCTGTGTTGTGCTTTTCGAAAGCAATTCGGTTGCCACCCCAAGCGCAATCGCCTGAGGATGCTTGCCCAATCCCGGATCGCCAATCGGGCTTTTGATCCGTTCGATCTGCGCCGCGGAATGCCCCAACGAGGACAGCCGCGAGCGAAACCGTGCCCGCTTCGTCGCCGACCCGATCAAGCCCAATGACTGGAAGGGACGCGACAGGATCTTGTGGCAAAGCTCAAGGTCCAGGGCATGGCTGTAAGTCAGCACGATATGCTCGGAGTGACTGGCCGAAAGCGGCACTAAATCAGCGGGATTCGCGGCAATCATCGGTTCGACACCAGCACAAATCACGGCTGGAAAACGACCCCGATCGGTATCCGCCCAGCAAATCCGCAAACCCGGCAAAGGCGCCAGGGCCCGGACAATCGCGCGACCGACATGTCCTGCCCCCCACACCCAGATCTCACGCACGGGTTCGCTCACCGGCTCCACCATCCAGCCGTCCACTATCCCCGGTTCTGGCAAACGGCCTTCACGCCGTGCGACCGACAATAGCCGGGACACTGAAATTGGCATGTCCCCGTCCGTCCCGGGCAAGGAACGCGCCACCACGCCCGCCACATCGGCCAGCCGCGCTTCGTCCCAAATCTCGGTCAGCAGCGTTACGGCCCCGCCGCAACACTGGCCCAGACCCGGCCCCAAGGGCACTTGGTCCAGCCGGTCCACGCCAGTCTGAAGAACTTCGCGGGCGCGTGCGATCGCCTCATGTTCCAAAGCCCCGCCACCGATGGTGCCCAGGCAATCGCCTTTTGTCACCAACATGGCCGCACCAACCTCGCGCGGCACAGACCCCCTGGTCCGGGCAACGACAACCCGCGCAACCGGGGCTATCCGAGTTATGTCCCGCAACTCGAAACTCACGGCTTTTCCGATCCAACGTGCTTTCGGGCACGTGCGACCCCAAAGGCGATGCAGCCCCTCACGACCGTGCCCTTCCAATGGACGCCAGCACTTCTTCGGCCGTGGCGGGTGCGTTCAGGTCCGGATAGCCTGCGCCACAGGCCGCCACCGCATCGGACAAGGCGCAATGCGCCGAAATCCCAAGCATGAAGGGCGGTTCTCCGACGGCTTTTGACCGATAGACCGTCTTTTCGCGGTTCTCGCCATCCCACAGCGAGACATTGAAGATGTCGGGACGATCCGAGCAGGCCGGAATTTTATAGGTCGAAGGCGCATGGGTCCGAAGCCGTCCCTCGCTGTCCCAGATCAGTTCTTCCGTCGTTAACCAACCGGCCCCCTGAACATAGCCACCCTCGATCTGGCCAATATCAATCGCCGGGTTCAGCGAGGCGCCACAATCGTGCAGAATATCCGCGCGCAGGATGCGGTTCTCGCCGGTCAGCGTATCCACCACGACTTCGGTCACAGCCACCCCATACGAAAAATAGAAAAACGGTCGCCCCTCACCCTTGATCCGGTCCCAGGCCACCTTCGGAGTGGCGTAAAATCCAGTGGAAGAGAGACTAATACGGGCCAAATAGGCGTCACTCACAACATCTTCGAAGGGCAAGGCCTGGTTCCCGACGTGAACGGCCCCATCCTCAAATCGCACATCGGCAGGATCGGTTCCGGCGCGTTCCGCAACAAAGGACGCCAGACGTGCGCGGATCGTGTCACAGGCCGCCTGCACTGCCATCCCGTTCAGATCCGATCCCGACGAGGCCGCGGTGGCCGATGTGTTTGGAACCTTTGCCGTATCGGTGGCCGTAATCTTGACCTGTTCGGCTCCAACTCCAAATCGCGCCGCCGCCACCTGAGCCACCTTCTGGAACAAACCCTGCCCCATCTCGGTGCCGCCATGGTTCATATGGATCGACCCGTCCTGATAGACATGCACCAAAGCGCCTGCCTGATTGAGGTGGGTAAGTGTGAAACTGATTCCGAACTTAACAGGCGACAGGGCAATACCCTTTTTCAACGTCGCATGACTGGCGTTCCATTCCGAAACAGCCGCTTTTCGCCTGAAATAGTCACTTTTCTCGACCAGGGCCTCGGTCATGCCGTGCAGGACGAAATCTTCGACCGGCATCCCGTAGTGGGTCGTCTCGGGTCCAATATCTTCGGCGTTTGGGGAATGCTTGCCGCCAAATCTCTGCCCGGTGCCCGGGCCTGTATCGCCCATATCGCGATAGTAATTCAGCCGACGCACCTCCATCGGGTCTCGCCCAATGGCGTGCGCCACATGATCCAGCACCCGCTCGATCCCCAACATGCCTTGCGGGCCACCAAAGCCGCGATATGCCGTTGCCGATTGGGTGTTTGTCTTCAACCGATGGCTTTCCACGCGCATGTTGGGAATGGCATAGGCGTTGTCGGCATGCAGCATGGCTCGGTCCGCGACCGGCAACGACAGATCAATCGACCACCCGCATCGGCACAACTGAAGGAACTCGACCCCCGAAATGCGCCCCTCGTCATCGAACCCGACGCGGTAATCAATGCGAAAATCATGGCGTTTGCCGGTGATGATCATGTCATCGTCCCGGTCATATCGCATCTTGCAGGGCTTTCCCGTGATCGAAGCAGCCACCGCGCAAGATACGGCCAAGGCGTTGCCCTGGCTTTCCTTGCCGCCAAATCCACCGCCCATGCGCCGAGTCTCGACACGCACGGCATTCATATGCGTACCCAGCGCGTGGGCCACCTTGTGTTGAATCTCGGTCGGATGCTGGGTCGAGGAATAGACGATCATGTCGCCACCCTCTTGCGGCATGGCCGCAGCAGCCTGGCCCTCCAGATAGAAATGTTCCTGACCGCCCATCTCGATCGAACCTTCAAGTATATGAGGTGATTGAGAAATTGCCTGTGCGGCGTCGCCTTTGGAGTATATCCTTGGCCCGTCCTCGAACCTGCTGTCAGCGGCCATGGCCTCGTCGACCGAAAACAAGGCTGGCAAGGGCTTTATGTCGATCCGCCCCAGTTTGGCGGCCTTGCGTGCCGCGAGATGGCTGGTCGCCACCACAAGAAAGATCGGTTGGCCCACATAATGAACGGTATCTACCGCCAGCATCGGCTCGGGCAATGGCGCCGGTGACACGTCATTTTCGTGCGGCAGATCCGCAGCCGTCAGAACTGTGATCACACCTGGCGCCGCCCACACGGCATCAAGATCAACCGAAACGATCTCTCCATGCGCGACCTCGGACAACCCGAATGCCAGATGCAGCGTGTTCGCAGGCAGCGGAATATCATCGACATATCTGGCCGTTCCGGTGACGTGGAGAGGAGCCGCGTCATGGGGCAGAGATTTCGCAACGCTCATGGTCGCACCTCCAGAACATTGACTTGTTCGCCCGCCATCTCGTGCCAATATCTCACCAGCATATTCTGTGCCGACTTCAACCGGTAATCTGCACTGGCCCGCATATCGCTCATCGGTGTGAAATCGTCACTAAACCGTGGCAAAACAGCTTCGATTGTCTCAAAACTCCATGCTTCACCCAGCAGTCCCTCGATCACCGAATGTGCCAGCGTGGGCACACCCGCCATACCGCCAAATGCGATCCGGGCGGAGGCCACAACGCCATCCGCAACACCGATATCGAAGCATCCCAGCACCGCCGAAATGTCCTGATCGAACCGCTTTGACAGCTTGTAACAGCGCAAGTTAGGCGCGGACTTCGCCAGCGTCACCGCCTCGACAAACTCACCCGGCTGACGGTCCTGTTTGCCGTAGTCAAGAAAGAAGTCCTCGATCGGTATCTGGCGCCGATTATTGTCCTGGCGCAGATGCAGTTCAGCGCCCAAAGCGATCAATGCTGGCGGGTTATCCCCGATCGGGGAACCATTGGCGATGTTCCCGCCAATCGTCGCCGCCTGACGAACCTGTTCACTGCCATAGCGCCGCACCATCTCGGCATAAGACGGATGGTGGTCGCGCAACACCGGCAAAAGCGTCGCCATCGTCACGCCGGCCCCAATACGCAGGGTGTCGCCGGTATCCTCGATCTGCTGCAAATCACGGCAGCGGTTCAGAAATGCAACCTCCCCCAGATCACGCAAACCCTTGGTGACCCATAGCCCGACATCCGTCGCGCCCGACACCAATGTGGCATCCGGGTGTGCGGCGTACCATTCGGCAAGCTCATCCGCGGACTCCGGCGCGGTTTTCAGTGGGTCGCAGGGCACCGGTCCGTCACTGATCCAGTCAGGCACAGGTGCGTCCTCTGCTGCCTCGGCCGCGCGAATGATCGGCGCATAGCCAGTACACCGGCACAGGTTCCCCGCCAGAACGTCATCGTGATCACAACGCCCATTGGTGTGACCGACCGCCATCGAAACAACAAACCCCGGCGTGCAGAACCCGCACTGAGACCCGTGGTGCCGCACCATCTCGGCCTGTACCGGGTGCAGTTCCGCGCCCGGGCCAGTTAGTCCTTCGACTGTTCGCACCGATTTGCCGTGGATTTGCGGCAGGAACAGAATACAGGCGTTCAGCGCGCGAACCCCCGTTTCGTCCTGCACCATCACGGTGCAGGCACCGCAGTCTCCTTCGTTGCACCCTTCTTTCGTGCCGGTCAGACCGCGGTCGTCGCGCAACCAATCCAACAGCGTGCGGGAGGCCGCGGCCTCCAGCTCGACAGTTTCCCCATTCAGAGAAAACTTGATCTGCATGAGATGTCCTGCCGCGGTACCCCAAGTTCTAAGCCATGCGCGCCGTCGATGCGGCGTAGAGAGCGCGCCATGTTTTCGTTAGCAGATCAAAGCGTGACATTTTGCATAAAGCAAGCTTTTTGGCAAAATTGGCCGCATAAGCCGCGAAAAAAGGCTCTAAATCAGGCCCAGGTCGGGTGAAATTTGTCGGCGGCGGACAGGGTGAACAGCTCGCAACCATCCTCGGTCACCCCGACCGAATGCTCGAATTGCGCCGACAGCGACTTGTCGCGCGTCACCGCAGTCCAGTCGTCGGACAGCACTTTGGTTTCGGGACGGCCAAGGTTCACCATGGGTTCGATGGTAAAAAACATGCCGGGTTCAAGCTCGGGCCCAGTCCCGGGTCGCCCGTAGTGCAGGACATTCGGCGGCGCGTGGAATACCCGGCCCAGGCCATGGCCACAAAAATCACGAACCACGCTCATTCGGTGCGCCTCGACATAGGCCTGAATGGCATGACCAATGTCGCCAAATGTGTTCCCGGGTCTGACCGCCTCGATCCCCTTGAACAGGGCGTCATGGGTGACCTGGATCAGCCTCTCGGCCTTGCGCGACAGTTTCCCGGCGACATACATCCGCGACGTATCACCATACCATCCATCGACGATGACCGTGACATCGACATTCAGAATGTCCCCATCTTTCAGGCGCTTGTCACCGGGGATGCCGTGGCAGACAACGTGATTGACCGAAATGCAACTTGCGTGCTGATACCCCTTGTACCCAATCGTGGCTGAAGTAGCCCCCGCCTCGTCGACCTGAGCGTTGATCGAGGCATCAATGGCCGCCGTGGTCACGCCGGGTTCAATCATCGGTGCAATCTCGTCCAGGATCCGCGACGCCAAAGCCCCCGCACGGTGCATCCCGGCGAAGGCTTCACGGTCATAAATGCGGATGCCATCTTTCGTCAGACGGCCCTTGTTTCGTTCATCCACGCGGCATGTCCTCTACTTGCGACGGATATAAGCCCTTCTGCTGCAAAGAACCAGAACCGGCGAATGCCAGGTCAATCCAAGACCGGCAACTGGGACCCGATTTCAACGCTCTGGTGCGAAATCCCTGTGCCGTGGCAAAGAACCTCGATCCCATTTTCGCGTGCGTGGTCAAAAGCCACCGCATAACCAGGGTCCAAATCCCGGGCCAAGGCAAACCGCGCACAGTCGGTGCGCTGAACGAGGTACAGCATGACCCCGCGATGCCCCTCGGCCACCATGGCCGACAGTTCACCCAAGTGCTTGGCGCCGCGCGCCGTGACGCAATCGGGGAATTCTGCCAAATCGCCCACGCGGCGCAGATGAACATTCTTGACCTCGACATAAGCGTCGGGCTTCCCTGGACCGCTAAGCAGGAAATCTATGCGGCTGTTCTGGCCGTATTTCACCTCTGGTCGCACGACATCGTATTCGGCCAATGCGGGAATGGCCTTGGCCTCCAAAGCCTCACGCACCACGCGGTTCGGCACGCCGGTGTCGATGCCCGCCAGATGACCGTCCTCCAATTCCGCTAGCCGCCAACCGAACTTCAGCTTTTTCTTCGGGTCGTCGTTCGGTTCCAGCCAGATCCGCATTCCGGGGTCGGCAAGGCCAAGCATGGCGCCGGGGTTCGGGCAATGGGCCACAATTTCGCGGCCATCCTCAAGGTCCACATCGGCCAGAAACCGTTTATAGCGGCGGATCAGCCGTCCGGGGATCAAAGGCGTTTGAAAGCGCATGGCACCGGGCCTATACCGGCAGGGCAAAGGGGACAAGGACGGGACAATGGCCAATCCAACGGCGGCAATGCTGGTGATCGGGGACGAGATCCTGTCGGGCCGCACGCGCGATGCGAACATGTACCATCTGGCCGGAAAACTGACCGAGGTTGGCATAAATCTGACCGAGGTCCGCGTGGTGTCCGACGACGAACCTGCCATCGTGGCGGCGGTTCGCGCGTTGTCCGGAAACTATGACCAAGTTTTCACCTCGGGCGGCATCGGACCGACCCATGACGACATCACGGCTGATTGCATTGCCAAGGCCATGGGTGCCAATATCGGCGTGCGCGACGACGCTCTGAAAATCCTCCAGGCCCACTATGACCGTCAGGGCATCGAAATGAATGAGGCCCGCTTGCGGATGGCAAGGATCCCTGACGGCGCACAGCTGATTGACAACCCGGTTTCGGCCGCGCCCGGTTTTTCCCTGGGAAACGTTCATGTCATGGCAGGCGTTCCGGCAATATTCGAAGCCATGGTGGCGGGGCTTTTGCCGACCCTGACAGGCGGTCAGCCCTTGATCTCGGAAACCGTCCGGATAGATCGTGCCGAGGGCGAGATTGCAGAGTTTCTGAATATCCTGGTCGCCGAGTATCCCGACCTAAGTTTCGGGTCCTATCCGTTTCGATTCGACGGCGCGTTTGGCACCAATGTTGTCGTCCGTGGAACTGAACGTGACCAAATCGAGCGAGCAGCAGAACGACTGAGGTCGCAGCAAGGGAAGCCGAATAGTGACTAAACCGGGCCAAAACCTCCTTTTTGCCGCACTCGATGCGACCTGGCCTCCGGCCCGGATCATTGACCGCGACGGTTGGCGGCTGCGTGAAGGTCTGGGTGGCGGGCAACGGGTGTCGGCGGCAACCGCCCTTGAAGATCACGCTGACATTTCCGATGGCGAGCGTGGCATGAGGGCCCTGGGCCAGCACCCCCTGTTTATGGTCCGACCCGGTGAAGAGGCCATAGATAGCAAACTGGCAAAGCGCGGCTATGATGTTGTCGATCCGGTGACGCTGTACCTGGTGCCAACCGCCGACATTGCACAGGCGCAACCTGCCGCAATTACCATGCTGTCCTGGCCACCCCTTGCGGTGCAACGCGAGCTTTGGGGCCAGGCGGGTATTTCAGAGGCCCGCATCGCCGTCATGGAGCGCGCAACCGAGCCAAAAACCGCAATCCTTTGCCGAAGCCGTGACATCCCCGCCGGCGTCGTCTTTGTTGCCATCGACGACGACATCGCCATGTTGCACGCGCTGGAAGTCTCGCCAACATTACAAAGGCAGGGATTAGGCGAAATGGCCGTGCGCGCCGTCGCGGACTGGGCGCAAAAGCACGGGGCAAGGTGGTTGACGCTTGCTGTGACACAGGCGAACACCGCCGCGAACGCTTTGTATCACAAGCTGAAGATGGAACCGGTGACATCCTATCACTATCGCCGCGCACCAGGGGTCACGACATGATCCGCCTGGCGTTTCTGCTTTTTTGTCTTGCGGGTGCGGCCCATGGCCTTGAACTTTCCGTCCCGAACGCAACGCCGGTCAAGATAGAGAGCCAATCCGCGGCCAGCCTTCGCCTGCCCGATGCGCCTTGGAGCCCCGAAACCCAGGCTCCGGTTGTCGATGGTGAAATACGCCGCACTGTTCTTCGCACTCCAAGCAACACGCTGACAACGCTACAACTTTTAGCACCGTTGAGCGAAATCCTGACGTCGCAAGGCTATGTAAAGGTGTTCACCTGCGCTGACGCCATTTGCGGTGGCTTCGACTTTCGCTTCCAACTTGATCTGATCGGCGAACCGCACATGCATGTCGATCTGGGCAACTATCGCTATGCGCTTTTTTCCCAACCCGGTGGCAACCCCCACACTGTGGCGTTGGTCGCATCGTCCTCCAACACCCAGGGCTTTATCCATATCACCGAGGTGTCAGACGTCGCCTTCCCTGCCCCCGCACCGATCCCCGAAGAACCCGAGCCGACGCCAAAGGTCACTCCCACATCCACGGCTGCCGGAGACCTTGCAACGCACCTCGATACACTCGGACGCGCGGTCCTGGATGACCTTGAATTCGGAACCGGCTCTGCCGACCTTGGAAATGGCCCGTATTTGTCCCTGATTGACCTAAGCGACTGGCTGGGCGCCAATCCAACGGCACGGGTCGTGCTTGTCGGCCATACGGATGCGGTCGGATCGCTTGAAGCCAACACGAACCTGTCGCGTCGACGCGCCGCAGCGGTGGCGGATCGGCTTATCAATAGCTTCGAGGTGGACTCTGGCCAGCTTCAGGCCGCAGGTGCGGGCTATCTTGCGCCAAGAGCCACGAACCTGACGCCCGAGGGACGGGCGGCAAATCGCCGGGTCGAGGTCGTACTTCTATCGCTGGAATGAAAAACGGGCGCCCAAGGGGCACCCGTTGAAAACCGTCACAAACAAGGGAAATTCACCACCTGTCCGGACCCTTTTCCGCAAAGGAATGGACAAGGAAATCAATGAAGGCGCGCACCTTGGGCTGGGTGAACCGGCCCGGAGGATAGACTGCAAAGATACCTTGGGTTTCAATCGGCAGTTCTGGGATTGCCTCCTGAACCAGACCGTCATCCATCGCTTCCGCGTAAAGGAAAGACGGCAGATAAGCGATGCCAAGACCCGCAATGGCAGCATTCAAAAGCGATTGGCCGTCATTCACCGTCAGCCAGCCAGCTGTGCGAACCTGGCGTTTTTCGCCAGACGGCGCGGTCAGTTTCCACACGTTGCCGCTGGAATTGTTCGAGTAATGCAAAAGCTTGTGTTCGTTCAGATCGTCAATCTTCTGCGGTCGGCCATATTTGTCAAAGTAATCGGGCGAAGCGATCATGCGACGATTGGTTTCGCACAATTTCCGCGCCCTTAGCGTGGAATCCTCAAGCTCACCGATGCGGATCGCAAGATCGAACCCTTCCGAGATCAGTTCCACATACCGGTTGTTCAGCACCATGTTCACTGTGATTTCCGGGAATTCCTGAAGGAACTCACCCAAAACAGGCGAAAGGTGGTTCACACCGAAGTCGGTCGCAACCGAGATGCGCAGCAAGCCAGACGGTGCCGACTGCATCGAGGTGACAAGCGCGTCAGCCTCGCCTGCATCATTCAGCACCCGACGGGCGCGATCATAATAGGCCAGGCCGATTTCGGTCGGCGAGACGCGGCGTGTGGTTCGATTCAGCAGGCGCGCACCAAGACGGGCTTCAAGTGACGAAACGTGCTTGGACACGGCCGACTTTGAAATTCCCATCTTCTTGGCAGCATCTGTGAATCCACCTTGATCCACGACGGTCGCAAAGGCTTCCATTTCCGTCAGACGGTCCATCAGGCTTCTTACCCTTAATTCTTGCCCCCGCGGCCTGTTCCTTGTGCGGGCGAAATCGGGCGAGAATGGGGAAAGACCCAGACAATTACCCGGTTTTATCGGGATTGTTTTGAGTGTGGAGACACGGTGGGTTGTGCCTCGGAAGCCTTATGTTTCAGGGAAAACCCCGGAAAAGCGGGGGAATCCGGCATTGGGCGAAGCGGATTGTCGCCCAATGCCGTCAGCTTGTCAGGATCCCGGTTCGGGTGAAACCGACGCGATATAGGCCCAGAGGTTCACGGCGTCTTCTTCCTTGCGGACCTTGAACGACATGCCCGAACGCGCCTTGCTGTCGCCGGTCACTTCTTTCAGATAGGCCGTCGGGTCCTGGACATAGGCGACAAAGCTCGCCTCGTCCCAGGCAAGACCGCCTTCACCAGCCTCGACGATCGACTTCTTGTACTTGAAGCCATCAACGCCACCGGCGGCACGGCCTGGCAATCCCCAAAGGTTCGGACCGGTCTTGCCGCCCTTCAGGATCATGTTTCCATCCGCATCTTCGATCATGTGGCAGGCTTTGCACTGGTTGAAAGTTTTCTCACCGGCTGCCGCATCGCCCGAGGCGTGACCGCCGGCGAAAGCGGGAAATGCTGCA